>NZ_JAMPJY010000012.1:0-148998 GCF_039961875.1 Trichocoleus sp. ST-U2 | reverse complement strand
TATAGCACTGTCTGCCTCGACGATGTCCGTTCTTAGCGGTTTGAGTGGAGTTACATTCAGGGCATTTCATCCTTCTATTATACCAAATCTAGCATTACTCTTTCAGCAACGCCAGGTCGGATAACTCGGTGCATATCTAGAACTGGCGGGGCAATTTCAGTCTGCGTTAACAGATCGTGAACTTGTCCTCGGTGGTGGGTCTGGTGATTAAAAAAGTGTGCGATCAACAAATCAACCGGATCGATATAAATATTTCCTTGGTTATTGCGGTACTTGATCGTACCGCTCAAGAATTCGTCGTTTAAACTATCTGAGAAGGCTTCGATGCGCTCATCTTCTAATACACGCGCTTTGGTAAGCTTGTCGAAATCCTTATAGAGAATTGCGTCAAGTCCGGTTGAGGGGACTTCTTTGCCCTCAAACCGCGATAACCAAATGCGATCGCCTATCATGATGTGATTCAGCGTCCCGTGAATACTTTTAAAGAAGGCGGGTCTGATGCGCTTACGTTCTACATCATCCAGCCGAGTGCAAACTTCATAAAGTCTGCGATTTGCCAGCGTGTTGTAGCGTGCGAGCATCTGGAAGTGCTGTATGAGCATATTCAGACTCGTTTTCTAGTGTCAATTAATCAGTTGTTGATTTTGCGATCGCTTGTAACTGCAAACTCGGCGGATAGCTGCCTTCTGCCTTGACCCGCTTGATTTCTGCATCAGAAATGAGTAAATTCAGCTTCGATGCAACAGCGCGGACAACATCGCCCCGGTCGATAATACCGGCGACTGTCCCAGCCGGTGAGAGGACAGTAATCCAATTTAACTGCTTGGCTTCCATGCAGTTAATTACTTCTACCAAAGGCATTTTCTCTTCAACAGTAGCAATTTCCGTCAGGGGATGCACAATACTATGCAAATTTTGCGTTTCCCACAGACCGCGCTCTACGAAATGCAAATCTTCAACAGAGACTAAACCGCGATAGCGACCTTCACTCGCCGCAAAGTAAACCGGAAAGTGGGAAGCTTCCAAAATGTACTCATCGGCAAACTGGCGCAAGGTCTTGTTCGCATCCACCACCCGAAATTCTTGGGTCATGGCGTCTTTCGCCACGATCTGGAGTAAGGATTCTTGGAGGGTGGTCATCTGGTCGTAGGAACGGGCGTTGCGAATCCCAAACCAGCCGAGTAAGGAAATCCAGAAGCCACTGAACCACTGATCCTTGAAAGCAATAATCGCCACTCCGACAGCGATCGCGCCCCAACCTAAAATTAAACCGCTTTTGGCTGCCCAACGGACGCCCTGAAAGCGGTCTCCGGTGAACTTCCACACGGCTGCTTTCACAACTTGTCCGCCATCTAAGGGGAGACCGGGAATCAGGTTGAATAAAGCCAAGACTAGGTTAATCTTTGCTAAGTCTAATGCCATGACCTGCACGATACCGGAGATTGGCAGTCCATGAGCCACTAAGTAAAATAGCGAGTACAGCACTAGGCTGACCGCAGGGCCAGCGATCGCGACTTGAAAGGCTGCTTCTGGGGTTTTGGATTCCCGGTCAATCGCTGCAATCCCGCCAAAGAGAAATAAAGTAATCGAATTTACTTCAATCCCTTGCGATCGCGCGACTAAACTGTGACCCAGTTCGTGCAGTAAAACCGAACCAAACAGCAATAAAGCCATTAATAATCCCGCACCCCCGCCGAGGACTGGACCCAAGACGGGTGAGAAATCCAGGGCATTCGCAAAGGCGATCAAAGCTAAAATAAAAAACCACGAATAATCTATAAATAGCGGAATTCCGAATAGAGCGCCAACTCGCCAAGCTGCCTGCATCAAACTTTCCCATCTAATCCTTGCACTTACCAGGATATACGACGGCTCTTGTAGAAGCATGGAAAATGAAGCGTGAAGTAGGAGAGTGAGCCTTGCCGACCTTTGGGGTAATTGGTGAGCAGCGCCCACTCTACTAACTTCACTGAAAAGACAGTTATTATCGAGCGATGGCTTCTAAAGGAGACCCGTATTGGTCAGTCCCAAGATGGCACCTGTTCCCAGAATGTGTCCAAAACTCAAACCTGCAATAAATTGAGCGACGCTAAAGTTCTTACCAAAACCAGGCAGTGGGAAAGGCAGTTTAGGGCCAACTCCCGGCTTTTGGACAGCGTTGCGGGCCAGAAAAAGACCCAGAATGTTGAAAGCAGTCATGACAATGAATACACCAGGGCCGATTGTTGGTGTTGAAGGAACTGTCTGCTGCAATGCTGCAAGTAAACTTAAGTCAATCAATTTCTTTTCTCCTGCTTTGATAAAATCAGCAACGAAGGGATTATAAAACGCGGAGGGAACTGTTGATTCTTCCTGATGGATGAGCTAAATTTTTAAGTCACCCAAAGCAGAAACAATGGCCTTTTAAAGGGCACCTGCGTTGGTTAATCCGAGGATGACGCCTGTTCCAATAATGTGACCGAAGCTCATTGTCGCTAGGAGTTCAGGCACTGTAAAATTGCGTAACAAAGCGGGTTTAGCCAGGGGCAGGTCTGGCCCTACTCCTGGCTTCTGGATAGCGAAGCGACCGATGGCGATCGCCAACAGGTTGCACAGAATCATCACCAATCCGACCATTGGAGTCCACGATGGGGTCGCGGGAACGGTAGATTGTACAGCGGCGAGTATTGTCAAGTGAATCAAGTTCTTGTCTCCTGCTTGGACACAAATATCAAAACCCAAAGTATTATAGAAACCTCTTAGTAAAAAGTCGGAATTTGTTTTAACAGTTAACAGTTATATTAATTTTTGATACAAATCGAAAAAATTTAATGCGAGTCAAGATTTGCGGGATTACCAAACCAGATCAGGGGCAAGCGATCGCGCAACTGGGAGCAACCGCCCTAGGATTTATTTGCGTGTCCTCGTCCCCGCGCTACGTCAGTGCAGTTCAAATCCGCTCCGTGATGGAACGCTTACCCCCTGACGTTGAGCGGATTGGTGTCTTTGCCAACACAACGCTGGAAGAAATCTATCAATGTGTCGCCGTCGCTAACTTGACAGGCGTGCAGTTACATGGCGGAGAAACACCAGAATTTTGCCGTCAGTTGCGCCAATTGCTGCCCAGCGTGGAAATCATCAAAGCGCTGAGAGTGAAAACTCTAGAGGATTTAACTCAGGCAGATGTCTATGCAGAGTGTGCGAATACCTTGTTGCTGGACGCTTATCATCCCCAAATGTTGGGAGGTACTGGCAAAACGTTGGACTGGAAGAACCTCCAACAGTTCAATCCTAGCTGTCCCTGGTTGCTTGCCGGTGGCTTGACACCAGACAATATTTTGGACGCGATCGCGCAACTGCATCCTAGCGGGATTGATTTATCGAGTGGCGTTGAGCGATCGCCTGGAGATAAAGATTTAAATCGAGTTGCAGATTTGTTTGAGAAACTGCGGGGAACACGGTTCAAGTTGTAGGGAGCTTCGCTCTTTTGGCACGATCGCCTCCTGCTAATGGGTGAACAGATAGAACGAGAGCAAACCAATCCAGTTAGTTTACCCGACTGTGCGAAGTGACAAGCACTTTCTTAAAAGTACTTTGGAGATGTAGAACACCAACAAATCCAAAGGACTCCACATCATGCTTGCTAACGAATCCAATCAAACCTTCACGAATCAAGCTCAGTTTAATAAACCCGTTCTAGGGTTAGGCAGCTCTGGATCGGTAGTTAGAGAATTACAACAAATATTAACTGATAGATGCGCTTATTTCGGAGCGATTCACGGAATTTTTAATCAAGAAGTAGAATATGCCGTCATTGTTTTTCAGAATTGGGTTTTTCTCAAAGAAGATGGCATTGTCGGGCCGTTGACTTGGCAAGCACTTTATACAGGCGCTCCGGTTAATATGCCCATGCTGAAGCGCGGAGCTAAAGGTGAAGCGGTAATCACACTTCAGCAGGTGCTATTTGTAGCCGGTGACTTTAATGATGAAATTAACGGCGTATTTGGGCCACGCACCGATGCTGCTGTTAGTTTCTTCCAAAAACGCAACGGTTTATTAGTAGATGGAATTGTTGGTGAAAAGACTTGGTATGCTCTTTCTCAAGTGCGTCAGCAAATGGGGGGATGCTGATTGTAAAACCATTTTGTTCTTTTGTTTGCAACATCTAGACTTCTTAGCCTCCCAATTTATCGGGGGGTGGGGGAATTGTTAATGTAGCGCTTTATGAACCAAATGGTATAAAAACCCGATCCATTAACCGTTATAGGGACACGGCCTTGCCGTGTCCCTACTTTAAGAAATTAGGAGTTTTCTCTTGATGAGGAGCGAAATCTCCCTGCTGTTACTGCCAACAACGCTTAAAAGAAAGCGGGTTGGTGACGAATTAAATTAAGAAACTCTTCACGAGTTTTTTGCTCGTCCTGAAATACGCCGACCATCGCACTGGTAACAGTCCAAGAACCGGGCTTCTGGACACCTCGCATTACCATACACATATGGGTAGCTTCCATGACAACAGCGACTCCCTTCGGCTCAAGAATCGTCTGCACCGCTTCAGCAATCTGGCGCGTCAGCCGTTCCTGTACCTGCAAGCGGCGAGAATACATCTCAACAATCCGAGCAAGCTTGCTAAGACCTACCACTTTTTGGTTAGGGATATAGGCGACGTGCGCCTTACCCATAAATGGCAGCATATGGTGTTCGCAGAGGCTAAAGACATTGATATCCCGGACAAGAACCATCTCGTTGTGACCCTCATCAAAGATAGCTCCGTTGACAAGGTCTTCTAGCGACTGAGTATAGCCACTGGTAAGAAAGCGCATTGCTTCTGCTACTCGCTTAGGCGTTTTGAGTAAGCCTTCCCGTTCCGGGTCTTCACCCACTCCCAGTAGCAGCGTCCTTACAGCACTCATCATCTCATCGTTGAGTTCTTCCGGAGGCGGCTGCAAATTGGGTTCTCTACCATTCATTGTGTTGCGGTCAGGTCGCGGCGGAGCAATTTTGGCGCT
The DNA here is from genome assembly GCF_039961875.1 of Trichocoleus sp. ST-U2. Classification (NCBI taxonomy): domain Bacteria; kingdom Bacillati; phylum Cyanobacteriota; class Cyanophyceae; order Leptolyngbyales; family Trichocoleusaceae; genus Trichocoleus; species Trichocoleus sp. ST-U2. The sequence continues at coordinate 144,010 of NZ_JAMPJY010000012.1, read as the reverse complement.
CAAATCGCCTGATGGGTTAGAGCCATTAGAACCGTGGGAAGAAGCAGTAGTCATGATTCAGTCTTTGTTAGGGTTTGGAGTGGTTAACGGAGTGATGAGTTCGTTAGGAATTTTTTGAGACTGTTGAATGATGAATTTAGGTTTAATTCATCATTCAAAACTTACAACTCATAAAACGCCAGCGTTCGGCATTAAGGTTAATTCCTCAATCACTGCCTGTTCTGGCACGAGAGCCATGTGCAGAATCGACTGGGCAACGATTTCTGGTGTTAACATGGCTGAACGGTTCAGTTCGACTTGAACCGTTTCTGTGTCCCAAATTGGGGTATTGACAGCACCTGGAGAGATCGTTACAACGCGAATGCCTTTGGCACGTTCTTCTGCTGCGAGGGTTTTCGATAAGGCAATCAGAGCCGCTTTGCTAACGTTGTAGGCACCCCAGCCAGGAAAAGGTTGCTGACCGGCAATAGATGCCACATTAATAATTATCCCAGAGCCGCGATCGCGCATCGAGGGCAAAATTCCCTGGATACACTGAAACGCGCTGGTGAGATTTAGGTCAATCACTTGTTGCCATTCGGATAAAGGTGTTGACATAATCTCGCCGGTGTAGCCCATCCCGGCATTGTTCACCAGAACATCAATCGAGCCAAAGGAGTCAGCGATCGCGGCGACCTTTTCTCTTACCTGCTCAATATCGGCTAGATCCAGGGCATACGCTTTCGCTGTCACCCCGGTCTTCCGAGCAGCTTCAGCGACAGCCTCTAATTTAGACTCAGAGCGGCTGACTAAAGCCACATGGAATCCTGCTTTCGCAAATGCCAAAGCTGTCGCCTTGCCAATCCCACTACTGGCCCCGGTAATCAAGGCACGCCGTTCGATTGGAGAAGTCATCAATTCTTCCCGTATTTTTTGATTAGGTAGCTATCAGCTCTTTGCTTACTTTTCCTACTTGGTTTGGCTACCCTGTAGGAAAGCAAAATAAGCTCAAGCGATCGCCTAGGGGAACGCTTACTACGTTGAGTTCTCAGTGTTTGAGTCGTTGTCTACGATCGATTCGCTATCGCCGTTAATTGCTTGCCAGCTCAGCGCTAATTTCTTAAAAGACAACTCCTCTCAACTGAGAACTTGTAATAATTTGTTACCTTGTTGATTATACCACTCGTCACAGCGTCTTCTAAGGTAAACCCCCGCTAGGCAGAGATTTCCGTATAAACGCCAATACTCCGAAACTTTTGATAACGTAGCTCCCGCCGCTGTTGAGCGGTCATCTGGGAGAGTTCTTCTAAGTTTTGCAACAGAGCGTCTTTTAAGATGGCAGCTGCCTTTAGCGGCTCGCCATGAGCGCCGCCAACAGGTTCGGGCAACAGAACATCGAGAATGCCTAAGTTTTTCAAATCCCAAGCCGTAATTTTTAGTGCTGTGGCTGCTTGGGGAGCTTTGGAAGCATCTTTCCACAAAATTGCTGCACAAGCTTCGGGGGTCGCAACGGTATAAACGGCGTGTTCAAACATTAATAGTCGGTCGCCGACGCCAATTCCCAACGCACCGCCAGAACCACCTTCCCCGATAACGGTGCAGAGGATCGGGACATCCAGGCGGAACATCTCCCGCAAATTATAGGCGATTGCTTCTCCCTGCCCCCGTTGCTCGGCTTCCACACCCGCCCAGGCTCCCGGCGTATCGATAAACGTGAGAATCGGCATTCCAAAGCGATTGGCGTGTTCCATTAACCGCAGCGCCTTGCGGTAGCCGCCTGGAGCAGGCATCCCAAAATTCCGGGCGACATTATCCTTAGTATCGCGGCCCTTTTGATGACCCAGCATCACAACGGGACGCCCACCCAGACGAGCTACGCCGCCGACTAACGCTGGGTCGTCATTCCCACCGCGATCGCCGTGTAGTTCCATCCATTCATCGCTCATTGCCTGGATGTAGTCTAATGTACTGGGACGCCGAGGATGCCGAGCCAGTTGCAGCCGCTGGGACGGGGATAAACTATTGAAAATCTCCTCACGAAGTTGCACTGCTCGTGCCTCCAACTGACGAATCTGATCGGAGACATCGACGTCCTGATCTTCTGCAAGTTCGCGAATTTGGTCAATTCGTGCCTCTAGTTCGGACAGAGGCTTTTCAAAATCTAGAAGTAACGGCTTGCGCTCAGAAGAAGTTGACATAGTTCCTAGTCAGCGATCGGTGGTCAGTAGTGCAGCGACGAGCATAGGGTGTCGCCCTTACAATGCTCAGTAGTCAGTCAGTTGTCAGTAGTCAGCCGTCAGGAGTTAGGAGTCAAAGAAAGAAGTAACACTAGACAAAAAATAACTAGCCTTTTTCTATCAACTGACAACTGACTCCTGACTCCTGACTAATAAGTCAACAAAGGTCGGAATCCATGCCTCACGGAGGATTCACCGATTTGCTCCATCTTCTCCACGGTAATTTGATTGCGTCCCCAAGAAAAGTTGGTGTGCCACTTTTCAAATTCCAATAGCATCGATTCGGCAAAACAGGCGAATAACTGGCGTCCCGGAGCTTCCATCAAATTGACGATTTTCATAATCCGCCAGTCAATATCCAGGGAATGCTCAACAATCCCCCCATTGACGACATAGACGCCCGGATGCTGAATTTTTGTTGACAGGTTTTTCGGGTAGCCCCCATCAATCAGCAAACAAGGTTTTTTCAAAACCGTGGGGTCAATTTCCATCCCTTTGGGCATACTGGCTACCCAAACTACAATATCAGCCAAAGGCAGCGCCGCTTCCAATCCCATGATTTTGCCTCTGCCGAGTTCCGCCTGCAAAGCTTGCAATCGCTCTTGCTTCCGGGCAATCAGCAACAGTTCTGGCACCTCAGTTCGAGCATCTAGCCAACGACAGACAGCGCTGCCAATATCGCCTGTAGCTCCACAAACCGCCACAGTTGCTTTACTGAGATCGATGCCCAGCTCTTTCGACACTTCTTCCAATTGGCGACAGATAATGTAAGCCGTATGGGTATTGCCGGTAGTAAACCGCTCAAATTCCAGTTTGATATTGCGAACCTGCTTACTTTCATGCAGGTTGAATTCTTCAAAAATAATCGAGGAAAAGCCGCCCAGCGCACTAATGTTAATGCCATGTTTTTGAGCATGAGCCATTGCGTTGAGAACTTTCCGGACTGCTGTCTTACCTCTCCCACTGGCCAGCATTTCTGGTACAAAGCAAGATTCCACATACCGACCTTCGATTTTTTGCCCGGTAATGCTGGTGACAGTGATGTGATCGACGATTTGAGGCGGAGCGCTACACCAAAAATCTAGCCCTTGATCGGCATATTCTGGGTAGCCAAGCTCTCTAGCCACAGATTGAGCGTGTTGCAAATTAGTAAGGTGACCGATTAAACCAAACATGAATGGTTCTAACTACGCCTCTGGATAGGAAAGGAAGGTGGAAGGGAAAAAATAGTTAAATACTCTTAACAATAGTACAAAAAATTGCCGCTCTTCTGAGCGGCAGGTTGATTTACATTGATAAATGGCTGTTTTCTTGCCTTCTAGCGAGCGGAAAGCTCGGATCAGACATTTACAAGCGCGGGTTTTTGTTCGGTTGAGGCTGGCGTAGCGATCGGATCGTAGCCGAGCTGTTGGGTAATCCGTTCTCTGGCTAAAAGGCGGTACTCCCAAAAATGCTCTCCAGCGGCACATAAGCCGAGATACATATTTAGGAATTGAGGCTTTTGGCGTAAAATCAGCCAAAGCTGTCGCCAAAATTGACCGCGAATTTCAGGTCGCCGAATGCCCTGATGCCAAATTAACTGGGCGACTAGCCGCAGTCCTTTGCCAGCGGGGAAGTACATATTTTGCGTTCTTCCTGGCGGTGGAACGATGTTAAGGCATTGATTAAAACAGCGTCTGAGATAGTTCTGGGGTTCGTACATTGTCCAGAAGCCTTCTACATACTCTCTGGCAATGTCTGCTAAAGGTCGGCTAGGCGTAAAATTCATCAAGGAATTCTGATCGCCTACCTCAGTGATGCCAACTCCTTCTAATAAACGCTGCTCTTTTTGGAGTCGAGTCCACAGAGCCGTATTCGGTAAGGCTTGCAGAATGCCTAGCATCGGTTGAGGAATGCTGGTTTGTTCGACAAAGGCTTGAATGCGATCGCCAGCACCCGCGCGTTCGCCATCGAAGCCGAGAATAAATCCTGCATAAATTAGCATTCCGGCTTCGTTGATCTTGCGACACGCTTCTAAAAGCGGGTTGCGGGTATTTTGAAGCTTTCGAGTGACTTGCAGGCTGTCTTGATCTGGGGTTTCAATACCGAGAAAGACGGCGTAAAAACCGGCTTTTTTCATCAACTGTAGTAGTTCATCATCCTCTGCTAAATTAACAGAGGCTTCGGTCATGAAGGTGAAGGGATAGTTGTGTTCCTGCATCCAAGGAATCAATTCTCTTAGCAAGCGCTTGACGTTGCGCTGATTGCCAATAAAATTGTCATCGACGATGAATAGGGAACCCCGCCAGCCTAAGTCATAGAGGCTTTGCAACTCTGCCAACACTTGAGCCGGTTCTTTGGTACGCGGTTTGCGACCGTAGAGGCTGATAATGTCGCAGAATTCGCAGTTAAACGGGCAACCGCGAGAAAACTGAATTGCCATCATCAAGTAGGCATCTCGCTTCAGTAAATCAAAGCGAGGAAGGGGACTTAGGGTAACATCCGGCTTTTCGATGGAGCGAAAAACACCTTTTTCTTGACCCTGAGCGATCGCTTGCAGGAAGTCCGGTACTGTTAATTCTCCTTCATCCAAAATTAGATAATGTGCTCCAGAGGCGAGAGCGTCTTCAGGAACGGACGTTGGATAAGGCCCTCCAACTGCCACTTTTTTTCCTAACTCGACAGCCTTTTTGATCAGGAAGTGAAAATCTTCTCGTTGTGCCAGCATTGCCGATAGAACAACGATGTCGCACCACTCCCAATCGGCCTCCGTCTCAGTCTTCACATTGCGGTCATAAAACTTAATTTCCCAATCTTTTGGCAACAGTGCTGCAACTGTAATAATTCCCAAAGGAGGGATCACTGCTTTGAGTCCAGCGATTTCCATAAAACGGTCATATGACCAGAAAGACTGGGGAAAAGTGGGGGAGAGTAAAAGCGCCTTCATTGACTCCGTCCTCAAATAGATGACTTGGTTTCAGGCAATTCCCCACTCTTACTCTGCACTACCTGACTTGACATCCCCCACAAGTTATACTAGGCAACTATGCAGCGGCAAGCCCGTAGGCTGACATCCGCATGATATCGCGGGTAGTAAAGCCAATATTGCTCAGCGCTTCGCCGTATTGAATCATGAAGTCTTCAACTAAAGATTCTTTGTCCATTCCCAGAATACTGGCATCCTTTTCGACTTCGTTGAGCATCCGCCAGACGATGGGAAGGTTCTGACGATTAGCTGCTTCAAATTCTGCTTTGGATTCCTCGAAATGGTTTTTCAGCCAAACTTCGCCGTAGTTGAGATGGCTGTATTCATCTTTAACAACACCCTCAGTAATTTTACGGGCGAAGTCATCAGCAACGGGGATATAGATGTTGTAAGCAGCGATCGCAAAGCATTCGATAATTAATGCTTGAATCAGCAAACAGGTCACAATCCCGCCTTCTGCTGCCGCATCTTGGAAATTTTGGTGCAGTCCGGAGAAGAACTTGCGAGCAAATTCTATATCTGGCGTCACTTCGAGATTCCGCCCGCAGGCTTCAAATCCTTTCTTGTGACGACTCTCCATTTTGGATAAACGGATCAACTGCTCCTTATCTTCTGGTAGCAATTCTGCTAACTTGATGTAATTCTCATGAGCCTCTTGTTCGCCTTCAATCACAATCGCATTGATGCGGCTGTAAGCGTCCTTGTAGGTTTCACTGTGGAAGTCAATTTCTTGGCTGGTTTCAAGCGACGGCATAAATCTCCTGTCTGCTCCTCACGAATAGGTCGATCCTAGACCGACCTAAATTTCTGTGGAATAGTAACGTAACTTAATCTAATAATTGTACTGTACCTATCCTGGAGCCAAACGGGATCAGTCAATTTAAGTAAGTATTCATGCCTAAGAAAAATCCACAGGGTCGATTGTCAGCCACTCAGCTTTTCCATCTGGCGAACCCGCTATTGCTATTGCTGGGCGCTTGTGTCGTGCTATTACCGCTGGGGATTGTCTTCGTCACCTCTTTTGACAAAGTGGGTGCGACACCTGGAGGAAGCTTCTTTCCATCTAACCCCAGCTTTGCCAACTACCGCGAAGCTTGGAGGCGCGGCAACTTTCTGTTAGCATTTGCCAATTCAACCCTAGTGGCGCTAGCTGTAACTGGGTTTCAGACGATCACCGCTGCACTCGCCGGTTATGCGTTGGCGCGGCTGAAGTTTCAGGGGCGTCAGGCAATTCTGCTGATTGTCTTGGCTACGCTGGTAATTCCCTTTCAACTGTTGGTAATTCCAATTTTTTTGGTTTTAAAGTGGGGACACTTGATCAACACTTACTGGGCGCTGATTTTACCTACGGCGGCGAATGGATTTGGGATTTTTCTGTTGCGGCAGTATTTTCAAACGATTCCAGTGGAGTTGGAGGAAGCAGCGGCGCTGGATGGGGCAAACCGCCTACAAATTCTGTGGCGGGTGATGCTACCGTTGTCTCGTCCGGCATTGGTGACGCTGTTTCTATTCACCTTTATTGGGGAATGGAACGATTTGTTTAAGCCCCTGATTTTTACAACGCGACCGGAATTGAGGACGGTGCAGCTAGCGTTGGCAGAGTTTCAGGAGCAATTTACGAATAATTGGCCTTTGCTGATGGCAGCTGTTGCGATCGCTACGGTACCTGTCGTGTTACTGTTTCTCGTCGGACAGCGTCAGTTCATTCGGGGGATTGCGGCGACGGGGATTAAGAATTAATCTGACGCTTGCAGGGGATGTCTTCTAGATCCCTACAAGATATTGTGCATATATCCTGTCAATCTTGTTACAGTTTGTCACAATCAGGAGTATGCAGAAACTCGGTATATTTTTAATTGTTTTCTCTTTCCTGCCTTGGGTGGCAATCCTCTTAGTGGTGCCCTTGCTACCGCTAGCGATCGCCCAAAAAGCCATATTAGTTCCCATTCTTGCAGTTGTGGGAGAAGTTGCGTTTTGGGTGGGTTTAGTGCTAGTCGGAAAAGAAGCCGCAACCAAATATCGGGCTTATTTAAATCCGGGCGCAATTTGGAGGAAGGTTAAAAAATTGATCCGCCCCAAGAAGAGATCGAATTGACCTATCTTGGGATATCTCTGGAGAAACGCGATTAATCGCCTCTGAAGAGAGCGTTTTAGGCGTTATCTGCGATGACTTTGAGGCGAATCGTGCGATCGCCTTCATCATCCAAACTCACCTCCACAACTTCACCCGCAAGGCGTTCCAGGCAAGAAAGGAGCGATCGCAAATGAGGGCTACTTGCGCCAGTGTCTACATACAGCCTATCGGTCAGACTGCCCAGCCGCTTCCAGGTCATGTAAAATTTGGCAATCGTCTGTTCCAGTTGCGCCGCCTGCTTCACCATATCGGCGGCGGTATTTAGACAACCCAGACGCAAAGCTTCCTCTAATGCCATTTCCACGTCAATAGAGGTGCGCTCAATTGCCTGGACTTGGGCGGCGGCGTCTAAGTATTTAGATAAATTCCGGGCATCTGATGTCACCTGTTTAACCGTATCAACATCCGGGTTCCCGGCGACTTCCTCTTTCAGGGCGCTGATGTGAGATTCTGGTAATTTCTCCATTTCCCGCACCAGAGGAGACAGAAATCGGGGGGGAAGAGAACCCGCAGCGGCCTTTTCCTTGACTTCATCTGGTAGCAATTCTGAATTCATGGCTGTCCATTCGTCGGAGAGTTGCCGCACTTCGCGCCTGGTAATGCGATCGCCTTTATTCGCCGCATCTGTCACCAGTTGTTGGATTTCTGGAGAAGCCTTAGAGGTTTCGATGAAGGCGCGTTTGCTGAAGCTACGAATCGCCTCCGGGTCAAGATGTCCCTCTTCTAAGAGGGTATCAGCACTATTTGCCAGTTGAATTAAGGAATATGCCTGACTTTTACTGATTTCCCGTTCTTTCAGCCAATTGAGAAATCCGGTACCGCGTCCGTCACCGCCTTGTTTCTCTCGATCGCGCACGATTCGCAAAATCCGCCCCCGCCAGATTTCCGTCTGCAAGTCGAAGCGATCGCACACCAGCCAAGCATTGTCTACCAGCTTCTGAAACTCAAACTCTGGAATCTGCTCATCCTCTGGATCGGGCAGATCGAAATTTAGATCGACTGGGTTCTGAAGGGCAGCAGCCAGTTCGCTGGGAGATTCGGGTGATTGCACCATTAGTAGCGTTCCGTGGGGGTCGATCGCCTTATTATGACACAACCCGTAGCTGAAGACTCCCTAACACAAAAGCGCGATCGCTGCAACGTTAAAATATAAGCCAAATCTTACAGAGGTAAATATGTCAACTATCACCGACATCGGGACATTAATTGTGCGTACTCCAGAAACCTGTGGAGGTCGTCCGCGAATTGCAGCGAGGAGAGTTTCTGTTTAAGCAATCGCCCTAATCCAACCAGAGCAACAGCATATTTTAAGTGCAGGTTGCTTGCAGCAAAATTCGCTCAATTGCTACCGTTGCATCTGTGGCTAAGATTCTGGCGTTTATTTTGATTCTTCAACCGGAGGTATAGGGGAAGCTTGAGAAATCACGGTAGCGCCTCGATATTTTAATCCCGATGTCGGTTGAGACACCGGCATATTTTCTGTTTTGCGGACTTTACAAACCTGACCCCGGTATTTTCCTGTAACTTCAACTTCTGCTACTTCAACAGTTGAAGAGGTGGATTCGTAGTTAATCCCGCGATAGCTGAGTTGAGTCTTGTCGTCTTCCTGAAATTCAGGTTGAGGCTCAATCTTAGGCTCAGATTGCGTGTCAAATTGAGCATCGACTACAGGCTGACATTGCTGCAAAAGTCGTCTTGCGCTTAGCAGTACGACCAATAGCAGCAATACCTGAATTTGCCAAGGCGCTACAACCAAACTTACAAATAAACCAACAAGAGAAATTGCGGCGGCGAGATAGGAAATTTCGTCAGCAGAATTTTGAAGGATATAAACAGCTAGCAAGGTAATCGCTAGCGGCATGATGAAAGACAAGGACATATTTATCACTTCTGAAGTTACCTCTGAAACTAGAGTGCGAAGTGTATTTAAAAATATAAGCGAATTATTACTAATCAGCCTACTACTGGTGGATTAATTTGGCTCATCCTTTTGGTTGAACAGTTGAATTTTAAATCGGTCGTATTTAAGAACTGGCTGAGGTTCCAAGCAGAGAAGAAACTATCATAACTGACGGGAATGCGATCGCAACCTAACAATACGGCGACACATCTCTCTCATCGCTTGCCTTTGGCGACGGCGCGGACTTTGTTTATATAAGCTAGTAGGTGCGGGATCTCCCTGCACCTAGTGGAATTTGGAATTAGATGGACAACACTTAGGGTAACTTTACTGCTAAAAACGATACAAAGATTCTGAATTTAGAAAATCTGTATCGCGCATAAACTCAAGAATCTCGGACGCGATCGCATTTGCGTGACTTCCCGCCGCATCATGACCGCAGTCGGGGATAATCTTAAACTTAGAACCGGGCATACAGGCGTGTAATTTTTCGCCATCAGCAACCGGGAACCACTGGTCTTGATCGCCCCAAAGAATTAGAGTCGGACACGCGATCGCACTCAGGTTATCTTGGACGTTACGAATTAAATTCGGTTCATTCTTTACCAAACGCTGAATTTCTTGCGCTGCGTGTTGTAAATCCTCGGCAGTTTTTGTCAAAGCATTCGGAAATTCGACATACGGATAAGTAATCCAGTAAACTTCTTCGGGTGTAATTCGTGTCCAATCCACTACAACTTCCCGACGCCCGAAGGCTACAATTTGCCACAGTAGCGGTGCAAATAGTTGAGTCACGCGCAAGTGATCCGCTATCTTAACTAAATCTAACGGCAAATCTGCTAATAACTGCATCCCCCAAAACGGCAATCGTTTGAGGAAAATCGGTACATTAATTACAACTAATCGATCGAACAAATCTGGATGCGCTTGGGCGGTGGCGAGGGTCACTAATGCCCCCAAAGATAGGGCTACCACAACAGCCGGTTCATCGCATAACGCTCGCACGATCTGCTCTAGTTCGAGCGATTGATGACCGAGTATTTCCGGGTGTGATGGCATCTCGGAAAAACCGTGTCCTTTCGCATCGAAACAGATAACGCGAAAATGTTGTGACAATGGCTCAATCGCGTAACGCCAATTGTAGCTCCAGCTCGCCATTCCATGCACTAAAAATAGCGGTTTACCTGTACCTTTTTCGCCATAAGCAATTTTTACAGGATTCCCGTTAGCATCAGAAATGGTTATCGTTTGACGCCCGTTTGGAAATGTGGCTTCCCACCAGTCTTTCTTACTCATCTGTTGTACAATTCCCTTGAGAATCGAATTCAAGGGTTAGCCAATAAACTTTGCTTGCAAGGAATTAAAAATATCAGATTGGAAAGGAGAAACGAATTAAAGTTTTTAATTTTTATTTAGTTATCGTTTGCCACAGCAGATTCAGGATAAAAAGACTGAAAGCAGCAATGCAAATCACAAAGAGCATCAACCCACCCAACAGCAGAATGATAAACCACCAATCTGCCTTTTGACTCTGCCGAGGAGAAGCGAGATGAGCTTCTAGAAGCATCATGTTTTTAGCATTCGCTTTCCAGGTAGCGTCAAAGAAATCCCCCAACACCGGCACAGTGCCAACTAAAGTCTCAAAAATAATATTTAGCACCATCCGCACCAAAGCTTCTCGTGGTAGACCCAGCAGCGCTGCCTCCAGCACGATATAGCCTGACAAGGCACTTCCTAGTATATCCCCGCCTCCAGGGAGCAGTCCAAGTAGAGGATCGATGCCCACGCGGTAGGAAGTTCCCGGAATCGCGATCGCATTATCCAGAATATAAGTAAGCGATCGCAGGCGCTTAATTCTAGCTGACTTGGCGTCCGTCGATCTTATAGGAGGCTTGGGAGGAGGCTGAGACATCAGAATCGATAATGGGGTAGTGAGTAGCGGATAGGGAAAAAATCGTTACCACCTACTACTGACGGACAAGGAACAAAGCTTCGTCTTGCTATTGGAACGTCTTGCTGTTGGCATTAGTGTTCAACACCTCAAACCCATCCCTTCTGGAGGTGTGGAAGACATTTCTTGCTCCATATCCGTTAGCGTTGTCAGCGTTGAGCTAGGAGTCGCAACTTGTTCGATTTGAGTCAACAGGGTTTGCGCTTGTGTCTCTCCCTTATCAGCCAGTTGCTCTAGGTAGAGCTTGAGTTCGTCGGCAAGGGCAGTGGGAAGGTACATGGCTACCACTCCATCTTCCGGTGTGAGCTTCTTTTATGCATCATAGCTTCGTCGGGCACTAGAATTCAGCCCCGATTCTTGCAAGTTAACAACTTGCAAGTTAAATGTTTAAACTAACCTAAAATTTCTCCTCCTTTTAAGCTTCAATCTTCTATTCCCAAAGACGGTTGACATCTATCAGTGTGTTTGATAGCACCTATCTATAGGTTGAGATTGTTTAATAGACGACAGACAGCTTAGAAGAACTCGCTAGAATTAAGAACAGAGGAGGTTCAAAATTTCCCCTCTTTTCACTGTTTCATTTGATCGTGTTGAGTTTGCAATTATCTTTTTATGGAATTAAGTAGCCAGTCCTCTAACTCTTCTGACCAACCTCCTCCGCAAAGGTGGGCAGAGTTACTAGGAACTGCAATTGCTTTGTTGACCTTGACCTTACCTGTGTTTGCGATCGCTCACTACTCTCCAAGCGGCGCTCAAAGCTTGCAGCAGCAAACCAGCTATTCAATCCCGATACCCGAAGACTGACCTTCAAGATACAACAAATGGATATCGCGTAATCCTGGAATCTGGGTAAACAGAAGATTCTGTGTTGACCTTCTTCCCGTAGAATGCTCACAAGGGCTATCTGAAAGGATGAAGGATGAAGGAGGAATATTCTGATTCCTCCTTCAACAACGGGTGCGATTCGTAGCGGCTGTAAAGTAACTACGTTAAGCCTCTACAGCCTTCAAACTGACATCAGGGCACCCCCAATACTTTGTGTTGCTTGGAGAAACTGGAGAAACGTTTTGGATTTAACACGCATTCCTGCTCAACCCAAACCAGGTCTCATTAACGTTCTGGTTGAAATTACCGCTGGTAGCAAAAATAAGTACGAGTACGATAAGGACTTACAAGCCTTTGCCCTAGACCGGGTGCTTTATTCTTCGGTGCAGTACCCCTATGACTACGGCTTCGTACCCAACACCCTAGCAGATGATGGCGATCCCCTGGATGGCATGGTGTTAATGGAAGAGCCAACATTTCCAGGGTGTGTTATTCAAGCGCGACCTATCGGAATGTTAGAGATGATTGACGGGGGAGATCGGGACGAAAAAATTCTGTGCGTTCCCGACAAAGATCCGCGCTATGCCCAAGTCAAATCTCTCAAAGACCTTGCGCCACACCGACTAGACGAAATCGCAGAATTTTTCAAGACCTACAAGAACTTAGAGAAAAAGGTCACAGAAATTCTGGGTTGGCAAGATGTCGATAAAGTGATGCCGCTGGTGGAACAATGTATTAAAGCTGGCAGCAAAGGGTAGGTCTACGAGCGCTAGGTGAGCGAACTAGGAAAAAATTGAGGGATGAAGTGGTTTGAGAACGTTAGAATCAGCTTTAGCTGAGAAAACTTTTCATGCGCCGAACCCTAGTGCTGATAGATACAACATGAGGAAAGTGCAGGCATAGCAGGAGAAGCAATCAGCGCCTTGCACTTTCTCAATGGTGTTAATTACCTTTCTTGTATGCAGCGATCGCTTCTTCTATCAAAAATTCATAGTTGCACGCTTACTAGGGCAAATCTTGACTATGTAGGGAGTATCAGTATTGATAGAACCCTGTTGGATGCCGCAGGTATACTACCTTATGAACAGGTACAAGTCGTGAATGTCTCGAATGGAGAGCGCTTGATTACTTATGCAATCGCGGCACCGGCAAATTCAGGGGCAGTCGAACTCAATGGTGCGGCGGCTCGTTTGGGAATGAAGGGCGATCGCTTAATCATCATGACCTACGGGCAATTTAGCCCAGAAGAACTGAAAACTTATCAACCTAAAGTTGTCCTCGTAGACGGACAAAATCGGTTAATAGAAGTCCGCCGCTACGACGATCTGCTAAGCGTGCAGCTAACTTCTTGAGCGAATATATGTCTTCAAAAGAACCAGCGGCACCAAATCCTCAAATTTCCAATCCCACAGCGAGTCAGTCAACCCAAGCTGACGCCGAGTTTGTGGTGCAGTTTTGGGGTGTGCGGGGCAAAATTGCCGCCGCTGGTAAGGAGACGCTTCGCTACGGCGGCAATACTCCCTGTGTGGAAATGCGGGTAGGCTCCAAACGATTAATCTTTGATGGCGGCACCGGCTTGCGGTTACTGGGTAATCAATTACTGCGTCAAATGCCGGTGGAAGCTTACATATTCTTTACCGACTCCCAAAGCGATCGCATTCAAGGCGTTCCTTTTTTCGTTCCTGCCTTTATTAAGGGCAATTGTTTTCATATTTATGGGGCAGCAGGATCTGATGGAGCATCGATTCAACAAAGTCTCAGCGACCAGATGACGCCTCCGAATTTTCCAGTCCCTATACAGGTGATGCAATCAGAACTACAGTTCTACGATCTAACTCCCGGCGAGACGCTCGCGGTAGACGATATCACGATTGAAACCTGTTTAACCAACAATTCCCTGCGGACAATAGGCTACCGAGTTACCTGGCAGGGACGCACGGCTGTTTACGCTACGGGTGCAGACAACGATCCGAATGCCCTTGATGAAAATCTGCTGCACTTAGCCCGTGAAGCCGATTTACTCATTTGCAATGCGACTTCCCCGGAACTAGACCAAGGTTTGGGGGCAAACGGTGAGTCTTCTCATGCAGGTGACTTTGCGATTCAACCCTGCGAAAATCCCTTCTGGCAAACCTGCGTTAAAGCCGCTGATGCGGCTAACGTCAAAAAATTGGTGATGTTTAGCTACGAACCAGACTACAGCGATGACTTTCTCGACCAAGTAGAAGGACAAATCCAGTCGGCGTTTCCGAATGGATTACTCGCCCGTGAAGGAATGATTTTAGCCGTTGAGTAATCGGTCATGAGAGTGTAGAGTTTTGAGCCACAAAAAAGTTCTTAAATTCAAAATTCAAAACTTTTTTCTGGGAATCAGAGTTTTGATCCCTCTTTTGTTACTTTAGGAAAAGAGGGATGAGTGACAAAAGAGTTCTTAAATTCAAAACTCAAAACTCAAAACTTTTTCCTAATCCTCCTCCTACCGACTACTGAAGACTGAAGAACTTAAAGAAGAAATCACCCGACTAATCTCCTGTAGTTTCTGGGCAACTTGACCGCTACCCAATAAAGTTTCTGCCTGAGTCAAACCGGATGATAAATCTGGGGCGAGACCGCAGTGCCATAGGTAAAAACCACCGTTCCAGATAGCTGCTTGCATAAGTTCGCTCTTGTTACCTTGCAGCACGGCTTGCATTTCTTGTACCAATTCAGTTGAGGAGTCTAGGGCAACTTCCTTTCCCTCAAAGCCGTAGTCACGGGGATGAAGCAGGAGGCGTTGCGGAGACGAACCGGGTTGCCAAGTTCCAATAATCGCCGTGCGATCGCGTGGTAAATCGCAGCTCCCTTCTAATCCCTTCACCGCTGTGAAATACTGGGGTTTGCCTCGCAATGCCGAAGAGTCTTGAAACATCCCTTCCGTGGGAGGATGGACAAACCCTGCCACAACGTGAACTTCCCCTGCATAGGGACACCACATTAACTCCATCGTTGCAAAGGGGGGACGTTTGCCAATTTGGTCGCGGTAGGGAACCAGTCCTGCCGCTTGGGGGAAATGCTTGGGCAAATAAACAAATCCGAGTTGGGTTGCCTCAAACACCTGCTGGACGACAGGGAGGGATAACTCAGCCCAATTGACACCCAACGCCTGCCAAATCTCAATCAGTGGCAAGCCTTCCTTGGTAGGCATCCGGTCGCCCCCGTGCATCACCACCGCCTGTCCAGCGGTTGCCAAGATTAAAGCTGTCAGTGGCGTTATGGGTGCCGTGCGCGATCGCCCATCGTAGGGCGTCCCCAGAACGATAACCGGGCGTTCTGAGCCGATGGGTTGCAGTTTTGGCCCTAGTGCGTCGTAGGCGTCTAGCATCCCTGCCAATTCTTCGCCGGTGGGACGCTTAATCCGATGGGCGATCATAAATGCTCCAATCTGCGCTGGTGTTGCTTCCTGTAGGAGCATCATCCGTGTCGCTTCCTCAGCTTCGGAGCGACTTATATTTTCGCCCGTATGGACGCCACTACCCACTTTTCGCAGAATTTCCCTGAACTCATTACTCATAGTATTTTGTCGTAGTCAATTGTTATCAGTTTTTGCGAATGGCTAATTCCCAAAAGATTTTTTGCAATAGCCATTAACCATTAGTTAACAGGTATAGAAGCATCCGAACAGATTATTGTGTTGCCAATCGCTCCTGCAAATTGCATCGGGACTAACTCGCGTACCATCTGGCAAAAGTGCTGAATGGGGGGAATCAGCAAGCGATCGCGCGTTGTTACCATCACGACCTGACGAGACAAGCTGGGATCTCCTAGCGAGTCGGCTAAGTTTGGCGTCCCCGGCGCGGGTGTGGAATCAATGACTCGAATCGCCAGCGTTGCATCCTGGCGAGCATCTACCAAAGCTGACTGGGGCAAAAGGGCAATCAATTCTCCTTGCCGCACGACACCGCGAAAGGCATCAAGCGTATTTAACTCCATCACCGCCTGAAGATTAGCGCCTTGCCGCAAAAATCGCTCTTGTACCAAGCGTTGCATCCCGTACCCATCCTTAAATACCACTTGCGGGTAGTGAACGAGTTCTGACCAGGGCACCTGTTGGTACTTAGTCAGAGGATGATTTGCCGCCATCAAGATTTCGATGCGTTCATTGTATAAGACATCGACCACCATATCCGGGCTAGCCGTTAAAAAGCGGTTATTCATCACGATCGCGACATCAACCATTCCGTCTCGCAAGACTTTGAGAGCGCGATCGCTTCCAAGCGAAGTTACCCGCAGCTGCACCGCCGGGTAATCTCGGCAAAACTGCTGCAACACGGACGGCAAGTATTGGGCGCAAACCGAGTGAATCGCCGCTACACAGAGTTCGGGTTGCTTTCCTGCCAACAAGTCTGCTAATTCTTGCGTGGCTTGTTGCCACTCTTGACAAATTTTGCGGGCGCGGGGCAAAAAGCGTTCGCCTCCGACTGTTAGCTTTGCCTGAGCCGTGCGATGAAACAGGGAAATACCGAGATCCGTTTCCAGAGACTGGATTTGCCTGCTAATAGTGGACTGAGTGAACCCACACTTTCGCGCCGCTTGCTGAAAACTGCCGGTTTCAGCAACTGCTAGAAAGGCTTGCAACTGCTCTAGTCGCATGATATGTAGCCTAAATTACATTTAAAGCCGATGAAATGAATTTAGCGGATTTGCTTAACTGTTTTGGTAGGGCTTGATACAGCAGCTTAGTCAGGGTGGCACAAGCGGGTCTTACCATAGCATGAACGGGAAAACCCTTGGAAATAAATACGATATACGCCAATCGTATACTCAGCGAAGCGATCGCCTACGGCATCGCATCAAAATGAGTGATGAAAAAGATACCCCTTAGCAGTCTCTGATGAATCAGCATGAAGAAACAAACCTCGCTCCTAGTCGCCAGCCGAAACCACCACAACTTGCAACTGATCGCACAACTCTTGATTCAGGAAGGATATCCAATCCTCACCGCTGACAGCTTGGAGGAGTTTGAGCAAGCTTTGAGACATTCTGCACAAATCAGTCTCGCTATCGTAGATATCTCTAGTCTAGAAAGTCGGATTTGCGAATGGCTGCGGCACGAGGCAATCCCCATTCTGATGCTTTCTAACCAGTCTGGCTCAACGGACTGGCAGTTTACACTGATCGCTGGTGCTGCCGATCATCGGATCAAACCCATCGGTAAAACAGAACTACTGACGCGAGTTAGTTCGATTTTGAAACACAGAGCTAAATTTGAGCTTGAGAAAGCCCGCGACAACCGGCTATTAAAAGCGGCACCCGATTTACAGAAGTCTAACCCAAAGGTAGATGACCTAGTTTTTAGAGACGCGCTGACAGGAATTGCTAATCGCCATCATTTTGAAGAAATTTTAGAACGGGAATGGAGACGTGCAGCAAGAGAGGCAAGGTTTCTGTCGTTGATTATGATTAATCTTGATTTTTTTAAAGATTTTAAGGATACCTACGGACTTCAGCGAGGCGATTATTGTCTGAGAGAAGTTGCAAAAGCTTTAAGTGCTGCTGTGAAAAGATGTGGAGACGTTGTCGCCCGATATGGGGGTGAAGAATTTGTGACACTTCTCCCCGATACCAATCGCTCTGGGGCGATTGTCGTGGCAGAGGCAATGCGTTTAAATGTGGCGGATGTAAACATTTCCTACGTGAATTCTCCGATTGGCGACCGAGTAACTATCAGTTTAGGGGTTGCCACGTTAATTCCTGAGAGAAATTCCACCCCACAAGCCTTGATTGCTGAGGCGCAAAAGATGCTATCTGTAGCAAAAGAGGAAGGAAGCGATCGCTTCAAAATTTATCCGATTTCAGGCTAACCGCAAGATCCAAATAACTGAATATTGAGCCATTGTGAGCCATATCACGGCACTTATGACTGAATTACGATAGCACTAGAGAGAACCCAAAACAAAGGGGGAAATTTGAAGGAGCGACCGTTTATTTTGGCGGCAGAGCGAAACCCGTGCTACCTGGAACTTGTGGCTCAATTCCTCGGCAAAGAAGGGGATTGTGTCAAAAGTGCTAACCTTTTAGAGGCACTCGATCTAGCCCTAAGCCAGTCAAAAGCAATCGGTTTGGCGTTGGTGGACATAGACGGTTTTTACCGGCGTGTTTGGAAACGCTGCGAACGAATTCGGGATCGGCAAATACCCTTTCTAATACTCTTGCCTAAGCAAAGTGTCGCGATTGAGCAGCAAAACCTAGCTCACGGAATGCAAAGTACATTAGTTAAACCGCTAGTCGTCAAAAAGTTCCTAGTGATCGTTCGCAGTCTACTAAGAGATTAAGTATGAGCCGGATTTTGTTGCTTGTAGAGCAAAAAGAAAACCGCCGCCTGCTCTCAGAGTGGCTTGCTGGGCATCACGAAGTATTGCTACCTGACGAAAAAGAGACGGGGAGCCGAGGAGCTAAGGAGCAGGAGCACAACAGAGAAATTTTACTCAATCCTCAGTCTTGTAGAAATGGGATAAATTGGCGTCTTCTCAGTTCTCAGCCGGAACGGGGTTTCCCTACCCTGGCTGCGCTGCTCAGCACTCAGCACGGGCAGGGTACTGTTCTACCCTTACCGCTTAGCCCTCAGTCTTTAATCATGAACACAGCTTTTGACCTATGCGTCTTAGATAGCGTGGCTCTAAAGCAGTTTTGGGAAGAGGTGCAAGCGAGAAAAGCCACTGAATTACCAGTTTTTCTGCCATTTCTGTTGATCGTTCCTCGTCAGGATGTGGGGTTGATGACTCGACACCCGTGGAAGAGTGTTGATGAGTTAGTCACTATCCCCATCGAGAAGATGGAGTTGCAGACGCGGGTGAAGATGTTGTTGCGGACGCGACAACTCTCGTGGGATCTCAAACAGCGCAATGCTGAGTTAAAGGAGACAAATGAGCGCTCGCAACAGGAAATAGTCAAGCATCAGCAAGCAGAAGCCCAACTCCGACAAAGCGAAGAAAAATTCCGGCAATTTCTAGAAGCAGCACCAGACGCGATCGCGATTGTTGGCGCAAGCGATCGCATCGTTCTCGTTAACACTCAAATTGAGAAAATGTTTGGCTATGAGCGCGATGAATTGCTTGGCAATACTCTGGAGATGTTGCTACCCGATTACATCCGGCGCGTACACGATCGAGAACGCACTGATTCCTGTTGTGAACCTCAAGTCCCACCGATGGGAGTGGGGTTTGAGCTATTTGCCCGACGCAAGGATGGCACTGAGTTCCCCGTAGATGTCAGCCTCAGCCACATCGAAACCCCGCAAGGATTTCTCGTTACTAGCATTATTCGCAACATCACCGTTCGCAAGCAAGCAGAAGAAGAAATTCACAAGGCGTTGGAACAAGAGCGACAATTGGGTGAATTGAAATCTCGCTTTGTGTCAATGGTTTCCCACGAATTTCGCAATCCGCTGACCTCAATTTCTCTGTCTGCCCATATGTTAGAACATTGCTCTAATGAATGGTCTCAGGAGAAAAAAAGCAAATATTTGCTGCGGATTAAAGACATCGTTAGAAATATGACCGACCTGTTAGAAGATGTGCTTTTAATCGGCAGAGCAGATGCCGGGAAATCAGAATTTAATCCAGTCCCCCTCGATCTAACAGAATTCTGCCGTAATTTGGTAGAAGAAATCCAACTGAGTGCTAGCAATCAGCACGAGATAAATTTTGTCAGTAATCAAACGCAATTCAAACTTGAAAATTTAAATACTGATAATTACTCTCTTCAAGGTTCTAATCTGGAATGTTTAACCGTCACTGAAAACGAATTTGAGACAATCGTTTCTATGGATGAAAAATTGCTGCGACAAATCTTGAATAATTTGTTATCAAATGCAATTAAATATTCCCCCCAAGGCGGCATTGTTCAGTTTGAATTGAATTGCCAGCATGGTGAGGCAACTTTTCAAATTCGAGATGAAGGGATTGGCATTCCTCCAGCAGATTTAGCGCGACTCTTTGAAACATTTCATCGAGCCAAAAATGTTGGCAAAATTCCTGGAACTGGCTTAGGGCTGGCGATTGTAAAAAGGTGCGTAGAAATACACGGAGGCAAGATAGCGGTGGATAGCCAAGTTGGGTTAGGAACGACTTTTACCGTAAGGCTTCCGTGTTAATAGTTAATAGCGAGTGGCTATTAACTATTCACTGTCCATTCTTTTAAAGCGATCGCTACCCCTTCTTTTAATTCTGGGGTGAGATTTTCGGTGGTAGCGAGTTGCTGTAATTGCTGGTAAGCAATGGGAAATTTTTTGAGAGCAGCGATCGCGTGCAGTTTTACCCCTGCATCGGGATCTGCTAACAGTTCAATTAACTGGTTGATCGCAATGGCATCTCCTAACTGTCCCCATGCCATTGCCACCGCTTGTTTAACCTTGGAATTTTGAGCAGTTGAGCTTTCTGATTCAAGTGCTGTCAGCAGGATTTTAGCAGATGTTGGGACTAATTTTGGAGAATCCACTCGCCCCAAAACGGTGACAATTTCCTGCCATAGCACCGGAGACTCAACAGAAAGGGCTTGTTGCAAATACTCCAAGGCGGCTGCTGTTTGGGGGAGCGATCGCACGATGTCTACTTGCAAGCTAAGCGGCGTATTCGGGGATGAGAGTACCTGAAACAAGGCAGCGGCGGCTTCATCTGTCCCCAGTCGTCCTAAGGCGATCGCACTCTGCTGACAAACTTCCAAATTAAAGTCAAATAGCAGGGGTTGTAGCTGAGTTACCAGATTCAATTGTTCTAGTAAATCGGAGCGCATCCCCAAGCCAATTACCGCTTCTTTTCTCACTTGTGCGGCTGGATCTTGCAAGGCATCCATCAATACTGGTGGAATCCGGCTGTCGTGAAAGCTACCCAGTGCTTCAATCGCAGCGGCTCGAATCGCAGATTGGGGATCTTGAACCACGTTCAGGAGAGGCGCAATCGTTTCGGAACGGCGGATCTGAGCAAGCGATCGCACGGCTAACAGTCGTGTCTCTGGCTCTGCTAATAGTTCCGTCAAAGCCTCCACAGCCGGAGAGCCGATATGCGCTAAAGCAGCCGCTGCTGCCACTGTAAGTTCTTCATCCTCAGATGTTCTCAGCAGCTCTACTAAGGCGGTGATGACGGCAGGATTGTCAAATTCTCCCAGAATGCGACCAGCAAACCAGCGCTCCTCCAAGTCGGCGTCTTCGTCTTTCAGAATGGAAATCAAAGGAGCGATCGCGCCTTCCCCTAATTTGGGTAACACCTTCGCCACTTCCCACCGTTCCTGAAAATCCCCTGCATCAAGTACATCTAAAGCCAGGTTCAATAATTGCTCTAAGTAAAGCGAGTTAGAATCTTCTCCTGTTAACGACTCTCCCTGCCTTCCCTCTGCTTTGTTAAGTGGCAGTTGCTGCAAGCATTGGTTTAGCAATGACCAGTTTTTTTGCTGCGCGGCAACAGTAGCCTGCTCTAAAACACTTAATAACATCATTTAAATCACTTTTACTCAATTTTAACCCGACACGCTTGACGTACACTAACTAACTTTGTTTCCTGGCTTGTTTTCTAAACGTAGACGGCTTTAAGCTTCACAAGCCAGTTTACCGACCTAGGTGGCGATACTAAATTTGCTGATAAATCAGTATAGAGGCTGTGCGTGCTTTATTTTGAATAATAGAAACTTTTCTCAATCAACTCTTACCCCAGATTAAAATGTAAAGCAAGCATTGATTTAATGCATTAAGTTCATTTTTAAATGCTCCTATTACTTAAAAAATAAATTCCAGCTTTTACCTCTATAGCCGTCCTATTTGAGTTGTAAGATTCCAGCGGTTCAGATTTCTGAGCTTTAGGAAAAGTTGGGAATCTCGCATTTTGGAGCTATTTAAAATTACTATAGTTTTATGAAACTGTTGCCACTCTCTACAATCAATATGGCAATAAATTTCTTCCCGTTTGCAGAGCTTCAAAGTCGGCAACTCAACATTTTGGACAAAACAAACTGATGCTAAACACGATAGAAATGCGCTGGTTTTATCCCGGCAAAATTCCCACCGAGATTGAACGCTGGTTCAATCAAGATAGTCTTGGTGGACAAATAAAGTCACCAGAAGACCGAGAGGATTGGTATTTATACTTACCTAACAGTGATTACCTGGGTATCAAACTGCGGCAAGGAAAGCTGGAAATCAAGTGGCGTCAAGCCGAATTAAAGGTGCTGCATTTTGGGGAGTTAGCGGCGGGGAAGGCAGAGAAATGGGCAAAGTGGACGTGTGAAGATCCCACTTCAAAATGCTTTATTCCCGCAGAGGTGGCGGGAAAAGAGTCTTGGATGAGTGTGAAGAAGATGCGATCGCAGCGTGTTTACCAAGACTGTGCTGTTGAACTCACTCAGCTAAATATTAATGGCAAGGATTCGTGGAGTTTAGCTTTTGAAGCTACAGGCGAAGATGACAAGCTAATGGATAACCTTGAAACGGTAGCTAGCCAGGTATTTCAAACTTACCAAGGTTCAAAGTTGCAAGGTAAGGATTCTTTTGCTTATCCTAGTTGGCTGTCTGTAGTTGGGGAGTGACGCTAGGGCACTAACCCAATCTATAATCTTTATTCACTCAACAGTATTAACCGTGGAATCGTAACGCGACGATTGGCAGTAAGCTATTTTACGGCGTTCGTGGCGATTCAACATGGCAACGATTAACGATAACTACCTCAAACTCAAAGCTGGCTACCTGTTTCCCGAAATTGCGCGGCGGGTGAATGCCTTCGCAGAGGCAAATGCTGACGCAAAAATTATACGGCTGGGGATTGGCGATGTCACCGAACCCCTACCAGAAGCGTGTCGCACGGCGATGATTAAAGCCGTTGAAGATATGGGCGATCGCGGTTCCTTCAAAGGCTATGGCCCAGAACAGGGTTATGCTTGGTTGCGGGAGACAATTGCGGCGCATGACTTCCAGGCGCGGGGATGCGACGTTGATGCTTCGGAAATCTTCATTTCCGACGGTTCTAAGTGCGACACGGGTAATATTCTCGATATCTTCGGCGATGATAACGCGATCGCTGTCACCGATCCGGTTTATCCCGTGTATGTAGACACCAACGTGATGGCGGGACACACTGGCGCTGCTAACGATAAAGGCGAGTTTGGCGGCTTGGTGTATATACCCATCACCGCAGAGAACAACTTCACCGCCGAGATTCCCTCCCAGAAAGTTGACTTAATTTATCTCTGCTTCCCCAATAATCCTACGGGAGCAACTGCCACAAAGGAACACCTGAAAGCGTGGGTAGACTATGCGAAAGCTCATGGCTCGATCATTTTCTTCGATGCGGCTTACGAAGCATTTATAACCGATCCAGAGCTTCCCCATTCAATTTACGAAATTGAAGGTGCAAGAGATTGTGCGATCGAGTTTCGCTCGTTTTCCAAGAATGCAGGCTTTACCGGAACCCGTTGCGCGTTGACGGTTGTGCCGAAAACGCTGAAAGCACAAGCCGCCGATGGTTCCGATGTGGAACTATGGAAGCTGTGGAACCGCCGCCAGTCTACCAAGTTTAATGGCGTGTCTTACATCGTGCAACGCGGTGCAGAGGCGGTTTACTCCGAGGAAGGACAAGCGCAAACTAAGGCGCTAGTTAGCTTCTACATGGAAAATGCCAAAATTATCCGCGAACAACTGACAGCAGCCGGATTAGCGGTTTATGGTGGCGTAAATGCGCCTTACGTTTGGGTGAAAACGCCCAATGGTTTATCTAGTTGGGATTTCTTCGATAAGTTGCTGCAAACCTGCAATGTTGTCGGTACTCCTGGTTCTGGGTTCGGTGCTGCGGGTGAAGGTTACTTCCGCATTTCGGCATTTAATAGCCGAGAAAATGTGAATGAGGCAATGAAGCGGATTACCGAGAAGTTTAAAGTGTAGGCAAGAGAAGCCGCGCTTGTGGGGCATAAGTTACGCGATCGCTTTTGAGCATCAATTCTCGCTGCCTTGGTTAAACTCAATCTATAAGTCTCAAAGGTTGCGGTGGGCAATACCTATCGCAACCCTAGCTTTAACCGCTAAGTAACAAGCAATCTTACGAATCTTGATGGCTACCACTACCCAACGGCTCACACTGCAAGACTTCCTGAAGCTGCCGAATATTGAGGAGTCGCCAGCTTGGGAGTTAATGGACGGACAAATAAATCAAAAATCTATGCCCACAGCTTTCCACAGCATCTTGCAGAAACGGCTGACGGCTGCAATTGACCAAGCGGATTCACCCTATGAAGCTTTTCCAGAGCTACGCTGCATCTTAAGTAGTAATTCTGTTGTTCCTGATATTACCGTTATTCACCAAGACCGAGTCCCTTCTGAGAATATCGCTGTTGAAGGTGCCCCTGATTGGATGATTGAGATTCTCTCACCCGATCAAAGCACCACTAAATTGATTGCTAAAATTCAAACTTGCCTGCAAGAAGGAACTCAATTAGGGTGGCTGATCGATCCGACAGAACGAGTGATTATTGTGCTGTGGTCAGATACTCGGATGGCATTGCTCAGAGATAGCGATCTCTTGCCTGTCCCCCAAGATATCCCATTAGAATTGACAGTTGAGCAAGTATTTGGCTGGTTACGGCGGGTAAGTTGAGGATAGGTAACGATCAGTCTCAATGGTTTTGGTAGGTAAGGCTCACCCTGCGAACAGCCAGAGGTATTTGACGAACCAGAACAGCAGCTTCCCGTCCCTTTATTTGCTAGCGAATTACATCTGACTGTAGGGGTTGTATTTGGTATATTTATCTTTTAGGCAAGCAAGAATAGGTTTAAAAATAAATGCAACTAAATAACCCTGTACTTATTGGTGTATTTATTACTTCTATTACTGCTATTGCTAGTGTGATTACTACTTTGCTTACTTCTCTCATTTCTACTTATTCTCAAACCAGGCGAGAGAATAAAATTTGGCTTAGAAGTGAACTAAGAAATATATATGGGGGAGCTGTTCAAAGCTTGGCAACTCTTCTAACTCTTTCAAGTATTGAAAGCAACATGGATATTATAGAGGGAGCTATCGTTGACGCAAAAAAATGGTTAGCTCTTTCATTAATATATTTTGAACCTAAACAAAAGAAAGTCTCTGAATTATTTGAAGAAGAAATATATTTATTTATTTCAGGGCAATATAAGCAATTTTTGATTAATGCTCAGATGAAAGGATTCCAACCATCAGAAAAATATCAAGGTGTAAATGATGTTTATGGAGCAGCAGATGTAATGCTTAAAAGAATTATGGAAGTTGCATATCAAGACAAAAGATTATAGTGAATGGAAAATGGACTTCAGTCAAGGAGATATCTATAGTTTTCAAGCTCACTTGGCTCGTCTGATAAGTGTGAGGAGCGATCGCAGTAAAGATGCGATCGCTCCTATAATAAATTCAAGTCAAGGCGCGATCGCTTAAATAAATTACGGTAAAAATGTGGGCAAACGTTGTCTGAATCAGACCTTGACAACTTTCCACAAGATGAAACCAACTACTGCAACTGCAATTCCACCCAGTTGTAGTACGTTATGCAACACCGCACCTGAAATTCCCAGGAAGACCAGTACAATTGATACTGCGAGCATTCCTAATCCAATAGCGACAAGGATTCTGCCCCATTGAGGAGCTTTGCTATTTTTCGGTTCGTTCATAAGTTAGGAGTGTATGAATATTTGCCTCGTCAAGAGCCTCTAAAAGTCTTGTAAATCTCTGAAAGTATTATATGAGAAAGTGATTCTGCTGCCCATAAATTTGCTACTTTTGCTATCAAATTATGATAAGTAAAGCTCAATTAACTACAAGCTTGAATTGCAACTAACATCCTCAGACTACAAAAAGTAAAGACCAGCGCTGGAAGCTTTGAGTAAAGTTGTATGTAAGCGGGAATGCGCTCTCAAGAAGAGTACGTTAGCGAAGCGTTGCATAACAAATCGCGCAAATGAATAAAGGGAAAAGTGCGATTGCCATTAGGTTGGAGCGAATAGTGACATTGTTTAGTACAGCTCTGAATGAAATTATTTGCAAGCTGAACACATATAATCAGAATAAAGGTGCGATCGCTTCCGCACGACAACCCTAACCAATTAACTTCTCATTCTCAACCAGCCAAAAATTTGCTCTGCTGTCAATTCAAGCTCAACACCGTCTAACACAGCTAAGCGATCGCTCCCATAAATTGACGGGATTAATTGTCGGGAAAGTGCGATCGCAAACTATATCAGGGGGTAGAGCTTGGTATGGCGGGGTGGTCTACCTTAAGGTTCTATCCAGTTCATGAGAAATTTCTTAGCCTGAACATATAGCCCACTCGTGCATAGAAAAAAAATTTGTATGACAACCGACGTTTCTACTGATATCAACAAGAACAAAGGTATTAATGGATCGCTTTTGACTGGCGCTCTACTGATTGTTTTGGGGATAGTTGCGATCGCTGTACCGAATGTCTCGACAATTGTCGCTGAGACTTGGATTGCTTTGATCTTAGCGAGTGCGGGAGCGACCAAGGCAGTATATGCCTTTCAAACCCGCGAGCAAGGAGGTTTCATTTGGAAACTCCTGTTGAGCGCCCTCTACATTGCTACAGGCGTGATGCTATTTTTCTACCCCTTAACAGGTGTCCTGACGCTGACTCTGTTGCTAGGTAGCTTTTTGCTGACCGAAGGTGTATTTAACCTGATCCTGGCATTCCGGGTGCGTCCGCAACAGAATTGGACATGGGTACTGACAGACGGCATCATTACGCTGGTGTTGGGCGCAATGATTTGGTTCCAGTGGCCCTTCAATGCCCCTTGGTTGATTGGAACCCTGGTGGGTGCCAGCGTTCTGTCCACAGGAGTTTCTCGCGTGATGCTATCGCTGAATAAGCGTTCTGCCTTGAATGAGTCTAACCAAGCTGCTTAAGCCTAAAGCGCTGTGGTCAGGTGTAAGGCGGGTAATGTATTAAGAATAATTGCCCGCAAGTTCCCTAGAAGCGATCGCATCCTGATGGTGATCGCTTTTATCTCAGGAAGAGTGCGATCGCGTCCTTAATTCAAATAATTACTCAAGCGAATCCTGATACAAAGTTTGCAATAAATTTTCTAACTTCTCTTCAGGACAGCACTCAATCAACGCTTCAAAAACTTCTAACAATTTTGCAGCACTTTCTCCCAAAGTGGGACTCAATCCCCAAACATCTTGTACCCAATCTTTAGGACGTTCATCTTCAAAAATTAAGCGTTCTAGAAGTTGCTTTGATTCTGTCTTGGAGGTAGGCATCGGGTTTCGCTGATGGGTAAAAATATCATCAAAATCTCTCCATCATTAAACAGCATATAAGTGATTTGCTCGCCCGCATAGCATGAGCGGGCAGTACCAATCTACTGCTCAGATGATTTCAGTTTGTGCGCCGTTCTCAAAATTTGTCCAGCTAAGATAGCCGCACCGAAGCCATTATCAATATTCACTACGCCCACCCCTGCTGCACAAGAGTTTAGCATTGTCAGGAGTGGCGCAAGTCCGCCGAAACTCGCACCATAGCCGACACTGGTGGGAACTGCAATCACGGGACAATCAGCCAAACCAGCGACGACGCTGGGTAAAGCACCTTCCATCCCGGCAACGACGATTAGCACATTCGCCGATTCAATGACGTGACGGTTACTTAACAGGCGGTGGATACCCGCGACGCCGACATCCCAGAGGCGCTGCACCTGGAAGCCACAAAGTTCTGCTGTAACCGCTGCTTCCTCAGCGACGGATAAATCGGCAGTACCGGCACAGAGGATGGCAATTGTGCCCGAATACTGGGGTTCTAGAGTGGCAGGAGAAATGGTACAGATTCGCGCCGAAGCGTAATATTGGAGACCTGCTACTTTTTCCTGCAACTGGGCATAAACCGCCGGTTCAATCCGCGTTGCCATGACGACAGGGTTGCGCGATCGCATCGCCTCCATAATCCCCGCAATCTGTTCGGGTGTTTTTCCGGGTCCCCAAATCACCTCTGGAAAACCCGTTCGCAAGGTGCGGTGATGGTCAATTTTGGCAAAATCGCCCACGGGTTCAAAGGCAAAATGCTTGAGTTTTTCTAACGCTGCTTCTGGGCTAACGTCACCAGCGGCAACCGCTGCTAATAAGGATTGCAAAGCTTCAGGTTGAGTCACGACTTCAAATTAAGGATAGAAAATGCAAAAACAAGAATTGGCGATGTAAATTTTGCCGTTAATCGGTCACTTTCAGCTCATAAACATTCCAGAGGGCACCGCCAAGAGAAGAGTATTTGATGCCGGTAACGCGATCGCGCACGGCTGACATTGACAGCGGGTTGACTAGATAAATCATCGGCAAATATTCCTGCGTAATCCGTTGAGTTTGGGCATAGATTTCTTTGCGCTTGACCTCATCTAATTCTTGGGCAGCTTTAATGTACAGACGCCCAATTTCCGCCTCCCAAGCAGCCACCTCTCGACCCTGAATCGGCTTTGACCCCGACACAGCATCCTGATTGAAGCTGTGTAACCCGCCATCTGGCAACCAGACATTCGCCCCATTATGGGGTTCAATGCCGCCAGTAAAACCGAGCAAATAACATTCCCAATCTAAAGTGTTTGCGAGTTTATCTACAAGCGTGTTGAAGGCAATTGGGGTAAAATCTACTTGAATGCCAATTTGGCTCAAACTTTGCTTAATTTGCGCTCCCAGTGACACGCGGGTTTGATTTTCAGCATTCGTTATTAATGTAAACTGCACCCGATTTCCATCAGCGTCTAACAACTGACCTTGATTATTATATTTAAACCCTGCGCTTAATAGTAATTTCTTAGATTTTTCGGGATTATATTCGTATACTTTCAGACCTTCTGCCGAAGTTATATAGTAAGAGCTTTGTACAGAAATTGGTGAATTTTGCATTTCACCCAGACCGCGCAAAGTGTTGTTAATCATCGCTTGCCGATCGATGGCATAAGCAACCGCTTGTCTGAATGATAGATTATTGAACCAGCGAGATTTAACTGGATCGATCAAAGGGCGTCCGTTCCGGCGTCCTTTATTTAGATTAAAAGAAATAAAAGTCGTGCCCGATCGCGGTCCACCTGTATAAACTGTAAATTTTCCGCGCTTTTCTTCTTGCTTTAAAAGTGGAAAATCTTCAGGACGCAATCGCCCCCACCCGTCAGTCGTATCTAAACCATTAGAGCGGAACTGAAGCAGCTGAGTATCCATATTTTCCGTAATTTGCCACACGATCCGATCGATGTAAGGCAACTGATTGCCTTGTACATCTCGTCGCCAGTAATACGGGTTACGCCGAAATACGACCCGTTCGCTAGTGGTGTAACTTTCTATTTTATAAGGGCCATTAACAATTATTTCCGCTGGATTGGTATCCACTCCCCAGATAGACATCAACCTGGGTTTTCCCTCTGAGTTTTTCGACTTTACCGCGTCCTCAAGGGCGTGTTTTGGCAAAATCACGATCGCATCGCTTTTTGAGCCGGTCGTAGTTCGCAAAAAAGGAGCAAAGGGTTCTGGCAAAATAAATTCAACCCGCCGTGCATCTAGCTTTCTGACTTGCGGAAAAGCACCAGATGTACCAATTTTTAGACTATCTCTGGCATCGGTAAGAATCTCTTTATTAAGAACCACATCTTCATACGTGAAGACAACATCATCCGCTGTCAGTGAATGACCATCTGACCATTTCAATCCTTCTCGGAGGGTAAAAACGATTCGCCGTTTATCCTCTGATATTTCCCAAGATTCAGCTAATGCAGGCTCAATTTCACCCGTAACGCTATTTTCAGACGTTAATCCTTCGTAAGTGAATAGAAAAACATGGGGAAATTCTTGATTAAGTACCCAATTAAAAGTTTTGGGATCGCTTAATGTGGCTGTCACCAACTGGGATACTTTCTCAGTTGCCTGAGATTTAAGTAAAGTTGGGTGACAGCCGAATAAAGCAAAAGGGAAAAGCAAAAAGCAAAAAGATAGAAAAAGAGGAAGCAGGAAATTAATCTTTCTTTTCCCTGCGCCCAATTGTTTTTTGCCTTGTTTACGGAATGTTTTTGTTTTCTGCGACTTTGAGTTCATAAAGATTCCAGAAGGCTCCACCAAGGGCAGAGAATTTAACGCCCTGAACGCGATCGCGCACTGCCTCCATTGAAAGCGGATTTACCAGATAAATAAAGGGTAAATTTTCCTGGGTAATGCGTTGGCTTTCGACATATATTTCTCGCCGCTTACTTTCATCAAGTTCGCTGGCACCTTTAATGTAAAGGTTTTCGATTGCCAATTCCCAGTCATCAACCTCCCAACCCTTCAGCGGAGGTTCTCCAGCTTGCGGTCCTAGGTTAAAAGTGTGTAAACCCCCTTTAGTTGTCCAAGTGTTTGCCCCACCATTTGGCTCAATACCGCCACCGCCAATTTTGCCAATATAGCTATCCCATTTCCGTTGGGTATAAACTTTTTCAATCAACGTATTGAAGTTAATCGCATTAAAGTCTACCTGAATCCCAACTGCGCCAAGGTCTTCTTTAATCTGAGCACCGATAGCCTCCCGCAGCTTATTCCCTGAATTGGTCAGCATACTAAAACGAACTCGATTGCCATCTGCATCGAAAAGTTGACCCTGTGGGTTATATTTAAATCCAGCTTTTCGCAGCAATTCTTTCGCCTTTTCTGGATTATAGTCGTAGACTTTGAGACCTTGCTCTGGGGATAAATAGTAAGGACTTTGCTTATAAATCGGTGAGTTTTGCGGTTCTCCCAGCCCTCGATAGAGATTGTTCAGCATTTTCTGACGGTCGATGGCGTGAGCAACCGCTTGGCGAAACTCAAGCTTATTGAACCAGCGAGACTTAATTGGGTCTACGAGAGGCTGATTTTGAGAATTTTTGGCTTTATTTAAATTGAAAACCAAAAAAGTCGTGCTGAGTTCTGGGCCACCCGTGTAAATTTTAAATTTTCCCCGATTTTCTTCTTGCTTAAGGAGAGAATAATATTCCGGCGCGATCCCTAGAGTATCTAAACCGCCAGAACGATATTGGATAAAAGATGTGTCGGTATTTTCGACAATTTGCCAGACAATGCGATCGATATATGGCTGTTGATTACCCTGAGTATCCTTGCGCCAGTAATAGGGATTTCGTCGAAATGTCACCCGCTCGCTAGTTTGATAGTTTTCTAGCTGATACATTCCATTGACAATAATTTTTTTGGGATCGGTGTCGATTCCCCAGCTAGACAGAAACTTGGGTTTTCCATCTGAATCTGTAGTGACAATGGATTCTCGCAGCGCATGAGCAGGTAAAATTGCAAGTCCGGTGTAGCGCAAAAACGGGGCAAAAGGTTCTGGAACTGTAAATTCAACCCGTCGTTCATCAAGTTTACGGACAGTAGGCAGCAGGCGATCTTTGCCAATCTTTAGAATGTCTCTAATATCAGTAGGAATTTTTTCGTTGAAATAGAGTTCATTGTAAGTAAAGATGACATCATCAACGGTCAGTGGTTGACCATCAGACCATTTCAAGCCCTCCCGCATGGTAAAAACAATTCGCTTTTTGTCTGGGGCGACTTCCCAAGATTCAGCTAAGGCGGGTTCAAGTTCACCATTGCCGTTTTCAGTAATTAACCCTTCGTAAATTAAGCTAAAAACGTTGGGTGATTCTTGACTTAGAACATAGTTAAAAGTTTTTGGATCTTGCAGAATACTGTCCACCAACTGCGGCACCTGAGCGGCTTTTGTATTAAATTGATTCAGGCTACAGCTATGGAGCGCGATCGCGCTTATCATTGCCAGCATGACAGCGAACAAACGACGCCAGATTAGGGGAATAGTTGCAGATAATTTCATAATGATTGTCTGTACGAGTATTAATTAAAACTTACTGAGACTCTAACCAACCGAGGAAATCCTGTGTGCGGCTAAAATATTTATCCGCGCCAGCATCACGCAAAGCGGCTTGAACTTCCGGCGGATTAAATTCTTTAACATTGGCGCTGAGGAACACTTTCCTATCTGTGGTATGCAGCCGTGCATGATTAAGAATGCAGTGCAAAATCAAGTTATCCGTTGGGTCTTTGTTGATAAAACGTGTATCTAAGCTTGCCTGAAGCATATCGCCAGTTAAGGGAATTATCTCTGCCTTGGTGTTGAGATGATCGAGGGCTTGAAAGAGACGGTTTTCGACATCATTGAATAGCGCCTGATTCTCAATTAAGGCCTGTTGTAAATGAGAAAGGAGAGACTGGGCGTGGGATGAGGTGATATCTCGACGTAACTGGCTGATTTGTTTTTTTAGTTCATCCATAAAACGATTGCGGCGCTTCAGTTCATCCTCTAATGCAGAGAGAGCTTCCATGCAGCAAATACTTGGTATCGCTATCTGGACTGATGTGGTCGGATTCTCTAGCAAAGTATTCGCTTGGGAGTCGCGTCCTGTGGCAATGCTCATCAAGAAATTTGTCTCAACGTAAAGTATTACCAAGAAGCGCCACCTTCAGAGTAAGTATCTCCATCTTCCAGCACCTGCAACAAACCGATGGTTGCCAATTCTTCCGATCCTGGCGGGGTTTCCGACTTCCAGTGATAGGCTAAGTCTCGCAGCCAAGCTTCAACGAGTGTCTGATGGTATGGCCCAAATATCCGTTTGCTGCTAAATTCGGGGTCGTAATGATTAAGCACTGTAGCAGTCTTAAGTACGCTAACGGGTTCCGATAAATTAGCCCCGTCCCCTTGAAAAATCTCAATGTTTTCAAGGTCAGCCAGCATGGCAAAGGGAATTTTCGTGTTCGCCGCTTGCAGGTAGGATTTTAGTTTCTCGATCGCCCATTGTTTGGCTTTACTATCTTTGAGTTTAGTAGCTTTGACTTCAACTACTAGAACCGTTTGCCCTTCAGGGTTGCAGGCAATAATATCAACAAGAGAATCGCCCTGAGTAAGTTCAAATCTTCCAGCTTCCATTGCCTTAATGCTCCCAGCGCGTTGAGAGTCTCTGTCTTATCCGCCTCTCGTTCATTCCTATCCTAGACATTTTCAACCTTTTGACTCGATAGGTTTGAGCCAAGTTAATCGGAAGCTACCAGTAAGGCTACAGCATAAGCTGCGATACCCTCTTCGCGCCCAACTGAGTCTAATTTTTCATTTGTAGTGGCTTTGATGCCTATTTGGTCGGGTTTTAATTCTAGGACATCGGATAAGCGATCGCGCATCTTCTCAATATGCGGCTTCAGTTTCGGACGTTCTGCCACTACTACTGAGTCAATATTCTCAATTTGCCAACCTCGTTCCCGAATTAGCTGATGCACCTGCTTGAGCAGTTCCAGACTATCAGCCCCTGCCCACTGGGGATCTGTCGGGGGAAAATAATGACCAATATCGCCTAAACTCAGGGCACCGAGCATCGCATCCATAATCGCATGAGTCAGCACATCGGCATCGCTGTGCCCCAGCAATCCTAATTCATGCTCAATCTTCACTCCTCCCAGAATTAAAGGACGCCCAGTAACTAAGCGGTGAATATCGTAACCGTTTCCGATGCGAATCTTAGCCATTTATCCGTTTTCAGCAAAATTTCAGCAAAAATACTTGGCTTGGCGACTCGAAGCCGCAGCTACACAAACGAAGTCCGCGCAACGCGAGACTATAAAATTATTTCGGCTTGAAGCCTGGGTCGGCAGGCTTTGTTTGTATAGCCCCAAACTTACAGTCTGAGGGCATCGAAGGACTTTTGCAAGCGGTAGGACTAAACGCTGCGACTATATCTGCGCCATATCCGTGTATTCAGTTAATAGCTCATCGTAGGTAAGGCTATCGGTTTCCGCTTGGGGACTCCATAGCAGTTCAAACACCATCAGGTAGTCAGGGGAGATGGACGCTACTTTCTCTAAAGCTGACTTCAAAGCTTCAGCGGTGCGAATTTCTTCAAATAACGGCTTGTCATCCGCTGTTCCGACGAGCAACGTGACCACAATATAAGCTGCTGGGCCATCATCCAAGTCAGGCATCGCGGGTTTTTGTTGTCTGACTCTACCACCCACATTTGTAAGGGTTTCCGCACTAAATTTGCTGCGTTCTTGTATAGAAACTTGGTTGAAAATTGCCTCGGCGTCCTCTCGACTTTTCACCGTCTGCGAACTCGCTAGAACATGAGTCCAATTTTCGGGCGATCGCAATAGTGCCAAAGCTGATTCTTGTAGCAGCTGCATCAACCCTTCAGAAGTGTCGGTATCCACATTCAGGCTCAGTTCCGTCAGCTGAGATTGAATACTTCGAGCTTGAGCCAGCAATGCCACCTGTATCTTGCTGACCGTAACCGTATCATTCTCTAGCTCTTGAGCCGCACTCCCACCCTTCTTCTTCAAAAAGATGAAATAAGCCCAAAGCCCAATACTCCCAACTGCCAACAACATCAATAAGAAAAGCCAAGGAAAGTCACTCGATGAGTTACTAGCGGTAGAAGAATAGCCAGAATTGGTTGGTACTTGAGCAGGAACAGAATTTGCAGTTCCCGGCGCAGTTTGAGGGTAGGTTGATTGATTCGCCGGAACGTTATTGGGATAATAATTCGGCGGAACGCTGTTGGGATAGGTATAGACGGGCGGCGGTGCAACGGGAACCGGCACGATGACAGTGCTTCCCGGTTGTCTATAGTAAGGTTCATTCCAAGACGAGTTCGGGCGCGTCGGTTGAGTTCTCACTGAGGACGGCGGGGGAGTGGTTCTTTGAAAAGAGCCGCCGCCTGCTCGCCCACCTGTACTGCCCCTACTGGACTGCGACGGTGTAGAGTTTCTGGGAGAGGAGCTACTACCGCTACTGGAGCGACTGGGGCTGGAACTAGAACGTGACGGTGAAGAGCGAAAAGAGCCGCCACCGCTTCGTCCACCACTACTTCTAGCCTCGGCTTCATTGCCAATCTTCAGCCCGGTTTCTTGATTGCCAATGGGCAGATGAATATTCACACTGTTGACTACCGTGAAACTCAGGACTGTAGCCCAAAGCAACTGAAGTTTTACGTTTCGTAGCATTTTCGCCGTTCCATTCTTCTCCTCTACGCTAGCTTTTTCTTATCGCTATTGTCGAGATTAGAAGATTAAGACGGAAAGGTCGAAGTCAACGTGCGGATATCTTTAGATTAATTTATCAATAGACTGTCGCAGAAATGACGTTTTTCTCTACTCACACCTTCTGGGAAACTGACACAAGCATCCCAAATCTTAAAACTGGGATGTTTTCACGAATGCCCTTCTAAGCGCTTGAAACACTCATCAATAATGTTGAAAACTATCGTACTCCTCAATCAAATCGCACTGAATCAAGAACCGTAAAATAAATTTACAGTTTCATTCCGAAAACCATTTAAAATAGGTTGAAATCATTATCCAGATAGCTTTAGCTAACTTTAGTGATTAGCCCAAAAATTATTTCAGGGCGGATCTACGGATAAAGTTAAACTTAAGTCAGCCCCATTACTCCTAAATGAGTTTTAAGCCTTAATTAACCGTGTTAGCGATCGCTCTCGTGGCGGAAATGTGCTTAGCTTGCATCCGAGTCAGTAAATATTTGAAAATAATGATGCTTTCAAAATTGAAGCAACCTCGAAAAATTCTTATTTTCTCGATTATAGGTTTAGGTCTAGCGGTAGGAGCTTACCATGCTTGGTTTTTTTTGCGAGACTACCAGACCTTATCGCAGGTGCAGGCAGATCAAGAAAAGATTGCTATCTATCGCCAAAAGACTCAAGTGACGCCTACCGATCCTCAAGCCTTTCTCAAACTTGGCGATGCCTACATGACGTTCTGGGAAAGTTCAGGTAAAGGGATTCGGATCGCTAACCAGTTACAACAACAATCTTTGGCATGGCAGTGGCTATTATCCAAACCGAAGATGCTCAGCGAAGCTGTATTAGCTTATAACAAAGCTCTGCAACTTGACCCAAAGTTGGTTGATGCCCGCTATGGTCTGTGTTTTGCGTTAGTTGAACAACGAGAAAGTGCAAAAGCGATCGCGCATTGTCGCTCTTCCGCCGAACAGCAACCCGCAAAAGCCAAGAATCATCTATGGTTGGGGCTTGCCTTAACTTATGAAGGTCAATGGAACGAAGCAGAGGCAAGTTTTCGCAAAGCTCTTGAGCTAGAACCGAAGAACGACGATGCATACTACTTGCTAGGTAACGTCCTGCTGGCAAGCGGAAAAACCAATGAGGCAGTAGCCGCATATCGCCGATCGATTGAGTTAGAACCCAATGCCAACCTGACATACCTGCGTTTAGGTGACGCTTTTACTGTACAAAAAAAACCAGAGGAAGCCATTGCTGCCTACAAAAAATCAATTCAGGTTGTACCTAATTATCATCTGCCTTACGAGGGGCTGGGGTGGATACTGGCTGAACAAAACCGATTAGATGAGGCGATCGCAGCTTACCGCAAAGCGATTGAACTCTATCCTTTCTATACAAATGCTTATCAAGAGTTGGGACAGGTTCTGGTTAAACAAAACAAATTAGATGAAGCAGTTGCTATCTACCGCAGAGGCATTGAACTGAAATCCAAAGATAAAGATAAAGACGGAGACATCTATTATTTTTTGGGGATAGCCTTGATGAAGCAGAAAAAATTACCAGAGGCGATCGCAGCTTTTAAGCAAGCCCTCAAACTTAACCCCAAGGATACAGATACCCGCCAGAAACTGCAACAAGCAGAAATATCCAGAAAATCTCAGCTCGATAAACAGGAAAGGAGTAGAAAGTAACCATTGGGTTATTCATTTAGGTGCAACTGCTTTATTAAATAATAACCCCCGACTAAATATAATTTGGACATTCTAAAAGTGGTTTAAATAATGAGTAGAACGAGTAGATTTTGGTGGAAAGTCCTGGGAACACTCTGTGCCATTGCCGGGATTCATCTCCTGACAAAGATGTTCGATATCCTTCCTGCTTTGCCTCCTGAAAGGCGAGTGGAATCTCTCTTATGGGAAAGTGGATTAATAGGGATATGTTTCATCAGTGCAATCTTGTGTTTTTTCCCGCGCAGCCATTGGATTAGTTTGCGAATTCTGGGTGGATATGGTATCGCAGCTTGCATATTTAATATTGTTGAAGGATTTCGTACCCATGACTATTCCAAACTGGGAATAACTTTGTTTTTTTGGCTACCCGGTTCAATTTACTTGATCTGGAGTGGCAAGATGACTAACTCCAAAAGCGATCGATAATGACGATAGACAAATCTTTTGCATTGAAGAAACTTTTGTGGCAATGGTTAGTTGCCTGTGTCGTGGCTAAACTGCTACAAATTATTTTGGACGGAGTTGCTGGAGCGGTTGCATCAGCGACCGGGGGAGGAACCACTGGCGGTAGCACTACCCTTTTATCGATCCTGATAGTGTTTAGACTAATCGGTGGTGCTTTAGGCGGAACTGCTCAATGGCTGGTTTTAAGGCAGTGGCTCCCCTCTATTCGCTCTTGGGTAGTGGCAACCAGTTTGGGAAGTGCGATCGCCTTGGCGGTAATTAACGGGCTATGGGCAGTGACTCTTATGCCCCCAGCTTCCGGCTTGATAGGTGGCATGATGCCCACGATGTCTGTGCTACCTCAGTTTGTGTTTGATGGCATCTATGGGATCTTGCTGGGGGTAGCACAGTGGCTGGTGTTGAGAACAAAAGTGCCGCAAGCAGGTTGGTGGGTGATAATCAGTGGTGCTGGCGCGATCGCAAGTAGTATCGGTATCGATGTGTTGCAAAGGTTTATCGGCCCGATGGGGATTGATGTCAGCCAGAGTGCTTGGAATCCATTCTTTTGGGCGATCGCATCTGTCAGCGTTGTGCTTTACGCTGCGATCTCAGGCGGGTTTCTGGTCTGGAGTTTGCGTCAGCGGTTCTAGCGAGTAGAAAAGGACTGCACAACACTCTGGACATTGTTTTCTAGCCCGTTACTGCTTAAGAACAAGCGATCGCCATTCAGAACAAATCGATAAATATGGCTTTCACGGAGTGTCGGGGTGTGCCAAAGCACCTGTCCGCTTGTGGCATCGAAGGCATTCACCCGACTATGGTTCTTTGCTGAACCATAGAAACCAAGAGCGCTGACACCTTCGATTTCCATATCAGCCGTGTAAATAATATTGTCTGCCAGAGCGATGGGTCTGGGTTCTTGCCGATCCTGGCGAGATAAGGTAAATTGCCGAAGCATAGCCCCAGTCTGCCGATCCAAAACGACAAATCGCGTACTCGTCTTGGCATCACCATCCCAAATGAAGACTTCGCGATCGCTCGCTAGCTTGGCTTCACCGCCCCGCATCGTATGAGTCCAGCGTTCCTTGCCCGTTTTTAAATCGAGTGCCTTGACCCAACCAGGTTCCTTTCCTGTACGGTCTTTGCTATACACTGCCGGATATACAGTGTCTCCTAAAACTGTGACATCCGTTAGCTCAGCTGAGGTGTTCCAAGTCCAGAGGACTTTGCCTGTAGCGGCATCCAATCCGGTGAGTTGGTATCCTCTTTGCGGTGTACTGGGATTAACTAAGATGGGCAAAAACACTACCCCATTTTGAACCACAGGCGATTTGGAGTCCACGCTCTCAAAGGTAGAAACCATACTGTCTTTGGGGGTGACAAACTTCCAGAGCAGTTTATCTGGAGTCCGGGCAGAAATTTCGTTGCGATCGCTCTCTACTCCCTGTCTGACATAGCTGTTGAGAATGAAGGCTCCCTGAGATACTCCAATCATTCCCGCAAAGTCTGAATTGTCAAGTGGCAATACTGCTTTTGTCTTGCCTGTGTTGGCATCAAGCGTCACCAGGTTTTTGGGATCGTCAACTAGTGGTAGTAGCCCGAAATCGCTGGCATAGATAGTATTAGCCTCTATAGCAAACACCCTGCCAATCGGCTGCTGACTGAGCCATTGCACCTTCCCGGTTGCCGGATCGAGTGATTGAAGTGCTGAGGGCTTTGTATTCCCCGTTGGCACCAGCAATCGGTTCTCTGTGGCGAGTGGTTGTGTACTGGCATGAAGATTTACTGACCATACAGGCTGACGAGTCGATGCCGCACTAATGGCATGAGTAATCGCGTGGTAGCCCAGCACCAGCACGACACCTACCAGTACATATTTGAAAAGCTTTTTAAACACCGGGACGACTCCACTTCAACCTGAGAAAATCATAATTTGGAACAAACTAAACCCGGCTGATTTTCTCCATAATTTAAGCTTTTTAGCCTGCAAGCAGTCAGTTGTAAAACTTGAGATTAAGCGATCGCTACCAGGTCACGGTACTCGCTCAAAAGTTCCTCTTGAGTAAGTGCATCAGTTTCTACCTGAGGACTCCAGAGTAGTTCAAACACCATTAGATAGTCGAGGCTGATGGCTGTAACTTTCTCTAAAGCAAGCTTTACAGTATGTGCAGAATTGAGGTTTTCAAATAACGGCTGATCGTCAGCCGTGCCGATTAGCAATGTTACGACGATGTATGCAGGTTGTTCTTCATCTGGATCGAGTTCAACTTGTTGCTGGGTAACTTTGCCATCTACGTTAGAGAGGGTTTCAGCCGTAAATTTGCTACGTTCTTGTAACGAAAGTTTGTTGAAGACTGTTTCAGCTTCCTCCCGACTAGAAACTGTCTGTGAACTCCCCAACACATGAGTCCAGCATTCGGAATTTTCTAGCAGTGCTTGCACAGATGCTTGTAGTAGCTGCATCAACCCTTCCTGGGTTTGAGTATTCGCCGTAAGACTTAATTCAGACAATTTTGATTGAATCGCACCCGCTTGGGCTGTTAGCGCTATCTGTAGTGTGCTAACGGTGACGATATCATTTTCAAGCTCATTCTGATTCATGGTTTTTGGTTTTTGGTTGGAACTGGAATCTTGCAACCAAGCAGCAAATAAATCGGGACGGCGATCGCGCGTTCTCTCGATTTGTCTGTCTCGCCGCCAGCGTTCAATCTCCGCATGATTCCCCGATAGTAAAACATCCGGCACCTTCCACCCGCGAAAGTCAGCAGGACGGGTGTATTGAGGATAATCTAACAACCCCGCCTCGAAACTTTCTGCTTTTAAAGACTCTTCCTTCCCCACCGTTCCCGGTAGTAGGCGAATGGTGCCGTTGAGTAGTGCCAGCGCCGGGATTTCTCCACAAGTCAAGACAAAATCCCCTAAAGATACCTCCCGTGTCACCAAATTCAGCACCCGCTCATCGACACCTTCATAATGACCGCAAATAATTACCAATTGGTCATAATTGGCTGCCAATTCTC
The DNA here is from genome assembly GCF_039961875.1 of Trichocoleus sp. ST-U2. Taxonomy (NCBI): domain Bacteria; kingdom Bacillati; phylum Cyanobacteriota; class Cyanophyceae; order Leptolyngbyales; family Trichocoleusaceae; genus Trichocoleus; species Trichocoleus sp. ST-U2. The sequence continues at coordinate 103,787 of NZ_JAMPJY010000012.1, read as the reverse complement.
GAAACAGCGGTTGCTTCATCGGTTCTCCCTGCGGCGTCATCAGGATCGTCTCGCGTCTGGCTAGAACTGGCAGTGACTCCACAGCACCAAATATCGGCTCTGGCTTCATCAACATCCCTACTCCGCCGCCGTAAGGCTCATCATCCACGCGGCGGTGTTTATCGGTGGCAAAGTTACGGGGATCGATCAGATGCACAGAAGCAATCTGTTTGGCTAAAGCTTTCCCTAACAGTCCCGAACTCAGAGGAGAGGAGAAAAAATCTGGAAAAAGAGTAACAATATCAAATCGCACAGCAGAAGTCGGTGATAGTTAAGTAGTAGGTTGATTTTACCCATTCCCTACGAATTCCTACCGATTACCCACTACCCGGTATCCCTAATCGCAAGATAATGTTAAATATTTTATAAAAAAAGTTGACTCGATCTGGCATTATGCATATAGGATCTAAGCCCAAAAGCGACAAACTAGGGGCGATCTGTAACGTTTGTTACTCAACAACCTAGAAAAACAATTAAATTGTTTGGTGATGTTGATGGAACGCCTGCCAGTAAAGATTGATAAGGAAATTGAGACGATTGACAAGCGTGAAAGTAGGGATTGTCCTGGTGAGCAAGGGGGTTAGAGAGAGTTGAGCAAGAACCATGCATCAGGATAAATTGGCATTCCTATCAACTGGCAGAACGATAGTATTCGATATCACCCTATGGTCAAGAGCAACATGATGCTTCAGTTAGAACCTCAATCCTTAGTACAGAGGATGCCCCAATCAACAAAAACCGCCATCATGGTGATTGGCGGTGCGGAAGACAAAGTTCACGGACGCGAGATTTTACAAACTTTTTTTAATCGTGCTGGCTCGACTGATGCCTGTATTGCGATTATTCCGTCAGCATCCAGAGAACCTGCGGTGATTGGCGATCGCTACCTCACCATCTTTCAAGAAATGGGTGCGAAAGTCGTGAAAGTGTTAGATATCCGCGAACGGGAGCAGAGTTACGATCCCTTGATGCAGGAGTACATTGAAGAGTGTACAGGGGTTTTCATGACTGGAGGCGATCAACTGCGACTCTGTGGACTGCTTGGCGAGACGCCATTTATGGAAAGAGTCCGATACCGCGCGCAACTGGGAGAGATTACGCTGGCAGGAACCAGTGCAGGAGCGGCGGTGATGGGACATCATATGATTGCGGGAGGCGGTAGCGGCGAGTCTCCCAATCGTTCCCTAGTCGATATGACGCTAGGGTTAGGGATTTTACCGGATGTGATCGTAGATCAACACTTTCACAATCGCAATCGCATGGCGCGTCTGATTAGTGCGATTTCGGCTCATCCAGACAAATTAGGGATTGGGATTGACGAAGATACTTGCGCCTTAGTGGAAGCGGATGGTCTTTTACAGGTAGTCGGTAAAGGCACCGTGTCTATCGTCGATCCTGGGGAGATATCTCACACCAATCAATCTTTAGTGGGAGCAACCGATCCGATTAGTATTTTCAATCTACGGTTGCATATTCTTAGTTATGGCGATCGCTACCATTTACACCAGCGAGTCATCCTGCTACCCGATGGCTGATGAGTGAATATTACTAGCGGTACTTCAATTCCAAATTTAAAACTGGTCATGATTGCCTTTTTGGCAAAAAACTGTTCGTGGAGAACAGTCTAGTGACTTTTTAAAGCTGGAAACTAGGGAATTGCTTAAAGTAGCAGCGGATTCAGTAAGGGCGAAGCCTTTCTGGCAAAGTTTTCTCTTAAAAGCAGCAGATGTGAAATCGCTTGCATCTTCGTCCCTACCCGCGATTCGACAGCCCACATCCTCTGAATCACCCGCAAAAGTAGCCATGAGAATTTTAAAAATCCAGACATTACGGGGTCCCAACTACTGGAGTATTCGACGGCAAAAATTGGTCGTCATGCGCCTAGATTTAGAAGAACTTGCAGAAAAGCCATCCAATCAGATTCCTGGCTTCTACGAGGGATTAATTCAGGTGCTACCAAGTCTGGAAGAACACTTCTGTTCCCCTGGCTGTCGAGGTGGTTTCTTGAGCCGAGTCAAAGAAGGCACGATGATGGGACACATCATCGAACACGTTGCCCTAGAACTTCAGGAACTCGCTGGGATGCCATCTGGCTTTGGTCGTACCCGCGAAACAGCCACCCCAGGCATTTACCAGGTGGTCATTGAGTACCACGATGAACAAGCCGGTCGCTATGCCTCCAGAGCCGCCGTGCGCCTTTGTCAGAGTATTGTAGACACCGGCACCTACTCCGCCCAGGAGTTAGCACAGGATCTTAAAGACCTGAGGGATTTCGCACGGGCTGCTGCCCTCGGTCCCAGCACCGAAACCATTGTCAAAGAAGCCGAAGCGCGGGGAATTCCCTGGATGCCTTTAAGCGTTCGCGCCATGATTCAGATAGGGTATGGCGTCTACCAGAAGCGGATGCAGGCAACTTTGAGCAACCACTCTAGCATTTTGGGTGTCGAACTTGCCTCCGACAAAGAAGGCACCAAAAAAATGTTGCGCCAAGCCGGGGTGCCGGTTCCGCGCGGCACGGTAATTCACTACCTGGACGAACTTGAAGACGCCATTCAAGAGGTGGGGGGATACCCAATCGTCCTCAAGCCCCTCGACGGCAACCACGGACGGGGCATTACTATCAATATCACCGACTTCCAACAAGCAGAAGAAGCCTATGATGCTGCCAAGAGTGCTTCTAAAACTCGCTCGGTGATTGTTGAACGCTACTATACTGGAAGCGACCACCGAGTATTGGTGGTCAACGGCAAATTGGTGGCAGTTGCGGAACGAGTCCCCGCCCATGTGGTAGGAGATGGCACATCCAGCATCGAGCAATTGATTGAGCTAACCAATAGCGATCCCCATCGGGGTGAAGGGCACGATAACATCCTCACCAAAATTGAAGTAGATCGCACCACCTTCACGCTGTTGCAACGGCAGGGGTATACCCTGGAGACCGTGCTACCCGCCGGAGAGATTTGTTATCTGCGGGCAACCGCCAACCTCAGCACTGGCGGGATTGCTGTTGACCGGACTGACGAAATTCATCCCGAAAATATCTGGCTTTGCGAACGAGTCGCCAAGATTATCGGGTTGGATATTGCTGGAATTGATGTGGTGACATCCGATATCAGCAAACCCTTGCGAGAAATGGATGGGGTGATTGTTGAGGTGAACGCCGCCCCCGGATTCCGGATGCACGTTTGTCCCAGCCAGGGTTTGCCGCGAAATGTGGCTGCCCCAGTGCTAGATATGCTCTTTCCGCCTGGAGCGCCCACTCGCGTTCCCATCATTTCCATTACTGGCACCAACGGTAAAACAACAACGACTCGTCTAATTGCCCACATCTTCAAGCAGACAGGGAAAACGATTGGCTACACGACCACCGATGGCACTTACATTGGGGATTATATGGTGGAACCGGGGGATAACACCGGCCCTCAAAGTGCCCAGCTAATTCTTTCAGATCCCACGGTAGAAGTGGCGGTGCTAGAAACGGCGCGGGGAGGGATTCTCCGCTCTGGTTTAGCTTTCAGTGCCTCTGATGTGGGTGTCGTCTTAAACGTGGCTGCCGACCACCTGGGAATTGGTGATATTGAAACGATCGAAGATATGGCTCATCTCAAGAGCGTCGTGGTGGAAGCGGTGATGCCAGAAGGCTATGCCGTCCTGAACGCCGACGATCCCTTGGTAGCAGCGATGGCGCGGCGGGTGCAGGGACAAGTGGCTTATTTCACCATGAATCCAGAAAATGAGCTGGTGCGAGAACATACCCGTCGGGGCGGTTTGGCAGCGGCTTATGAAAATGGCTATTTGTCGATTTTGAAGGGAGATTGGGTACTACGGATTGAACAAGCGGTGAATGTGCCGCTGACGATGGAGGCACGGGCACCTTTTCAGATTGCCAACGCGCTAGCGGCGAGTTTGGCGGCTTTTGCGGAAGGGGTGAAGATCGAGGAAATTCGTCAGGGCTTAAATACGTTCCGCGCTTCAACCGCTCAGACACCAGGACGGATGAATATGTTCGAGATGGGCAAATATAATGCTCTGATCGATTATGCTCACAATGCAGCCAGCTATGAGGCGTTAGGTGGTTTTGTCCGCAACTGGCCTGGTGAGAGAATTGGTGTGGTGGGTGGTCCTGGCGATCGCCGCGACGAAGATTTCGTTACTCTGGGCAAACTCTCGGCAAATATGTTTGACCGCATCATCATCAAGGAAGATGATGATACGCGGGGGCGTCCTCGCGGTGAGGCAGCTGCCTTAATCTCTCAGGGAATTCAGCAAGAAAAGCCAGATTCCCGCTATGAAACCATTCTGGATGAGACGACCGCCATAAATACGGCGCTGGGGCAAGCACCAGAAGGCAGTTTGGTGGTCATTTTGCCGGAAAGCGTCACCCGTGCGATTAGCTTAATTGAGGCGCGTCGCCCTCAAGGGGAAAACGGACATCAGCCGGTTGCACCGTCGATAGAAAATCAAAATAGCTTGAAGGCGTCTGTAGCACAGACCCTTTAAACCCACATCAGTTATGTATTTGTAGGGACACGGCAATGCCGTGTCCCTACCCGTTATTTGAGGTCTTGATTTTCATCTGATGGTTCCTCGTCCACGCCCCTTACTCCGTCCTTGAAGCCGCGTAAAGTCTTACCCAGCGAACTTCCCAGTTCGGGAATCTTTTTGGGACCGAAAATTAAAATCGCTGCGATCGCGATTACTCCCACTTCAGGCCATCCTAAACCAAACATACCCGTTTCCTGCGAACTATCCACAATCAACTATAGGAGACTATCGAGCGGCTGGAGGAAGATAATCTCTTGTAATGGGTATTTCTAACCATTCGCTAAGTTCTTGGGTTAACCATTCGAGTTCCGCTTCATGGATGCCGCCACTCTCAGCGTTAAGTTCATACTGCCTTAATCCTGCCTCAATAATGATTTTGCCTGGAACATCAACCCGGTTTCCTTCTGAGTCTTTTTTATGGTGTTTCGGGATGTATACCAACCTGTTAATATCCTGTCTCAATGCTGGACGAGGACGATGGAATTTAAATCCAAATATTTCCCATGTCAGTGAAATTTGCTTTTGATTGCTATAAAGCTGCGATCGTCCAAATAACGCAAAGAGAATCTGCCAGCTCATACTCACGCCAGCAAACCAAAAGGGTAGTGAAAACAACACCATAAACAAGTTGAAGCCTAGTGGTGCAAATAGGACAGAGCTTGTCCACACGAAGATGAATGAATTCCAAGCGATCGCAAAAAAGCACAACCCTATCGTAGAAGCAGTAAGTCCCTTCGGAGGGATACTAATTTTAATAAAATCTGCATTTTTAGTCAGTGAAATTTTGCTACCAGTTGGTTTCTTGACAACTAGAGGAAAGCTATCTGCTGTTGGATGTTCTTGTTTTAATGCTTGTAGTGCTTCACTAGCAGAAGCCAAGCGTCGATTTAAGCTGGGATGTGTCATCCGCTTTAACCAATTGATTAAAACAGGACTGAGATTGGCAGTTTTTTCAAATTTAATTTGCAGGTTATCTGTTTGAGGTAAATCAGCAGGATGTTGACCTGTTGCCAGATAAATTAAAGTTGCGCCTAGACTGTAAATATCGGATGCGGGAACTGCACGTCCGCCAAATTGTTCTGGCGGCATATAACCATAAGTTCCTACAACTGTAATTGTCCCGCCTTCCCTGGCGGCGAGAGTCTGCACCGCCCCAAAATCAACTAAATAAACTCCGCCAACATTATTACCAGAACGGCTGGTTAATAAAATATTGCTGGGTTTAATATCTCGGTGGATAACTGGAGGTTGACGACTATGCAAATAGTTGAGAATTTCGAGAATTGCAGTGCTAATTTGCTTGATATCTGCTTCGCTGAAAGTTCGTCCTCCTTTGAGATATTCCTCTAGAGATTTCCCTTCCACGTAGGTTTGGACGAGGGCAAATCCTTTGTAGTTCGGTGAATTTAGCTCAAAATAATCCAGGTAGCGCGGAATCGCCGGATGTGTCAAAGATTTTAAAGTTTCCGCTTCCCGTTCAAATAACTTAAGCTCCTCCCACTCAAAATCACTGCCAAAAGTCAATAGTTTGATTATTACTAATTGTTGCGTTGTTTGGTCACGCGCTAGGAGTGTGCGTCTTCCAGCGCGTTTTCCAAGCTGTTGTTCGATTTGGTAGCGATCGCCAAAGACTTCACCCTTCATACTTATCGCCTGCCCCTAGCTATTAGCTGTTGTTATAACTCTGGGTTATCGCGGGTGGCAAGCTGATATCCTTAACCTACCTGCCTTTATTACTGGATTCTTGTACGCTAAAGAAAACAAATTTTAAAAAAATGCTCGAAACTTCTAAGCCTTCCCTACGCGAACAACAACACCCTCTGATTCGCAATTTAGCGGACACTATCGAGGCAGTTTGGCACCGCCATCTCGACCTTTCTCCCTACCACCTGCCAGAAGAGTTGGGGTATGTGGAAGGGCGATTAGAAGGTGAAAAGCTAACGATTGAAAATCGCTGCTACCAGTCGCCGCAGTTCCGCAAAATGCACCTGGAATTGGCAAAAGTCGGCACAATGCTGGATATTTTGCATTGCGTGATGTTTCCGCGTCCAGAATACGCGCTGCCAATGTTTGGCTGCGATTTAGTCGGGGGACGGGGACAGATTAGTGCCGCGATTGCAGATCTTTCTCCTACAAGCAGCGACCGCACCTTACCGGCAAACTATACCGCTGAACTTCAGGCGCTACCTGCCCTTCAATTTTCCCAACCGCGCGAACTACCCGCTTGGGGCGCAATCTTTTCAGAATTCTGCATCTTTATTCGACCCAGTAATCCAGAGGAAGAAACCCAGTTTCTCTCTCGCGTCGAGGCGTTTTTAGAAATTCATTGTGTTAATGCCAAAGCCGCCAAACCCGTTTCTGCCGAACAACAAGCTGAAATTTTGCAGGGTCAACGCAACTACTGCACCCAACAGCAGCAAAACGACAAAACCCGTCGAGTGCTAGAAAAAGCTTTTGGCGAGGAGTGGGCAGAACATTACATGACGACAGTTCTGTTTGACTTACCGAGTGCTTAATCTGCTAGTAAGATTCCCTCGCCAGATTGATGCCTACCTCTTAAGATTAATTAATAAAAATAATTTCCTTAAAGGCTATGGCACAGGAATCTGGCTCCAAGAATCAACCATTCGTAAAACCTGTAGGGCGGTGGGCGATCGCGGTTGTCGTGGCTGGTGCTTTAGCAACCAGCGGCGTTACCGTTTACAACCTCTATGCCTTGCGAGAGGCTGCTCAGCAGCCGGTGCCAGCAGTAGAGCCGAGTACGCCTCCTAAGCTTGCTGTGACTGCCTTGGGGCGTCTGGAACCGCAAGGGGAAGTGATCAAACTCTCTGCTCCTATGTCGGTTCAGGGCGCTGCTCGCGTGGATCAACTTTTGGTCGGTGAGGGAGATAAGGTCACAAAAGGTCAAGTGGTGGCAATTCTCGACAATCGCGATCGCTTACAAGCAGCTTTGGACAAGGCAAAACAACAAGTCAAAGTCGCCCAAGCCGATCTCAATAAAGTTAAGGCTGGAGCGCAAACCGGGGAAATTACCGCTCAGAAGGCAGCGATCGCTCGTACTCAAGAGGAGTTACGCGGGAGAATTGCCTCTCAACAGGCGACGGTAGCTCGCTTAGAAGCCGAACTGCAAGGGGAAAAAAATGCGTCTGTTGCCAAGATTGCCCGCCTGACTGCCCAGATGGATAATGCGAAAAAGGAGTTTGATCGCTATGAGCAGCTATATCAACAAGGTGCAGTTGGAGCTTCTCTCTTTGACACCAAGCGCTTAGAAGTAGAAACGGCACTTCGGCAACTCAACGAAACTCAAGCCACTGCTAACCAGAAAGTAGCCACCCTGGAACAGCAAATTAACGAAGCCAAAGCCACTGCTAAAGAGACAATCGCCACTCTAGAACAGCAAATCAACGAAGCGAAAGCAACGTTAGAAAAAATTGCGGAAATTCGTCCCGTCGATGTCCAAGCAGCGCAAGCCGAAATTGAGAACGCGATCGCATCCGTCAAACAAGCGCAAGCCGACTTGGAATCAGCCTATGTCCGCGTACCCGTTGCTGGTCAAGTTTTGAAAGTTCATACCCGTCCTGGAGAAACCATTGGTAATAATGGAATCGTCGAAATTGGGCAAACCGATTTGATGGTTGCTGTCGCAGAAATCTATGAAAGTGATATTGGAAAAGTGCGGCTAGGGCAGCAAGCGACGATTAACAGCGAGGGCAATGCTTTTGCCGATGAACTCAAAGGAACGGTCAATCAGATTGGCTTGCAAATTGGGAAAAAAGATATTTTAAATACCGATCCAGCCGCAGATGTAGATGCCAGAGTGGTGGAAGTAAAAATTCGCCTAAATGCAGAGTCCAGCCGCCGCGTTGCCGGTTTAACTAACTCTAAAGTCACCGTCAAAATTCATATTTAGCTATCTTTACTAATGGTTTTTGAACAATTAGCCATTAGCCCCTTGCCAACAAGTTTTGTAGAATCATGCCAAAAATTCCTCTAGCCTGGTTACAGCTTACCCGTGAAAAAATGCGGCTGCTGGTGGCACTTGCCGGTATTGGTTTTGCTGACATTTTGATGTTTGTGCAGTTAGGGTTTCGCGATGCCCTTTTTCAAAGCTCCGTAAGCTTGCATGAAAATATGCAGGGGGACGTTTTTTTGGTCAGTTCCCAGTCCACGGCTTTGATTGCCATGAAAAGTTTCCCACAGCGGCGACTGTATCAAGCTCTCAGCTTTGACGGAGTAGAATCGGTCAGTCCAGTATATCTTGGCTTTGGCTTGTGGAAAAATCCAGAAAATCGCCGCACTCGCCAATTGATGGTAATTGGATTTAATCCCGCAGCAGAAATTCTAAATTTACCCGAAGTTAAAAATAACCGAGATAAAATTAAACTTCCAGATGTTGTTTTATTTGATGAAGCGTCTCGTCCAGAATTTGGGGCAGTTGGTGATTGGTTTAAGCAGGGAAAAACTGTTGAAACAGAAGTAGAAAGCCGTCGCGTCAAAGTACAAGGCTTATTCACGCTAGGCGCATCATTTGGAGCCGATGGTAATCTGATAACGAGCGATTTGAACTTTTTTCGGATGTTCCCTAGACGACAGAGAGGATTGATTGATATTGGAGTGGTTAATTTAGAAGCCGGTGCGGATGTAAGTCAAGTTATTCAAAATATGAAGGAGTCCTTTAATTTAAAGAAGAATGATGCGAAATGCCAAGACTTAAAAAATATGGATAAAGATTGTACAGATGTACAAATTTTGTCCCATGAAGAATTTATTGAGTTTGAAAAGACATATTGGCAAACCAGTACATCAATTGGATTCATTTTTGGTTTAGGAACCTTAATGGGATTTGTTGTTGGTACAGTTATTGTCTACCAAATCCTATACACTGATGTTGCCGATCATCTAGCTGAATATGCTACGTTAAAAGCGATAGGCTATACGGATTTATACTTACTAATTGTTGTTTTTCAGGAAGCTTTAATTTTATCAGTTTTAGGTTATATTCCTGGCTTTTCGTTAGCGTCAGGGCTTTATATTTTTATAAAAGGCGGTACAAATTTACCGATTGCAATGACTGTTGTTCGAGCAACCGTAGTGTTGCTTTTAACTATTTTTATGTGCTTGATTTCAGGTGCGATCGCAGTCCGTAAGCTCCGAGCTGCCGACCCCGCTGATATTTTTTAAATGGTATTTTTTAACATAGCTAGTTGCTAATTTTAATGAAATTGAAAAATTATGCTGCAAGAACCGATTGTTGCAATTAAAAATCTCAATTATTACTTTGGCAAAGGTTCGCTCAGAAAACAGATTTTATTTGATATAAATCTGGAAATGCAGCCGGGAGAAATTACAATCATGACTGGGCCATCAGGGTCAGGAAAAACTACATTATTGACTTTAATGGGCAGTTTAAGGTCTCCTCAAGAAGGTAGCCTGAAAGTATTAGGACAAGAACTAATTGGAGCTTCTAAAAGCCAAATGGTGCAGGTACGGCGGCACATAGGCTATATTTTTCAAGCTCACAATTTGCTGAAGTGCCTAACAGCGCGACAGAATGTACAAATGTCGGTGGAACTGCATCGGGATATTCCGTCACAGGAAGCTGCAACCAGGTCAGCCGCGATGTTGGAAGCGGTGGGGTTAGGCGATCGCGTAAATTACTACCCGGAAAATCTTTCTGGGGGACAAAAACAACGGGTAGCGATCGCGCGTGCTTTAGTGAGTCATCCTAAATTAGTATTAGCTGACGAACCTACTGCTGCTTTAGATAGTAAGTCTGGACGCGATGTTGTCGAGCTGATGCAGCGATTGGCAAAGGAACAAGGATGTACGATTTTGATGGTAACTCACGACAATCGTATTTTAGATGTTGCTGACCGAATTATTCACATGGAAGATGGGCGTCTAGTCCGCGATACAATTATTTCCGAAAAAACGCCTGCTTAAGTCAGATTTCTGAGTGGAAAATCTGATTAAAGTGGGTTGATTTCTCTTGATACACTACATAGTTTTTGGCGAATGGCTCATTCTACAAAAGGCAATCTTTTCATTTGCCATCTACACTTCAAGAAAGCCTTTTGTTTAGAGCTGATTGTAACTAAGCTTATATCTTGCATCAAGCTCTCAGAATAGAATTCTGGGACGATTGCATTCCAAATCTAAAAGCGCGGACTAACCGAAAACAAGGGTTTTGTAACCTGCTCTCGGCAGGTTTCGTTTGCGTGCTTCCTATCGTTGTGCGGTTTCAACCGCTCGGAACAAGATGTCACTAAAGGATAACCAAGCAGAATCTACCCTGGTTGCTGATGGAAAAGAACCTTTTTCTCAACATCTTAGCGCTTCGTGCGAATAGTGACATTGCCACCTTCACTCAATTGTTCTAGCACCAATAAAGGTGTCGGTTTGGCTTTTTGATCCCATTGTAGTTTTGCAAGACGACCCTGAATGGTGGGTTGCCAAGTATCGTGGTCTTCCGCTGGACTGAGGAATGTTTCAATACAATCAATAATTTGGCTAATCGTAGCAGAAGTCGCTTGGGTAGGTAATTTCATTAACTTGATTTGAATGCGGAAAAGCACCCGCTTAGAGCGCTTCGTACCCTCTCCCGTCTCATAAATGACATCAAAAATCTCATCAACTTGGCGTCCTGCTGTACTGGCAATGCCCACCGATGCTTGTGATGCTTGAGTAGGACGCAGGGCGATAGTGATTAAGTCTTTTACTCTGACTTTGATTTGATTAACAATGGCAAAGTGAAATACCTCTTCATCCATTCGCATTCTGAGGTAATCCAGGTTGAATTCGCGTGAGTTAACCAAGTCAGGATTGCTTTCCATTCTATGAATAGAGTCAAGCGCCAACTTTAACTTTTTCTGGAGGTCTTTGACTTTAAAATCCTGGATCTTGGCTTTCTTTGCCATCTCATCCTTTTTAAGCTTGACAAATACTGCCCCAGCAATGAGAAGTAACAGCAGTCCTCCGGAAGTGTACATCCAGATGGGCGCAGGTTGAGCGTTGGCGGCTGCGGCTGCTGGTTGGGCGGTTTGAGTTTTTTTTGCAGGGGCTTTAGGTTGAGCCTTCTTGGCAGGGGTTTGAGCCAATCGCAAGTCTACAATAAGGAACGAAGTGGACATAGTCGCTAGCCTAAAAAAAATTCATGTCTATTTTCAGGATGCCCAAAAAAGCAGAAATTACAAAGTAAAAAGTATGAAAGATAAATAATCAAGTGTGAAATTCTGTCAAATCATTTTTCGGAAAGCGGCTTGACTCTTAGTTTAGACCCAAATCATACTTCATTAGACCTGGCTTTAAAGTGCTGTTAGCGCAACGGCGCGATCGCGCGGACTAGGCAAAACTACAGAGACTTTCATCGTCGGTTGTGAACTGCGCTCAGGGGAGCTTTTGCAAAAATACCAATTGGCAAGCCTCTCTAAAACTCTTGAAACCCTTGAAAAGTCGTAGCGATCGCTAAAGTACCTTCTTCAAGGATCGGTAGCCGGAGCTATTGAGCGATCGCCAAACAGCAATCCCTGTGTTATTCAGTTGCTTCACTGGCAAGATATCAGCCAATAGGGAAAGCAGCCCCAGTCTGGGGCTGCTTTCCCTATTGGCTAAGAATGAGAGTATCTAGATTCTGCCCGATCTTATCTTTGGGCGCTGCTGCCAAGCTGATTCCAGGTTTGGATCACCTTCTCTAAAGGTGCAGGCAAACTCCCTTGATTAATCTCGGTGTAGCGAACTGTACCCTTGCGGCTGCTAAGGGTGTAGGTGATGTGATCGGCAGCACCACTGGGTGCTGGGTAACTCAGGTTCTTAAATTGGGCAAATTGCTGCTGTTCTAGCAATTGCTGAAACTGTCGTACCTGTTGCACAGGAATGCGGAGAACGCTACGTTCGGAGTCATTAGCATCGCCGATGCGAACCCGCATCAAGCTTCCGTCATTGAGTAAAACAGTTTCGTAAGTTCTACCAGCAAAACCGCCACTGGCGATCGCTCGAAACACCACATTTTTATCTAAGGATGGTGGTAGTTCGCTAGTCGGGATTGGCATTGGCTTGAGGATGCCAGCATCGCTTAGTTTACTTGCTGCTTGATTGAACTTAATAATGGAACCATCGCTGTTGGTGTGATAAACCAACAGTTGTAGCTTGCTTTGTACAGTTACCTGCCACCCAGGTATTGCATTAGTAAGACAACTCTCGTTAATACCGCCCAAACCCAGACAGCTATCCCAATTGTACTGTTGAGCTTGAACGATGCTGAGTTCGGTAGTGGGGACTTTGAACTGTCTGGATGCTTCCCTTAAGACTGCATCTCGAACGGAATTCGGCAAACTCGCGAGTTGATCCACCTTCACGACAGAACCAGCTGCATTCGTGCGATAGACCAAGCGTTTTCCGCTTGCTTCTACCGTCACCTGCCACCCTTCTACTGTCGCTGGCGCACACAAAATATCAGGTGCGTAAATCCCTAGACACGCATCAGGCCAAGTCTTCTGTTCGGCCTGGACGACGCGAATCTGGTTTACCGGCAAACCCAGCTGCGTGGAGGCATCAGAAATCACAGCATTGGCAACAGATTTGGGGAAGTTTCCTGGGATGTTACTGCCAGGAGTATTCGACTTTTCTTGACGTAAAACTTGCCCTGTAGAATTGGTGCGATAGACCCAAGTTTTGTTATTGCTAGACACGACAACACGCCAACCGGGAACTAATGCTTGAGTACAAAATTCACCCGATTTCGGAAGTCCTAAACAGCCATCAGGCCAAGTTTCCTGGCTAAACTGAGTAATCTTGAGCTTTCCCGGAGCGATGCCAGTTTGACGCGACAAATCTTGACGAACAGCGTTAGCAATTCGAGGCGGTAAGCGATTAGCTTGTTTACGGTCAAGATTTTGCCCCACTTTCTGGTCTTTAACCTTAACCAGTCTGGTGATAGACTCAGAAAGTCCGGCTGGGGCAGCAAATGCGGTTTGTAACAGTGTCAGACCTGCGCCTAAAGACAGGACGCCAGTTAGAACTAAAACGGCAAAAATTCGCTCGGACTGGTGAACTGTTTCACCGGGGTTTACGGCTTTGGAGTGTTTTTTGAAAATCTGTCTCATAGAAACCTCAATAGAGTTGTTTTTGCAAGCGGAGAGCGTGTTAGGTGAGACGAGCGGCACTCCAACGCTCATCGAATGCATATAGCAGATAAAACGCTTGACGCTGCTATCGTGCGAGTTAGTTCCGCTGTTTCGTTCACCTGAATGGGTGATTTTTTACAAGTTTCAGATAGCGATCGCACGCAAAGAAGTTAACTTCTGCAAAAACAGGTTTCTATAATCGTGTAGGTGTGTATTTATTCCAGCAAGGGAGCGATCGCGATGACTGTGTTGGTAGTCGCTACGGGAAATCCAGGCAAGCTGCGAGAGATGCAGAAGTATTTAAGCGGATTTGGCTGGGAATTGACCCTGAAGCCAGAGGAACTGGAGATTGAGGAATCGGGTGACACCTTCATGGCTAACGCTTGTCTGAAGGCATCCCAGGTGGCAGAGGCGACTGGAGAGTGGGCGATCGCAGATGATTCTGGCTTGGAAGTAGACGCCTTAGAGGGCGCACCCGGTATTTATTCCGCTCGTTACGGCAAAACCGACCCCGATCGAATTGAACGCCTGTTGAATGAACTCGGCAACGAACTGAATCGGGAAGCCCAATTTGTGTGTGCGATCGCGATCGCTCGTCCCGATGGCGCGATCGCCCTGCAAGCCGAAGGAGTTTGCCGCGGCGAAATTCTCCACGCCCCTCGCGGTACGGGAGGATTCGGCTACGATCCAATTTTTTACGTTCCCAAAGAGCAAATGACCTTTGCGGAAATGACTCCTGAGTTGAAGCGCCAGTGGAGCCATCGCGGTCAAGCTTTTAAAATTCTCTTACCCCAGCTACAGACTTTAAAGACTGAGGGTTAAGTCCAGAAGTTAGAAGTCCAGTAACCAGAAATCAGAATTTTGCGATCGCCAAAAATTCTAATTTCTGATTTTTAATGACTCCTGACCTCTAACCTTGATGACTCAGTCCTCAGTCCTCAGTCCTCAGCCCTCAGTCCTCAGTCCTCAGCCCTCAGTCCTCAGCCCTCAGTCCTCAGTCCTCAGTCCTCAGTCCTCAGTCCTGACTTAGACAGCTTCCAGATTCTTTTCCCCCGTCCGAATTCTGATGACCTGCTCTACCGGGCTGACAAAAATCTTACCATCACCGATTTCACCCGTTCGGGCAGCGGCAATGATTTTCTCAATCACCATATCAACCTGGCTGTCTTCAACAACGATCTCTACTTTAAGTTTTTGCAGAAACTCAACCGTGTACTCGGAACCGCGATAACGTTCGGTTTGACCTTTCTGCCGTCCAAATCCTCGGACTTCAGAAACGGTCATTCCCACAATTCCCGCATTGACTAGCGCAATTTTAACTTCGTCGAGTTTAAAAGGCCGGATAATCGCTTCAACTTTTTTCAAGCTTCTAACTCCTCAGTTCGTTCTGGATTTGATCTGTACAATCAATTTGTACAACCAAAGGTACTCGTAAAGCGGCGGCTATGTTTTATCACTGCTCAAACAAAGATTTTTGTATTATATGATACATATTGCTCTTCACTCCCACCAGAGGCATCCATTATGCCAACCCTAACTAAGGGGTTTCTCTGGATATCGCTGACTCGTTACCTTGACAGCGTTTGACTTGACAGTACAGTGAAGATGCGCGGGTTTGGAAATATTTTCCCCATTTGTATCAAAGCGGTTGTTCCAGGCAGATGCACCCGGTTCTTCCGACTCCTAGCAGAGTTAATCTTTCAGCCGTCAACCAGCAAGCTCAACGACTATTATTCAAAAGCGGACGCACAATCAAAAAGCCAGTGCCAAACGCTGTCGCCACAATCAAAAAGATGACGATGATTAACCACCAGCCACTCACATCTGCGGAACGCTCTGGCTGAGTTGGGCGACGATACCGACCTTCTTCTTGTTCGATTACCAAGCTTTCTGAAAAATCAGGTAGTGGTGCTGGTTCAGCTTTGGGAGGGGGAGGAGGTAGAACTTCCACTGGCGGAGCGATCGCAGCCGAACGAGGAGGACGAGGAGGCTGCGGAGGACGCCGCTTAGGTGTTGCGTTTGATCCAGTCCGAATTTCCGGTTCAATGGGGGGAGGGGGAACTTCAACTCGGCTCCCGGAGGGGAACGAAGTGACTACCTGTTGTGCGTGCAAAGCTGACTGAACAACTTTTTCGATTTCTTGGCGCAGCTGTTGATTTTCTTTGGCTAACTGCTGATTTTGGGAATTCAGCGAGTCCAGCATCGCTTGCGCTGTTTGTAACTCTGCTGAGAGTTCTTTGTAAACCGAAATTGGCACTGAGGGACGGTAGGTATTCATTGGGCTTTGGGGAGTCTGCTCAGAAATATAAGCATTTTGCATTGGCGAGCGGGTCGAGGGATTAGACATCATGGATTTAGTTTAAGTTTGGTAAGGCAACAATAATGGAAAGTGAGGCGACTCTGACAGCCATTTTTTAACAAATTTGCTATTTAATCAACTAGGAATGTGCCCCAATCGATCTTTACGGTGTCATTGCTATAACCTTTGTATTCTCCGATTGTTTTAATTCTCCGATTGTAGGAGGGGAAAAAAGTGTCCCACTGGCCCTTGACCCTGACCAATGGCTAAAGCGTATTTTAGAGCAGTGGTGACATAATCTTTGGCTTTTTGAACCGCAGACCACCGATCTTTGCCCAAGGCTAGATTAGCCGCGATCGCGCTACTGAGCGTACACCCCGTGCCATGAGTGTTTGTTGTCTCTACAGTAGCGGTTTTCAAGGTTTCCAGATGGTGCCCATCAAACCAGATATCGATGCCGCGTAGATTCCCCTCCATTCCGCCTCCTTTCACTAATACAGCCGCACCACCTCCCAAATGATAAATCCGTTGGGCAGCAGAGTGCATATCATCCAAGGTATGAATCGGCAATCCGCTCAGTAATTGAGCTTCGTAGCGGTTGGGGGTCACAATCGCTGCTTTGGGGATTAAGACATCCCGCAACGTTGCCACAGCGTCATTGTCAATCAGTTGGGCACCCGTGCGCGATACCATGACGGGATCGACGACTAATTTGTCCAGTTTGAAAGCTTCCACAGCTTGCGCTACAGCCGCAATAATCTCCCCATTCAGCAACATCCCCGTTTTCGCTGCTTGGACGCCAATATCCGTCACCACAGCCTCAATCTGGGCGACAATTGCTGCTGTCGGTAAAGCATCCACCCGCGTGACTCCCAGCGTATTCTGCGCTGTCACGCAAGTAATAGCACTGGTGCCGTGAACGCAGTGAAAGGCAAATGTCCGTAAATCGGCCTGAATGCCAGCACCGCCGCCGCT
The DNA here is from genome assembly GCF_039961875.1 of Trichocoleus sp. ST-U2. Classification (NCBI taxonomy): domain Bacteria; kingdom Bacillati; phylum Cyanobacteriota; class Cyanophyceae; order Leptolyngbyales; family Trichocoleusaceae; genus Trichocoleus; species Trichocoleus sp. ST-U2. The sequence goes on along the minus strand of NZ_JAMPJY010000012.1, from coordinate 86,807 downwards.
ATCAGAACCGGCAATTGTGAGAGCAACAGGTACGCTTGAAGGGTTTTTAACGGTCATAGGAATGAGGAATGGGTAATTAGTTAATACCCGCAAATTAAGGACTACTAACAATTACTTTTACTCTAAATTTTCATGAAACCAATCCCAATCTAAATTGAGTTGAATGATTAGATTTTACAAATCGCTGCAAATCGGGTGCTGCTCAATTTACAATTTGCCGATTTGTCGGCAAATTATTGCAATGCTGCCCTTGAGAAGCGAGTAGAACTGAGTTATGTGCCTAAAGACCTAATTAGAGGAAATATACGATGAGCCGCACTGATTTCCAGTTTAGGAGGGGAAATTCGTGCGGCGTGAGAGCATGGATGTAGCGATCGCTCCTGTAATCAGTCAAGTCTTCCCACTTTTGGGACAGGTAATCATTGAATTCGGAACTTCTACCGAATTCAATCGGCTTCGTGGAAGTTTAGAAGAATTTCGCACCCTGCTAACTAAGGCTGGATTGCCCACGCATCAATTAAAAATTAAAAAGGAAGTGTTCCATTTTTAATTTTTAATTCTTCTAGCGTTGCGGACGCCGTCTTTGGAGAAATTCCGGAATATCCAATCCTCCACCTTGTTGAGGTTTAGGCTCAAACGTGGGGGTAGAAGGCGGAACGGGTGACGGTGCAATGGGTCGCTGTGGCTGTCTAGAAGTGCGTGCCTCCCTCGCCGCCGGTGTAGACTGAGTTTCCCCGCTAAATCCAGTCGCAATGACGGTAATTCTTACCTCACCTTGCATCCGGTCATCAATCACTGCCCCGAAAATGATATTCGCATTCGGATCGACCACTTCATAGATTGTTTCGGCTGCGGCATTCACTTCGTGCAGCGTCAGGTCGCTACCGCCGGTAATGTTAAAGACCACCCCTCTGGCTCCTTCAATCGAAGACTCTAGCAAAGGTGAGGAAATTGCGGCGACGGCGGCTTCTCTGGCTCTCGATTTCCCAGAACCCACACCAATCCCCATCATTGCCGATCCCGCATCTGCCATCACGGCTCGGACATCAGCAAAGTCCACATTGACCAGTCCGGGAATCGTAATAATATCCGATATCCCTTGCACACCTTGACGCAGGATATCATCGGCGACGCGAAAGGCATCTTGAACGGGCATGGTTTCTGGAATCACTGCCAGCAGCTTATCGTTAGGGATGACGATGAGCGTATCTACCCGACCCTGCAAAGCGGCAATGCCTTCATCTGCCTGAGAAGTGCGACGGCGTCCCTCAAAGGTGAAAGGACGAGTGACAACACCCACCGTTAAGGCTCCCATTTCTTTGGCAACTTCTGCCACAATCGGGGCTGCACCCGTACCCGTACCGCCTCCCATCCCAGCGGTAATAAATACGAGATCGGTATTTTCTAAGGCATGAGCGATCTCGTCGCGCGATTCTTCCGCTGCCTTTTGACCAATGGCAGGATTACCTCCAGCACCTAAACCTCGCGTTAACTTCTGTCCCATTTGCAAGCGTTTAGCAGCCGAGGAGTGAGACAGCGATTGAGCATCAGTATTGATTGACCAAAACTCTACGCCACTGACATCACTGGCAATCATGCGGTTCACCGCATTGCCCCCACCCCCACCAACACCAATGACTTTAATTTTGGCGACGCTACCTAGCACGATGTTGTCACTCCTAGATTCTTCCCTGGGTGTTCCGTTAGCATCGTGATTATGGCCTAAATGTAACACGGTGTTATTAAAAGGATTCGCGCCGTCCACTGCGGGTGAACGACCTGCGTTCCCTGAGGGATTTGAGTTTTGGTGGGCAAGCCCTGGTTTACTATTGAGCGTCATTGCAATAGAAAGGGTCAATAAACAACTTTTTAGTTTAGGTAGCGATATGAGTCAACTATAGGGTAAGTTGACCCTTAAAACCAATGAGAGTCATAGTGCATTGACGTTCTTGAAGAGGTCTAGAGTCAACTGTCTGAAGGCTGATCCTACTAAAAGGTGAAGGATATTCGTAAAGTAGATGCGCTCTTGGCAGGATGAAGAATGAATTTAGCTCACAAGACGCCTTCTGTCTAAAGCCAGAACTCGCGTTCCCTCCAAGCTTATAAGGTTTTGGTTTTTTTGGGAGGGTTGCCTTTTTTCATTTGAATTGCTGGGGAATCGGGGTTTTTGAGGTCAATATAGGCAATTTCGCTGGTTGAAAAATGTGCTGGCAAATCTCGCATTCGATCGAGGACGGTGAGCTGATAGGCAAACCGAGAAGTGTAAGCACCACAATGTACCCATCCTTGCTCGGTTTTCAGAATTAAATTGGCTGGGTTTTGCCAATCAATTTCAAATACTTTGACCGGACTGCGGCTAACGGCTTGGTAAAGTGCCGACCAGTAGGGGCGATATTCATCCCGATAGCCAATGATTTTTAAGGTCGGCAAGGGAATGGTGCGCTCTAGTTCGGTGTAGCTTTCTAAGGGCATCCAGACGCCTTGTTCGTCCAACAATCCCAATACCGGCTGCGATCGCGTTTTGCTATTTGAGGAGGTTTGGCTGGAAGCAGGAGTCTGCCGCGTGCGCGTGCGGAGGGCGATCGCGACTGGCTGTCGTTCCGTAACTTGTACGGTGAGTCCTGGCGGCAACATTTGCCGGGTAACAGTAGCTTCCTTGATGGCAGGTTGTAATTCCAACTTATCGGCGATGATTTGCGGCTGTAGCCGCAGCAAATACTGAGGGTAAGATAGAGGCAGCAGCGACCGAATCGCTTGGATTGAAAGCGTTTTATTGCCCTCAATCGCAATTTGATCGGGTTTGCGGATTACCCAAGCGGGTAAAGTTGTCACCCAAACTAAACTGCCTGCTAAACCGGCGACGAAGATCGCTCGCCACATCGCTTGAAAAGATTTTATCCGTCGTTGGCGACGTAGTTTTTGACGCCGTTGGCTCAATTCGGTTTGTGATACTGATGCGATGCTTGTCATCCTAACTTCTCAATCGGGAGTTTGTGGTGCTTGAGGTAGACTGCACTCAACACAGCTTGATGGTGGTTCGCCGTAAGTTTAGGCGCGTCCTTCTTTAACTTAAACAGAGCGCTTGGGAGTTCCGACTATCCCCTCCTGACGGGGCTATCGCCCTATGCTCGCCAATCCGCTGACCGGGGGGAAAGTCACGATCGGTTCGCTCGGCAATTTCATCTAACAGGACGTTAACAGAATCTCTTTCTCTTTTCAGTACGGCTCATCAGGAACTGTAGCGGGAAATTCTAACGTCTAAATATTAACGTGACCGGGTCATTATGAACTCTGTTTAGACTACGGAAAAAGAATTTAAAATCGGGGATCGCTCTTCGCCGCCAAAATCTGGGCTTTTTCCATCGCTTTTTGGCTCACTCGGCACGATTCGGCGAGGCAATCATCGCAATTCGACCTGAATCAAAGCGCATCTGAGAACCAAGCTGAGAGCGATCGCGTTATAGCCGCAAAGTAGCCGGTGGTTAGACGACTCAGGGCGAAGCATTCCTCTCAAATCCCCTCAACTCTACCAGGATGTATCTATCTCAGTGCAAGAGGGGTGCGCCCCTCCAGTCCGACTAGGGTCGCTTTAACGGAAGCTGTCTAGCAGTACAAAAATCAGTACAGGGATTGATCTGCATACTCAAGAGGTCGGCATGAAATTGGATTTGGAGAGATTCTATAAGGCTTGTAACCCTGCGAAGACGCTCATCTTCTCTAGGGCGGAAGATCGTCCCTACTATATCGATTTCTCAGCGGTGCGAGGTGGCAAAATTATTGAGGCGGTGGGGCGAACCATTGCCCGGATTTCACCCGACGATCCCACCAGTCAACTATTTACCGGACACATCGGCTGTGGGAAGTCTACAGAGCTATTTCGCTTGAAAGCCGAGTTAGAACGGCAGCAATTTCATGTGGTTTATTTCGAGTCCAGTCAAGAATTAGACATGGCGAATATCGATATCAGCGATATTTTGCTGGCGATCGCGCGTCAAGTCAGTGAAAGCCTGGAAGAAATTCAGATTCGGCTCAAACCGAGTTACTTTTCCAATCTCTTCAACGAGATCAAAGACATCTTGCAGACTCCGATTGATGTCTCCGCTGAAGCCCAATTGTCTGTGGGGATTGGCAAAATTACCGCCAAAACTAAAGATAGCCCTAAGCTGCGGGATCAGTTGCGGCAGTACCTAGAACCCCGCACCGAAGGCTTTTTAAAAGCGATCAATGAAGAAATCCTGAAACGGGCGAACGAAGAACTGAAGCGACGCGGTCAAAAAGGCTTGGTGGTGATTATCGATAACCTGGATCGGGTCGATCCTCGACCGATGCCTTCGGGAGGCACCCTGCCAGAATACCTGTTTATTGACCGGGGCGCACAGTTACGCCGCTTGAGTTGCCATGTCGTTTACACGATCCCCTTGTCCTTAATTTTTTCCAACGATTACGAAGCTTTGAAGAATCGTTTGGGGGGTGGGGTTGCTCCCAAAGTGTTGCCAATGGTGCCAGTGCGGAACCGCGATGGTCGGGATTGCGAGACAGGAATGACGTTGCTGCGAAAGATGGTGATGGTACGAGCCTTCCCAGAAGCGAACGAACAGCAGCACCTAGAGCTATTGACCAAGGTTTTTGATGCTTCTGAAACGCTGGATCGGTTGTGCCGGGTCAGTGGCGGTCATGTGCGGAACTTACTGGGATTGCTTTACAGCTGTCTTCAGCAAGAAGATCCCCCCTTCTCCCGTGCTTGTTTGGAGAATGTGATTAAAGAATACCGTGATGATTTGGCGCTGGCGATTGATGAAGAGGAGTGGGACTTATTGTTTCGGGTGGTGCAGCAGCAAAATGTGAAGGGAGATAAAGAATATCAGACGCTGCTCAGAAGTATGTTTGTCTTTGAATATCGGGATGAGAATGGGCGCTGGTTTGGGCTGAATCCGGCTTTGATGGAGACGCCAAAATTTAAGTCTTTAGTGGCTCTTCACCCCTTAGAAGCGTGATGTATCTTGGATTGGGTCAGGATCGCGCTCCGATTGTTTTGCGTAGGGGCATGGCAGGGGCATTGCAATGCCACGCCCCTACAGAACGTGAATGCGTGAATGAGTGTAAGTTGATTTGATCCACGTTCCCGCTCGGAGAGATTGACTTAAATCTGGGTACGGAGGAGGCGATCGCTTCCTCAACCTGATTACCAGTAGGGGCACGGTATTGCTGTGCCTCTACTCGACATCGTTTTAGATGCAGCCTGTCTGGATTCCCAGCGCGGTAAACTGTTTAAACTAGCTGGTAACGTTCAGCCCCCGAAGAATTAAAGATAGTGCGCTATGAGTTCATTTTTATTGGAAGTCGGTACAGAAGAATTACCTGCAAGCTTTGTGAATGATGCGATCGCGCAATGGCGATCGCGCATTCCTGCCAGTCTTACCGAAAATAGCTTGGCGCACGAGGCGATTGAAGTTTATGCCACACCCAGACGCCTCGCGGTGCTGATTAAAGGATTGCCCACTCAGCAACCGGATCGAGAAGAAGAAGTCAAAGGGCCACCCGCACAGGCGGCGTTTAAAGATGGGCAACCAACAAAAGCAGCAGAAGGGTTTGCGCGAAAGCTCGGTGTAGAACTCAACGCTTTAGAAATTCGCCCCACCGATAAAGGTGATTTTGTTTTTGTCCGCCAAACTATCCCCGGACGCCCAACTGCTGAAATTCTGACCCAGTTGGTTTCCCAGTGGATTTTTGGATTAGAAGGCAAGCGGTTGATGCGCTGGGGGGATGGGGACATCAAGTTTCCGCGACCGATTGAGTGGTTGGTGGCTTTATTAAATGATGCCGTACTGCCGATAGAGTTAGTCAATGGTTCCGAGACGATTAAGAGCGATCGCATTACCCGCGCTCATCGGGTTTTGCATCCCGAATCTGTGACGATTTCTCAGGCAGATGATTATGTCGATTCTCTGCGTTCTGCTTCGGTGGAAGTGAATCCAGAATCGCGTCAAACCAAAATTCAAGAGCAAGTCCAGGCTGCGGCTCAAAAGATGGATGGATACACCGAAATCTATCCAGATTTGCTGCAAGAAGTCACTCATTTAGTAGAGTTTCCCACAGCAGTTGTCGGAAAATTTGATTCTGAATTTTTGAGCCTCCCAACTGAAGTGATTACTACGGTAATGGTCACTCACCAACGTTATTTTCCAATTTTTAAAGCTGAAAAGTCTAAAGAATTACTTCCCTATTTCATCACAATTTCTAATGGCGACCCGGCGAAGTCGGACATTATCGCTGAAGGAAATGCACGGGTGATTCGGGCACGATTAGCGGATGGTCAGTATTTTTATAAATCTGACTTGTCCCAATCTTTAGAAAACTATTTACCCCAACTGGAAAAAGTAACCTTTCAAGAATCTTTAGGGTCAGTTCGGGAAAAAGTGGAACGGTTGGTTAAAATTGCTGGTCACATTAACGAGCAACTGCAATTAGGAGTGGATGAAAGGAACAATATCGAACGAGCTATCTTGTTATGTAAAGCGGATCTCGTGACCCAAATGGTGGGAGAATTCCCGGAATTGCAAGGCATTATGGGACAGAAATATGCCTTAGCAAGTGGCGAACCGGAGGCTGTAGCAACCGCAATTATTGAGCATTATTTGCCGCGAGGTGCAGGGGATTCTTTACCCCAAACGATAACAGGGCAAGTTGTTGCTTTAGCGGATAGGTTGGATACTTTGGTCAGTATCTTCGGGTTGGGAATGCTACCTACAGGTTCTTCCGATCCCTTTGCTTTACGTCGTGCGGCGAATGCAGTGATTAATATCACTTGGGCAGCAGATTTACCAATTAATTTGCATCAATTGCTGCAAAAAATTGTTGCTGATTTTGTGGCTAAATATCCGAAGACAAAATCGGAGGAATTAGTGCGGCAATTGCAGGAATTTTTCTTGCAACGCATTCGCAATCTCCTCCAAGATGAGCGCAATACTGATTATGACTTGGTGAATGCAGTTCTGGGAGAAAACGATCCGGAGTATACAGAACGAGCGTTAAAAGATTTATTGGATGTACGCGATCGCGCTTTATTCCTCCAGACAATTCGCAATAATGGCAAGCTGAATGAAATCTACGAAACTGTCAACCGTTCGACTCGTTTAGCAGCCCAAGGCGATTTAGATAAAGCTCAGTTACAACCAGAGACGGTGGTGAGTCCAGAACTATTCCAGAAAGCATCAGAGCAAGCTTTTTATGATGCTTTAGTGCAGATAGTTCCGCAAACTCAAGCATCTCAAGAACAGCGAAATTACCAGCTATTAGTGGATGGTTTGGCGCAGATTGCTCCGACTGTTAGCACTTTCTTTGATGGTGCTGAAAGTGTTTTGGTGATGGATGCCGATCCCAATATCAAGCGTAATCGGTTGAATATTCTGGGTTTGCTCCGGAATCATGCCCGCGTGTTAGCTGATTTTGGGGCGATTGTGAAGAGTTAGTCGGAAGTTAATGGGTTTGATTTTAGGGAGTAAGCAGAAATTAGGAAGAAAAAAACCGCGAAGGCGCACTAGCGGAGCCATGCGCGTTAGCGCTATAGGGCGCGAAGGAAGAATCAGGAAGGAGGCTATTGGTGGGAAATGAGTTTTTAAATACCGTTATCGCGGTATGATACAGGATTGCTAAACCAGGGACTTTGCACTGCCATTGAGTTTATGCCCATCGCTCATATTATCGGTCTGGGAAAATCGGGAATTGCCGCTGCACGGTTGTTAAAACGGGAAGGTTGGGCGGTGACGATTAGCGATCGCAACTCTTCCGAAAATCTCCGCCAAGAACAACAGCAGCTTGCCAACGAGGGCATTGACGTGAAGTTGGGCTATTCCTTGGAACTTAACGGTTCCGATTTACCCCAGCTGATTGTCGTCAGTCCCGGCGTTCCTTGGGATGCACCGATATTAATAGAAGCGAGGAAGCTGGGGATCGAGACAATTGGAGAAATAGAACTCGCGTGGCGATATCTCCAATCTTGTCCTTGGGTAGGTATTACTGGTACTAACGGCAAAACCACCACTACAGCTTTAGTGGCTGCGATTTTTCAAGCGGCTGGTTTCCATGCTCCCGCCTGCGGCAATATCGGCTATGCTGCTGGGGAACTAGCGTTGGCGGAAAAGCCTCCAGATTGGGTAATTGCAGAACTCAGCAGCTATCAAATCGAGTCCTCTGCTACAGTTGCTCCGAAAATCGGGGTTTGGACAACCTTTACACCCGATCACCTCAGCCGTCATAAAACCCTAGAAAACTACTACAACATTAAGGCACATCTACTGAGTCAGTCTCAGCAGCAAGTATTGAACGGAGACGATCCCGAACTGCGAAAGACTGCACGCGATCGCTTTCCCAATGCTTACTGGACAAGTGTGAATAAAGCCGATTTGATTGGGGAGAAAGGTTTCTACATCGAAGACGGTTGGGTTGTAGAGACGCAAATGGAATCTCCACAAGCTGAAAAACAAGGTGAAAAAATCGTGCAAGCATCGGCGTTGCGGATGGTGGGAGAACACAATCTGCAAAATCTCCTGATGGCGGTAGCGACGGCGAGACTGGCAGGAATTGAGAAAGAGGCGATCCAAGAAGCGATCGCAAACTTCCCCGGCGTTCCCCATCGCCTGGAACACATCTGCACGCTGGCGGGGATTGACTTTATCAACGACAGCAAAGCCACCAACTACGACGCCGCCCAAGTCGGATTAGCTTCCGTTAACAGTCCCGCGATTTTAATTGCTGGTGGTGAAGCCAAAGCGGGTGATGACACCAGTTGGCTAGAGACGATTCAAACCAAAGCCGCCGCCGTATTACTCATCGGTAACGCCGCCCCTGTTTTTTCCCAGCGACTACAAGACGTTGGCTATTCCAGTTACGAAATTGTACAAACAATGGAGAAGGCTGTCTCTAGAGCGGCTGAATTAGCTCAAGCTCATGGCGCTAAAGTTGTTTTACTTTCTCCAGCCTGTGCCAGTTTCGATCAATACCAAAATTTTGAGCAACGCGGCGACCATTTCCGCCAACTTTGCCTTGAGTTATTGTAGCAATTAGAACTGTAGTATTTAGAACTGTAGCCATTAGACGAGTTCAGCTGCCAATTCTTGAATATATAGCTGATTGCAAGAGATTGTATCCGCTAGACTTGCATCGAATATCATACCCGTATGAATTTCTAGCTGAGCATCCGGTAACGCTTCAAAGAAAAAACGTTCTTTTGGAAAAACAATCCGCTCAAAGTACCAATTTGGGATATTCGCAATCCGAGCGATCTGAATTTGGCTGGTGGAATTGATATAACAGCAGAGAATTCTATCAGACGAATTTGGAGGAAGAGAATCAAGTATCTGAGTCATAACTATCCTACTTCTGTAAGGCTGATGATGAATGAATCTGGCTTTGCCGAAAACTCATACCAATTCGGTTGCTAATTTATAAAGCAGGGAATCGGTAATTTGTAATGTCTTTTCTTTACAGGATAGGGGTAATGCGAAAAGGCTGTCGGGTAAAATCCTGCCTTAACTGGGTGCTTATCCCATCAAGATTAAACTGAGCAACAGTCATTTTGTTATACTCATCTTGCATAAATTCATGCAGCATCCAAAACCATCTATCTCGATAGGGGGTTCCTTCAGTAAATCTTGAAGCAAGTTTGTAAGCATCTCTCATGGATACCAAGAACCCGTATTTATCGATGTCTTCTTCTTTTATACAATTTTTCTGCCAATAGACTGTAAGAGCATTCAGAGTTGCTTCATCAAGTAAATAAATTTCTTCTTTTTGACTCATTTTGTATTGTTCAACAGAATCTGTTGCCCTGAATAAACTGCTGTGAAAAATATCTTAATATTAACCAATTAGATAAATGAAGAAGCAGTATCGCAGATGATTTTTTGAGATCGTTCGCTCAATGTTGGTTGTTTAAGCTTCTTCCCATCTAACGGTCTATGTGAAACCCTGGTTTAGCTTTGACAAGAGTGATTAAATTTGGCATTTCCTGGTAACAATAGCTACAAAACCAGTAAACTTTCCCCAAAGCAGCATGGCGGACTAAGGGCTGGGAACAGCAAGGGCAAGAAGGCATTTTTCTTTTCTATTCAAACGCTTTATCTAAAAGTTAACGCCTAAAAGTGAAGAAGTCGGGAAGAAGGAAAGTTAGATTTTGTCAGCGTAACCATGCTTAAGGTCGGGGCGGGCTGTTTTGGAGACGATAACCTACGCCATAAACGGTTTCAATTAAATCAGCGGGTGCGCCCACTGCTTGCAGTTTCCGCCGTAAATGCTTAATGTGAGCCTTGATGGTCTCTTCATGAGGCATTTCTTCAGGCTGCCAAAGGCGTTGGAGAATCTCATCTCGCTTTAATATGCAGCTACCCTTTTTCAAGAACAGTTCTAGTAAGCAACACTCTTTTGCAGTTAAATTCAGAGGTTGACCGGCATAGGTAGCTTCATGGGTAGCTGGATTGAAGTGTAAGTCTCCCCACTTCAACACCGACTGCAAAGCCGAACCCTCTGAGTCCATTACCGTTTTGGCAGAAGCCAATAGCCTTATCAGTTTTTCTCGCTCTTTTCTTAGTTTTCTTAGGCTATTTCGCTGAGTGATTAGGAGCTTTTGTTGCTCAGTTAGTGCTTTTTGTCGCTTTTCATGGTTATTTTGACATGTAATCAAGTTTTTTTGGCTCCTTATCCTCGCTTGTTGTTGTCTTTCACTGGCTTCTGATTGATTAAGAGAGTTATCTGTATCGCTACTATGTGTGAAATTCATTTGTTTTAGGTGTAAACAAAAACGACACTAGCAGAGTAAAAGTTGCATTACAGCTAGAAGATTTATGGCTGTATGGCTGTAACGAACTTCGATTTTTTTAACTTATCTACGATCTATGACATTAGTGCCAACTATGACGTTAGTGCCAAAAAGTGAAAATCTGAGGTCAGGGTAAGATTCAATCGATAGTTTGGGGGACTTCCCTTCCGATGAAGCGATCGCCCTCGTTTCACTGAACGCTACTTAAACCTGAGACTCTTGTTTCAAGCGATAGCCCAAACCATAAACAGTTTCAATCAAATCACTCGGGGCACCAATCGCTTGCAATTTCTGCCGTAAACGCTTGATGTGGGTCTTGATTGTTTCTTCTTGCGGGATTTCTTCAGTGGGCCAAAGGCGGTCGAGAATCGCACTCCGACTCCACACCCGGCGACCATTTCGCACGAACAGCTCGATTAAGCGATACTCTTTTGCCGTCAATTCCAGAGGATGACCGCCATAGGTGACTTCACAGGTAATCGTGTTACAGCACAAGCCTTCCCAGTTAAGGATGGGTGGTACCGTCAAACTACCCCGACGCAGTAAAGCACGGATGCGAGCAAGTAACTCTTGCTTGTCAAAAGGGTAAACAACATAATCATCTGCGCCTGCATCTAATACCATTACCTTCTGAGCAGCGCTATCCTGAGTCGCCACGATGAGGACAGGGGTGCGATCGCCCATGCACCGCAATTGTCGGCAAAAGTCGATACCGTTCAAGTTCGGCAAGCACAAATTCAAGATAATCAAGTCGTAGGGAAAGGTTTGCGATTGCTCCCATCCGGCTTGACCATCAGGGGAAAAATCAACTACATAATTTTGGTCAACGAGCGCTTGGTTCAGGGTTTTAGCAAGGTATTGCTCATCTTCCACTAGCAGAATTCTCATAGGAGCTTCACTGAAAAAGTGAAAAACTAGGGAAAAGTTGGGTGTTTCCCTAGAGTATCACCGAGAAGCTGATTAAAGCATTGCTCTTTAGCATAGGATATAAAAAACGTCAACTATTTTTGGGCAATGCCAGCCGTTATTGCCCGAAATTGCTGCCAGCAGATGGTGAGGAGGTGGATGGCTCCGATTCCAGGCGATCGCTCTCCAAAAGCCGAGCGATCGCGTTCGCAACGAGCTGGGCGGCTCCTTGGAAGAAGGGTCGATCTAAATTGGTCGGCGTATCGCTGGGCTGATGATAGTGGGGAGTCCGCAGATTCGCTGTATCGGTCAACAGCACTGCACCCACTCCCCGATACCAGAACGGCGCATGATCGCTACGCAACACATCGGGGGTCATGAGACCTTTTAAAGGCACGGGTACGGTGAGAACCAGGGGTAAACCGGGTTGAGCGGACTTTTTAAAAGCGTCTAGCAGTGGCAAGTGTTCGGTGTCGCCGACGACCGCTAGAAAGTCGCCTTTATCGCTGGGTGGAGTGATGGGCAAACCAGGGGGAAGTTTCTGGCAGCCTTGGGTGTAGCAAGCATAGCCCACCATATCCATGACGATGACGCCGCGCAGGTTATCTAAATTTGTCTGCTTTGCGGCAAAGGCAAGACTGCCCCGCAGTCCCAATTCCTCTTGGTCAAAGAATGCCAATTGTAGCGTCCGGGGAGTGGGGAGAGAACCGAAAAGACGAGCCATTTCCAGAATTACGGCAACGCCACTGCCATTGTCATCTGCACCAGGAGAACCGGAAACGGTGTCGTAATGAGCTGCGATGAGAACGGTTCCGGCTTTCTTATCGGTGCCTTTGCGAGTCGCAACAACGTTGACGCCGCCCTCGAAAGGTTGTAGTTTGGGCGACCAGCCCGATTTTTTGAGGGATTGGGTGAGGTATTTGCGAGTGCGATCGCGTTCTGTCTGGGTGTAGCGCTGAAAGTTTAATGCGTTGACGTGCGCCATCAGCCGCTTTGGGTCTACATTCGGAACATTGACGGGTTTCTCAGACGCCACTGCTATGTCGAAATGCTGGACTGGAGGTGCTGGAGTGCTTTCTACCCGGCTTTCAATGACTGGTTGCGATCGCTGCTGGAAGAATTCATGGCTGCTGACGGCGACTGCGATCGCGACCAGTGCTAACACCGAGACTATCCATTTCCTCATTTTTCTACCTAAAATTACCGTTTGTTTATCGCCGCCCCCCGTCCAGACCTAGAATAACGACTGAGGGAGTTGGGTCTATTCCAGCTTTCGACCGAACAAGCCGCTGGAGAGGTTCCTAAGAAACAAACATAATGTTGGATTTGTTGCTAGTCATGGCTCTGGGATTTTTGGGGAGTTTTGGTCACTGTGTAGGAATGTGTGGCCCTCTCACCGTAGCGTTTTCCCTGTCCCATCAGCAAAATACCGCTCCCCGCTGGCAGCAGCAACTGTACTTTCACGGGCTATTAAATTTGGGGCGGATTGTTAGTTATACCCTCACGGGTGTTGGACTTGGGGCGCTGGGTTCTCTATTAATTGCCGGAGGACAATTCGCTGGAATCGGAAGTGACTTGCGCCGCGCGATCGCTATTTTGACCGGACTGATGCTGATCTGGTTTGGCTTGGCACAGATTAAACCAGATTTCCTGCCTCGGCTCCCGATTTTACATCCCCTCAAGCAAGGCATCTGGCACAATCGTCTGAACGCCGCAATGGTCAAGTTGTCGCTGAAATCGAGCCAGCCGCCCGGAGGGGTATCTACAAGCGATCGCCAAAATCGTCCCTCCTTAACACCGGCTTTATTGGGGCTGGTTTGGGGCTTAATTCCCTGCGGATTCTTGTATGCGGCTCAACTCAAAGCAGCGGAAACGGGCAGTCTCTGGATGGGAGCCGCAACTATGCTCGCTTTTGGGCTGGGAACGCTACCGATGATGCTGGGCGTCGGAGTGTCGGCATCTAAATTAAGTGCTGACAAACGCAGCCAGTTGTTTCGGTTGGGCGGTTGGGTAACGCTGACGATTGGTATCCTCACCCTGATGCGAACCGGCGACACAATGGTAGATTACACGGGACACGCGGCGTTACTTTGTTTGATGCTGGCGCTGATTGCCCGTCCGGTTAGCCGCTTCTGGTCGCAATTCTTACATTACCGCCGTGCCTTGGGAGTGGGAGCTTATGTGCTGTCCCTTGCCCACACTTTTCACATGGTAGAGCATACGCTGAACAGGAATTTCAACGCAGTGTTTTTTATGTTGCCAGTGCATCAATGGGGGATGGGTGCGGGAGCGATCGCTTTGGCGTTGATGACTCCAGCCGCGCTTACCAGTTTTGACCGGATACAGAAATCTTTGGGTAAACGCTGGCGACGGATTCATCTGCTGAGCATTCCAGCGTTTCTCCTGTGTGTAATTCATGCGGTGCTAATCGGTTCCCATTATCTCGGTACTTTAGGGGGGACTTGGGCGAATCAGCTGCGGGTAGTCTTACTGGGAATGGTGGCGTTGGCTGTATTGCTGGTGCGAGTTCGCTGGATTTGGTCACTTTTTTCACTTGAAAAATTATATGTCCCTCCTTCCCAGTCTCGGTAAAAGCTCTTTACAAATTGACCAACCGTATCTTCATCAGAAGGGTTGGGGGAATCGCGGATATTTGTTGCAGACAATGGGTGAAACGGTGTTCTTCCTGACACTACTGGTTACACCCGCGACTGCCCATAAGGTACAGATTGCAGAAGATGTCGGCGGTACCCTGCACATTGAACCCAATGACAACCCCAAAGCTGGAGAACCTTCTCTTACCTGGTTTGCACTTACTCGCAAAGGCGGTCAAGTCATCCCCTTACAGCAGTGTAATTGCCAGTTAACCGTCTACTCTGAACCCCGCACCCTAAATGCCTCGCCCATCTTGTCACCCCCGCTAAAAGCCATTTCCGCAGAAGGATATCAAGGCATTCCGGGTGCCGAGATTGTTTTCCCCAAGCCGGGGACTTATCAGGTGCAACTCAGTGGCACACCTGCATCGGGAGCGAATTTCCAGCCGTTTGAGCTAAAATTTCCCGTCACCGTAGCAGCCGGGACGGCGGTGCCAAAAGCCAGTCAATCTAGCCAGCCATCTAGCCAGGAGCCAGTTCCCGCCAATCGCTCGGCTTCCGCTAGCGCGAACAACTTCGTATCCGCTAGCGCGATCGCTTTATTTGTCATTCTCGGACTGGGAATCGCTTGGCTTGTCTGGCTGCGAAGAAAGTAAAGATGCTGGGAGACATTGCGCCGTGCAATTTTCTTGAATGAAAATCCCACCAGATGCTTCTAAAGCAAGTTAGAAGCATCCGGTGGGACTGAAGATTGACTCTCTTAGTGCATACACTTGGAACCTCACCCCCAACCCCTCTCCGTGAACGGAGAGGGGAGAATATTGAACCCCTCCCCGTTTACGGGGAGGGGCTGGGGTGGGGTTCAACGTTCACGGGGAGGGACAGGGACGGAGTTCACCTTAATAGGTGCCGTCTTCGTACTCCGGCGCTTTAGTTTTTTCAGGAATGTTTAGGCGGGGTGCTTTGTAAGGCTCTGGTTCCTCAGCATCTTCCCAAACATCTTTCTCCTCGTATGCGTCTTCTTCGTAGTCCTCTTCGTCATCGTATGGCTCAGATTCCACGTAGGGTCGATCTTCATAGCGAACGCCCCGCGTTTCGGTTGTCGCCTCGCTCCAGTTATCCTCTTCGTCGTCTTCTTCGTAATAAATGGATTCGGCTTGGCGCTTCCGAACTGGCTCTGGTTCTGGTTCGTCCCACTCGTCCTCATCCCAGCGGTTGTCAACAACCGGGGTAGAAGTGCGGAGTGGCGTGACGGTCGGAGTGCGAATGGGGATGCCAGTTCCCAGCTGCTTGTCCGATGCAACCGTCGGCTGAAAGTAAGCTTCCTCGTCTTCCCGTTCCCAAGGTGCTCTGCCAATGCCCAGACGCTCTAAAACGCCCACCGTTAGCTGAACGAGACGCTCTTCGGAGCCTTCAAATACAATTAATCGATTCGGGCCACTGCTGACAATTTCCTCTATCGGCAGCTCATAGGTGCTAATCACCTGGTCGGGAATTTGCGGCAGCCCCAAAGATGCCACGATCAAGGAGTAAACTTTGCCACTGTCAGGATCGAACTTGAAACTCCGGACTCTCCCTAGAAGTTCGCCCGTTTCCGTAATCACTTCGCTGTTGATCAGGGTGCTGTAGGCATCAACGTCGATATCTTCAATAACGTCGTCATCTTCAACCAAGATCACATCGCCCATCTGACGGATGCTATCAAGGAGCATATACCGGGGCATTCCCGCAATCGAGAGCAGATTGTCTCGCAAACCGAGCGCCACAACCTTGCGCTGATCGATGTCTACCAATAGCTCCTTGACAACACCCACGCGCTTACCAGTGTCGCGGGTGATGACTTGGGTATTTAAAATGTCGGAGCGTTGACGGATTTGTTCAGATGTCATTGGAGGCCGAATCCCGATCTCGAATCCTATTAGTTACTAATACTAATTCAAATCATACAGACTCTTTTTGAGACTGCAATTTTAGTCCCAAAACTTGGGTGTAAGCTCCTCGCGCCTGAGTGACGCCGATCGTGCGTTCAGATGACTCAATCATAGGGCGTCGGAGACTCACAACAATAAACTGCGCCTGCATCGCTTGTTGTTTAATCATTCTAGCTAATCGCTCTACGTTTGCCCCATCCAAAAACATATCGACTTCATCAAAAGCATAGAATGGCGAGGGACGGTAGCGTTGCAGGGCAAAGATGAAACTCAGGGCGGTGAGGGATTTTTCGCCGCCGGACATGGAAGCAAGCCGCTGTACGGGTTTGCCTTTGGGGTGTGCAACGAGGTTTAAACCTCCAACGAAAGGATCTTCAGAATCGTCGAGTTGTAAGTAGCCATCGCCATCGGAAAGTTCGGCAAATATTGACTGAAAGTTTTGATTGACTGCGTCGAAGGCTTCTTGGAAGGCGCGGCGTCGGAGAGTGGTGAAATTTTCAATTCGCAATAACAATTCGGTGCGTTCTGCTTCTAATGTTGCTAATTTCTGAGTGAGTTCTTCTAATCGGGTGGTGGTACGTTCGTATTCTTCTAACGCCAGCATATTGACGGGTTCCATTGCTTGCAGGCGTTTGGCGATCGCGCGCATTTCTTTTTGCAATTGTTCGAGTTGAGCGATTAAGGAGTCAAAGGCGATCGCTTCCGTCTCAGTAGAACCCGGATTGACAAGCATGGGCACTTCTGGCAGCGGATCGGGTAATTCTGCTTGTTGTGCTTCTAGCTGCGGTTGCACGGTGGCTAAGGCTTCCCGATGCTGTTGTTGGGTTTCTTGGAGTTTTTGCAGTTGCCATTCCAGCTGCTGTTGGGAAAGATGACGCGATCGCAATTCTTGTTCGGCGCGATCGCGTTGTTGTTTAATTTCCCCTAATTTCTCCTCTTGCTGTTTTAATCCGGCTTGGGTTTGGGCAATTTGAGTGCTGAGTGCTAAGTGTTGAGTGTTGAGTGCTGTTAACTGATTTTGTTGCTCTATTTGTTGGCTGCGATATTCTTGCAAGCGCTGCTGACATTCTTGGATTTTTTCTTGCGATCGCTGGTGCTGATTTTCTAAATCTTTTAATCTTTGTTCCGCAGCCCGCAGCGCTTTTTCCCGTTCTTGTAGTTGTTGTTCGCCGGTTTTAATCGTCGCCTGAATTTGTTGCCACTCGCTAGAAGTTTGGGATTGTTCTAATTCTGCTAAAGCTTGCCGCAATTGTTGCAGTTGCGCTTCCTGCGCCGGTAATTCGGCATCGAGAGAGGCTAAGCGAGACTCAGCGGTGTGGAATTCTTGGGTATTTTTAGAAAGAAGCGATCGCGCTTGTTCTGTTTGTGCAATTAAGTTCTTAATTTCCTTTTGCAACTGTTGGCATTGCAGTTCTTGTTCCCGCCGCTTCGCCTTCGCCTCCGTCAATTCTTGACTCAGATGCTTGGTTTTTGCAGTCAAAGAACTGATAATTTCACCACAGCGATCTAAAATTCGCTCAATCTCTTGCAAGCGATTTCTCAACGCCGCTGCTTCCGCTGATTCTGCCGCGTCAGCCGTCCCAAAATGCAGCCCAGAACGTTGATTGCTACTGCCACCCGTCATCGCCCCGCTGCTTTCTAACAGTTCTCCATCTAGGGTGACAATCCGGTGCTGCCCCAAGTGACGACGTGCATCACTGAGCGTTTCAAAGACAACGGTGCTGCCGAAGACGTAGGCGAAGATATCCCGATACCGCGCCTCACAATCAATCAAATTCACCGCATAGTCAATAAATCCATTCGCATAACTCAGGGCGACGGTTTGAGAAAATCGTGGCGGCTGAATTTTATTTAGGGGTAAGAAGGTGATCCGCCCTGCCCGTTTTTGTTTCAGCAGTTCGATTCCCGCCGCTGCCACGCCGTCATCTTCTACCACCAGATTTCCCAGACGCGCACCGGCGGCGGTTTCCAGTGCCAGCTGATAGCGGGGTTCAACGCGCCCTAGCTGGGCAACTAAGCCGCAGACACCGGGTAATCCTGATTGCAAAATCACTTTGGTGGCGAAGGTGCCTTGCGCTTCTTGCTCGGCTTGGGCTTGCGCTTCGAGTTTATCGAGTTGGCGCTGTTTGTCCCGTTGCTCTTGTAGCAGTCGCTTCTGAGTTTCTTGCTGGATTTGTAACTCGTGTTCGGCGGCTGCCAGAGATTTCGCTAAGGATTGGATTTCTTGGGCATAATCATTGAGTTGTATTTCAAAATCAGCTAATCGAGACTGTTTTGTGGTACATTCTGGCTCAATTGTTTTTAAAAGCTGGTTTTGCTCCTCGATTTGCCGCCCCAAGTTGGCATAACGCTCTCTCAGTTGCGCTTGCTCGGTTCGTTGCGGTTCGACCGTTTGCAGTAAAGTTTCGATTTGGCGATTTAGGGCGGTTTGTTGCTGCACCCAAGCTTCCGAGGCGGCAGCGATCGCGCTGGCTTCTTCCCGTCTTTGCTCTAAAACTTGCTGCGCTTCATCCCGTGCGGCACGTAGAGACGCGATATCGTTGGTTTCGATAACTTGTTGTTCTTGAGCGAACTGTTGCAGCTTTTGCTGGTGTTGTTGGAGACTTCGCTCCTCGTGTTCTATATTCGCTGTAGTATTCCCAATCGCTGTTTCTAACTCGCGCTGCTGGCGTTGTGTCGCACGCCGTTCCGCTTCCTGAGTCGCGAGAACCGATTGCAAAGCCAGAAGTTCTTCTTCCCCCAGCGCTTTCACTTGCGCGTTGAGTTGGTCGAGTTCTGCGGTTGCTTGCTGGATTTGAGCATTGAGGGCAGTTAGTTGGGTAGTTAACTCAACACAAGTGCGATCGCCTGCTGCGATTTGCTCTTTGAGGCGTTGCTCTTGTTGTTGAAGACTGCGCCATTTTAGAACGACTTCCCACTGTTCTTTCTGCTGAAGTTCGGCGCGAAGTTTTTGGTATTTTTCAGCTTTGATGCGATCTTGAGATAAGCGATCGCGTTGGGCAACCAGTTCCGCCTCGACGATGCGACAGCTATCTTCCCGCTCTTTAACGGAATCTAGCGTGTTCTTCGCCTGCACAATTTTCCGGTCAAAGGTCGCCACTCCAGCCAATTCGTCAATTATTTCCCGCCGTTCTCGCGGGTTCATAGAAATAATTCCGGTGACATCCCCTTGCAGCACCACGTTGTAGCCTTCTGGATAAATCCGCAGGCGGTTCATTTGTTCGTGGAGTTCGGTGAGGTTGCAGGATGCACCGTTGATGTAGTAATTCGACGTGTACGTGCCTTGCTGAGTGACTCGCAGTTTCCGCGTCACACTCCAGTCTGAGTTATCATTTCTCCCCCCCTTTTTAAGGGGGGGCAGGGGGGGATCGTCGCCCACTTTTTCCAGGGTGGGATCGTCAGGATTTTCTCCTTGCCCATTGTGCGTCTCCTCTTCCTCATCTGCGAAAGCATCCGGTAGATCGGACAAATCAAACGTCACCGTCACGCTAGTTTCCACCGTGCCGCGATGGGTTTGGTTGTGATTCACCAAATCTGGCAAGCGTTCCGCCCGCATTCCCTTAGAACTGGCGAGTCCGAGGCAAAACAGCAGCGCATCGAGAATATTCGACTTCCCCGAACCATTAGGGCCAGAAACCACGGTAAACCCCGGCAGCAACGGAATTGAGGTGGTGCCACCGAAGGATTTGAAGTTACTGAGTTCCACTCGCTTGACATAGACCATAGGTGCTGGTCAATTAGGCTGTTCGGGTAGGTACAAGTGTATCAGCGTAATGATTCTCAACAGGTTAGCACGGGGAATCAGGTCGATGAAAGATGATCGCATTGCAGAGGCACAGAGGAGGAGAGGGATAGAATAGCGACGAATTTATTTGTGTGAGTATAGTGCGATTATGCCCAGATTGAGGTTGCGATCGCTTGGCATCTAATCCTGGTTATCTCTAAATATGACAACTCCTGACTTGCTTCGGCTACTGCTTTTATTGCTGCTAGGATTACTAGCCGTGATTGGAGGACTTCTGCCTAGCACATTTGATAAACAGAATTCCTTACGTGGCAAGTGCTTCATCTTTGGATTAGGAGTGTTGTGCGGCGTGTTAGCCCTCATTGGCGGCGGGTTCATTACTACGGCACAGGCAGAGCAAAACGCCGATTGGATTCAGAAGGTTTGCTGGACTTTGGGCTTTGGCTACGTTTTTGCGGTGCCAACGACGCTGTATTTGCTCAGAAGTAGGCAAGGCAATAACGCTGAAACTTCTAGCAGCACGCCAGAAGCAATTTTATTGAAATGGCGGCAAGATTTACTAGCGATTATGCTAACTGATGTGAAAGTGCGGATGGAAGACTCTCTGCATGATGATCAGTTGATTCCGCTACTGATGGAAGACCAACGGGAAGAGGTAGGACGACCTCCAGAAGTACCCGTGAATGTTAAACCGTCGCCTGATTGGTGGGAGAAGCTACGAAAATTTACACGAGTAACCGCTAAATCCGAACCGGGCAAAAAGATTATAGGTGTCTTTGAGCAAGATGATATTGCTGGCAGATTACTAATTTTAGGTGCGCCCGGATCTGGCAAAACCACGATGCTGCTGGAACTAGCGCAAGACTTGATTTTATCTGCCCAACAGCAGCTAGAAAAGCCAATCCCGGTAATATTTGAACTTTCTAGCTGGAAAGATGATCGGCAACCTATTACTGACTGGCTGGTAGCTGCCTTGAAGTTCCGCAATAATATCCCAGAGGCAATTTCTCGTGAGTGGTTAGAAACAGGTAAATTATTGCCCCTATTGGATGGTTTGGATGAATTGAAAACTCGTCAGGAAAAATGTATTGACAGAATTAATGAATTTCTGCAAACAACTTCTCGGCTTTCTCAGATTATCGTCTGCTGTCGTGAGGAAGAGTACAAAACAGGTGAGGAAATTTTGACGCTGCGGGGAGCAATTTGTCTAAAACCGCTGGAAGATAATCAGATCAAAGGCTATCTGCAACGGTTAAATTGCGGACATCTCTGGCATGTTATGCAGAATGACCCAGATGGTTTGCTGAAGTTGGCAAAGATGCCGCTGTTTTTACATCTCATTCCGGTAGCTTATCCAAATGGTTTGGAAAGCAAAGCCAAACACTTCGATTCTTCGGCTGAACTTGAAGCATACCAGGAGAAATGCCGGAAAGACTTGTTTGATGCTTATATCAAAAGCCGCTTAGAACTGTCTCACAACTGTCAAGGATATAAACCAGAGGGCAGCAAACGCTGGTTGATTTGGCTAGCTAAAACTTTAAAAGAGCAGAAGCAGACAGAGTTTATTATTGAGAAAATTCAGCCAAGTTTTTTAGGCACTACTCAAGAAAAATTACTTTATAAGCTGAATATTGGGCTGATTGGTGGGCTAATTTTTGGTTTGATTGGTGGGCTGAATATTGGGCTGATTGGTGGGCTGAATAGTGGGTTATTTGCTAATGAGATCAAGCTTGGTGACGACTTAAGCTTTACTTGGAAAAAAGCTCGAAGAGGGCTGATTAGTGGGCTAAATATTGGGCTGTTGATTGGGCTAATTATTGGGTTGGCTATTGGGCTGACTAGTGGGCTGATTATTGGGCTAATTATTGGGTTGGCTATTGGGCTGACTAGTGGGCTAATTATTGGGTTGGCTATTGGGCTGATTGGTGAAGACATTAAGAATCGAAATAAACCCAATCAAGGAATTAAAGATTCAGCCAAAAACACTATAATTATTACTGGAATTATCTTGCCTGCGGGGATGCTAATTCACGCAGTGTTGGTAGCTAGAGGGCAGTCTGTTGAGCCTATCAGTACTGTTATTCCTGGACTTGGTTTCGCATTAATATTTAGCATCATCTTTGCTGGTTTACCTGTCATTCAACACTTCGCCTTGCGCCTAATCTTGTGGAAGAGTGGGGCGATTCCTTGGAACTATGCGCGTTTCCTCAGCTATGCAAATGAGCGTAGGTTGATTAAACAAGTCGGCGGACGCTATCGCTTCATTCACGACTTGCTAAGAGAACACTTTGCCAAAATGTAACTGTATATAGCAATTTTATTTGAGTGGTGAGATGCCAGCGGTTCAGATACCCGACTTCTTGAAGAAGTCGGGTATCTTGCCTTCACGAATTATTGAGGATTACTATATAGCTCAGAGTAACAGTAGTTGCAAGAAGTGAGAGCGCAGCTTCGCCTCAAACTGCGTCCTATACATCTTCATATCCTCTTCAACTGAGCGCGATCGCTCCCAGCTATGATGCTTGTATAGAATCACCAGCAACCAGTAACAGCGTAAACTGAGATGACACCGACGCTCTTAAATAACCGCTATCGCATCATTCGGGCGTTGGGAACAGGTGGGTTTGGCGAAACCTTTTTGGCGGAAGACACCTATATGCCTTCCCGTCGTATTTGTGTCATCAAGCAACTGAAACCTGTAGCCAATAACCCCCAAGTTTATCAACTCGTTCAAGAGCGATTTCAGCGAGAAGCAGCTATCTTAGAGCAACTGGGTGAAGGGAACGAACAAATTCCTCGGTTGCACGCTTATTTTGAAGAAAAAGAGCAGTTTTACTTAGTTCAGGAATGGATTGAAGGTTTTACCCTGAGTCAAAAATTGCAACAGCAGGGACTTCTCAGCGAAAAATTAGTCAAGGAAATGCTAGCAAGTCTCTTGCCAGTTTTGGATTATATCCACACCAAAGGGATTATCCACCGAGATATCAAACCGAGCAATATTATTCTGCGACAACAGGATGACAAGCCTGTTTTAATCGATTTTGGCATCGCCAAGGAAATCATTGATAGGACGGTAGACGCCCAAGGCGATATCAGTCAATCAATTGCTGTCGGGACGCTGGGTTATATGCCCCCAGAACAAGCAGCGGGTAAACCTGTCTACGCAAGCGATATTTATAGTCTAGGATTGACTGCGATTTATCTGCTGACAGGTAAACGTCCTCAAGACTTCCATATCAATCCTCAGACGGGCGAGATGATGTGGGATGCAGACGCCCTAGGATTCAGCCCGAATTTAGTAGAGGTTTTGGATAAGGCAGTGCGATGCCATTCGAGCGATCGCTATCCAGATGCCAAAACCATGCTATCAGCTTTGCAACCTCACGACCAAGCCTTGCCGCACGCCCAAAAGCTTTCTATATCTGATGTAAATACGATTAACTTTGCAGAGATACCAACCTCACCCCTTCCATCTGTTAGACAAGAGAAATCAGAACCTAGAATTCCCCACAGCCGTCAGGAGTATCGCCATCGCCAGATATTGATCAATAAGGTCAAAAATTACTGGATAAAAGGCGTTCTTGAAACTTCCTTACATGGCAAAGCGCTAATAGAACTCGGCTTAGAAAAACGCTTGGATGCAATCGATCGACCTTGGGGGATTGTCTGGGAAACTGCCGACCAACCCAGACAAACTTTATCTAAAAATACTAGAGTCATCGACCTTTTTAATCAGATGGGAGAAGGGCGAACTTTGCTAATTTTAGGCGAACCGGGTGCGGGAAAAACCACAACGCTTCTAGAACTTGCCCGCGATCTCATTGATTTTGCCGAAAAAGATGTCAATCAGCCAATTTCAGTAGTATTTAATCTTTCTGCCTGGACGAATGCCAAAGAAAAAATTGCTGACTGGCTTATTCGGGAACTCAATACTAAATATCAAGTTTCTAAAGAAATTGGTAAGAATTGGATTAAGGAGCAACAACTACTACTGTTACTAGATGGCTTAGATGAAGTCAGTGCGGAACGGCGGGAGCATTGTGTTGAAGCAATTAATCAATTTAGTCAGGAATACGGGCAAACTGAAATTGTTGTTTGTAGCCGCATCAAAGATTATGAATTGTTATCGAACCGTCTCCGATTTCAAGGCGCAGTTTTTATCCAACCGCTCACTTTAGAACAAATTTATCAATATCTAAAAAGTACGGGAACAGAACTAGCAGCACTCAACACCGCACTGCAAGCAGATACGACACTGCAAGAATTAGCCAAATCCCCGCTAATACTCAGTATTATGACCCTCGCTTACCAAGGAATGTCAATTACTGACTTACCCGGTCTAAATTTAGAAGAACGCCGCCAACATTTATTTGATAAATATATTCAAAGAATGTTTGAGCGCAGAAGTGGGAATACTCAGTATTCAAAAGAACAAGCAATACATTGGCTAAGTTGGCTGGCACAAAGGTTAGTTGAAAAGTCACAAACGGTATTTTTAATTGAACGGATTCAGCCTAGTTGGCTGCCAACAAACGGGCAAAGAAGAATATATGCTGTTACGCTGGGTTTGCTGATTGGACTGAGTGCAGCATTGGGGGCTGGTATAATTTCTGGGCACGCGGCGGGACTGCAAGTTGGACTAATTGTTGGACTCATTAGTGGGCTATGTGGTTTTCTAGGTGCAGGATTGATTTTTGGGGTGATTAGTAATCAAATCAACCCAGTTGAAACGCTGAAGTGGTCAAGTGCAAAAGCAAAAGATAACCTGAAATCCGGGCTAGTTGTTGGGTTGATTGCTGGGCTAATTTTGGGGCTAAGTAGTGGGCTAGTTTCTGGATTAGTGGTTAATCTCCAGTCAGGGTTGACTGATAGTTTGATTTCCGGGCTACGAGGCGGTCTGGGTGCGTGGATAATTTTTATATTGATGCGTGGGTTGATGGGGCCAGGAATCGAAACCAGTACAGTTCCGAATCAAGGGATTTGGCAGTCAGCAAGAAATGCAACATTCTTTGCAATTGTAGGAATTCTGGGGTTAGAAATCATTGCTGGATTGATGGGGATTCCCCTATTTTGGGGACTAATTATTGGGTTATTTTTCGGAATGTTTGCAGCAGGTGAAGCTTGCGTGAAACACTTTGCTTTACGAGTTATTCTTTACTCCAACGGTTACATACCTTGGAACTATGCGCGTTTTCTAGACTGGGCGACTGAGCGCATCTTGTTACAGAAAGTTGGCGGTGGTTATATTTTTGTTCACCGATTGTTGTTAGAGCATTTTGCTCATAAATCTAACACTCTTAAATAACTTGTACAACCGAGATACCGGACTTCTTTAAGAAGTCCGGTATCTGAACTGCTGGCGTTGTTTTTCGTTGTTAAAAGCTTAATTATAAAAGGATTAATTTTAAATCATTTATATCTTGACTTCGTAAATAGCGATCGCTTCGTCTTTTCCCTTCACCTTAACTGACTTATCTACTAATTCCAAGGAGAACGATTCGGGATGGTACAAACTATTTACCACTGACTCTGTTACCAAAATATTACAGTTATATTGCTTCGTTAAACCCTCAAGGCGAGAAGCTAGATTCACTGAATCGCCAACTACTGTAGAGTCAATACGGGAAGTAAATCCCACGGTACCCATCACCACCTCACCGCGATGGATACCAATACCGACAGCGATCGCTGGTAAACCTTTTTGCATCCGCGCCTCATTGAACAGGGAAAGCGTCTGTTGCATCAAAATTGCCGCACGCACCGCGGAATCAGTTCCTTCGTCATCGAACAATGCCATGATTGCATCGCCAATATATTTGTCAATAAAGCCACCACTCTCTTCAATCGGCAATCCCATACATTCCAAAAAATCATTCAAAAACGAAAATGTTTGCTGTGGCGTCATTTGTTCCGCCATTGAGCTGTAACCTCGGATATCGCAAAACAAAATCGTCATCGTTCGCGTTGCCGATACACCCACTTGAATGTTTTCAATTCCCTCTGGTGCAATAACTGCAAGAAATTTGTCCGGTACGAAATGTTCAAACGATTTCAAAGTTTTCTGTAACTTACTAAACGATGTCTGCAATGCGACTGACATCTCGTTAAAAGACTTTGCTAAAGCACCAATTTCATCAGACAAGTTAATTTCCGCACGATGATGCAAATCCCCAGCAGCAATTCTGGCAGCACTCACCTGCAAACGCTGCACTGGATCGCTCAACCGCTTTGCCAAAATATACGCATACACTAAACCAACGAAAAGTCCCACCGTACCCACCAGCAACGCCTGATTTACCGCATAGACAACAGCGCGGTTAATTTGTCGTAGCGACATCCCAATCCGCAACGTGCCGATTTTTTCACCAGATACCATTTGGACATCCGAACTTACCTCTATAATTCGTTCGCCACGCTTCGCGCGTATGCTCTCCAAAAACTTGATATCCCGCAAAGCAAATGTTTCTACAGCAGAAGACTTTTGCGATAAATCTAGGGCGGCATTCGTCACTTTTACTGGCACAATATCTGGAATGTACTGGTTTTGGAAATCGCTAGGAGACGACGCGAGGATCTGATTTTTTTTCCGAACATCAGAGACGAGAATGTATAGGAAATCCTGATTTTCTTTCATCAGCAAATCCAGATCCACGCGGATTTGACTCCAGTTATCTTCAGAAAGTTCGTTCGCTAAGGCATAAGCTGATAGCTTGACTAAGGACTTTGCTTGACTCTTCTGCTGCTGGCGGTAGAGGTTACTCTCGGTCTCTGCCCAAACCCAAACGATTGAGCCAACTAGCGTGACTATCAACAGCGTTGTCGCAGTCATAATCTGGGTGCGGATTGAGTGGAAAGCAAACACTTTCATGGTGCTTCAGCGCTCGTGATTCTCATTTTTATTACATCCCACTAGCGTCATCTAGCATCCGGTTTAAGTTTTAAAATTGGTAGGTCAGTTTGAGACACTGATATTCTTGGTGTCTGATGACTGTTAATAAGTTATTCTTTCTAGACTCAAGTAGGTTCGCTCTCTAAGTTAGTCTTCTTTTTGGGTTTATTCAACTCTTTGCACTTAGCTTGAGCCTCGTTATATGCCTCCGAATAGTTTTTCCCGCCCATCATCACATTGCCGTAATACTCATGCGGTAAAGCATCATAAACAGGTAGTGCGTCATCTTCTGGATAATCTTCCTGAGCTTCTTCTACCGCTGCAATCAGTTTTTTTATGGTTAAACGTTGTGCCGGAAAGTAGTAGAGTTCTTGAGGATTTTTATTGAAATGTGGCAGAGTTGGATCGACAATACAATTATCCAGCTCCAGCCAACCATGCTCAATTGGTTTGTATGGCTGATCATCCCAAACTAAAAACCCTTGAACATACATACACCCTTCAGTTAACAAGGCTGCTTTATAGGCATTGTCAAAAGGAGTTTTCGCTTTGCTTTTAATGCGTTTAGACAGTTCTGTTGAAAGAGTTTCATCTAATGGTTTGCTCATATAAAATCCTTAAAAACAGTTGATATCTTCTGGAAATTTGGTTGTGATAGTTGTGTATTAATTTCTATCAAAAATTGGACGAAATTTCAACCACGAATGTCACCCATCTCTGTTTGCTCAAAGAGAAAGATTTCTCTTCCCTATCTTGACACTTAGAACCAAAAGCGAGTGTCAATGGGCCACCCATTTTTGCGGGGATAGATTCTTGGTTATCGCCCCATCTAGTTGCCAGCAAAATGTCGCAGTCGCGCAGGTCGGCGGCTGCCAAGCGGACTGGATTAGAGGGGTCACGGGAAATGGGTGCCTTCCCTTGAACCACAATTTCGCCATTAACGGGCAACTGAACACCCGCGAAGGCTAAAACATCGCGCACGCGCACTCCGTGAAGTTTGACTTTGCCAGTAGGCCAGCCCATTCTATACCCAACATTGTCCGAAATTGTGACTTGGGGCAGTTTGTCAAGAGTCGCTAAATCTAGTTCGCGCTTTCCTACACGTAATCTTACGGGTTCAGTACCAATTATCATGTGGCTAACGTAAAATGCCCAAGATAATTCGTTATACTTCTGTTTCAATTCTGGGTATTGTGTATACGGCAATATTAAATAAATCGGACCGCCTTGAGCGCGAGGAATTGGTTTGCCATTTCTGGCGATCGCTAATGTAATCGGGTAGGCAACCAAATCCTTGACGGCAATTGTCACTTGGTAGCCATCAAAGCAGACAAAGGTAACATCCCTGACATCGGAGGCGATCGCTAATTGTTTTAACAGGGTAGAGACACGAATGCCGTGAAAGTCAAAAATCTCTTTTGGGTTGAGTACAAAATTCGGATCTGTGGTTTTTACACGCTCGGTTGCCAATGCTTGTAGCTGTTGCCAATTCAATTGCACAGGTTCTCTCTGAGCAATTTGCCCCCCGATCTCTAGATTCCATTCAGTTTCCTGTGACTCTTGGGTATTGGCTTTTACCTTCTGGGCATTGAGAGCGATCGCTTCCGTTCGCCATGTTTCCAGTTGCTTGTCTGTTGGCTGATCTGTACAAGCTCCACAAAAGATACTCGCGATCGCTAGCGGCACTAAAGCCAAATTTTTCCCTAGGTTTGGATTCAACCGCATTTAAAAGAATACTTCTTTCGATACTTGGCTGATTAGCGATCACTCTTACAGGTGCAGCGACTTAATTCTTTTTAACACAGTTAGATCCCTTCATCCGGGAAAATATTAGGTCGGGAAAATATCTAAAACTTATCCGGGGGTTCTCACTCTTAGTGAAATATATACACTCGGAATCTCACTTCCAGACCCTCGACCTCCACGGAGCGGGGAGAACATTGATGGGAGGGAGTATTGTACCTTGGGGTGCGGTATGACCGGAAACATCACCTCCAACCCCTGCCTGCTCTTTAGGGAGGCGAGGAAATAGCACCCCATATCACCCAAGGAAATAGCCCCCTCTCCGCCTGCGGAGAAGGGTTGGGGGTGAGGTTCCCCTACTTAAAACTGCCGTAAAAAGCGCAAATCACTGCTGTACATCCGGCGCACATCATCAATTTGATGCAGTACCATCGCAAAGCGCTCAGCACCAAAGCCAGCAGCAAAGCCAGTATAAACTTCTGGGTCGTAACCTACTTTCTTGAGGACATTGGGATCGACCATCCCGCAGCCCATCACTTCTAGCCAACGCCCTTGCCACTGCACATCCACTTCCGCAGAAGGCTCAGTGAAGGGGAAATAACTCGTCCGGAAGCGAATTGGCAACTCTGCGCCGAACATCTCCTCCAAAAACACTTTAATCGTGCCCTTGAGGTCAGTGAAAGTCAGTCCTTCATCTACTGCCAAAATTTCGATCTGATGGAAGACTGCCGAATGGGTCGCATCGACGGTATCCCGACGGTAACAGCGTCCAGGTGCAACAATCCGAATCGGCGGCTCATTTTCTTCCATGTAGCGAATCTGCACCGAAGAAGTATGAGTCCGCAGCAGATTACCATCCGGCAGGTAAAAAGTATCCTGCATATCGCGGGCGGGGTGGTCGGCGGGAGTGTTCAGCGCCTCGAAGTTGTAGTAGTCTGTCTCCATTTCCGGGCCGTTGGCGACCGTGTAGCCGAGTCCGACGAAGATATCTACAACCCGGTCGATCGTGCTGTTGAGGGGGTGCTTACGACCGAGGGGACGGTAAACTCCTGGCATCGTGACATCCAGAGTTTCTGATTCTAGCTTTGCCTGGATTTGTGCTTCCTGTAAGTTTGTCCGCTTGCGATCCAAGTCTTGTTGTAGCGCTTCTTTGACTTCATTTGCTAAAGCACCAATGCGGGGGCGATCGCTTGCGTCTAATTTGCCTAAACCCCCTAGTACCTTCGAGAGCTGCCCTTTCTTGCCCAGATAGCCAACTCTGAGTTCCTCTAGGCGTTCCAGGGTATCGGCGGCAGCGATCGCTTGAGTTGCTTCCTGTTTGAGCGCGGCTAATTGAGCCTCAAGCTCGTTGAGCATCGTGGTCATTTTAGAGAGGGTCATTTTTAGTGGCAGTAAGCTTGAGTTTAGCGCGATTTTGACTCATCCATCTGCCACAAGCTGCTACAGACTGCGATGCAAATTCATCCACAATAGAGTGAACTCCTCGATAGCACCCCTTGATTGAATTGATGAAATTGCTAATCAGCAACGATGATGGCATCTTCGCTCTGGGCATTCGCACCCTCGCCAATGCTCTCGCAGAAGCCGGTCACGATGTCACCGTAGTTTGTCCCGACCGAGAACGGTCAGCCACTGGTCACGGTCTTACCCTCCACGACCCCATTCGCGCCGAAGTCGTTGACTCGATTTTTCATCCCACAGTTAAAGCTTGGTCTTGTTCGGGAACCCCCTCCGACTGCGTGAAACTGGCGCTAGGTGCTTTGCTCGATGCCCCTCCGGATTTTGTCCTTTCTGGCATTAACCACGGTTCTAATCTCGGCACCGATATTCTCTACTCCGGCACAGTTTCGGCGGCGATGGAAGGCGTGATTGAAGGAATTCCCAGCATTGCTTTTAGCCTGACCAGTTACACTTTAAGAGAATTTCAACCCGCTGCCCGGTTTGCCACAATTCTGCTTTCTCAGTTATCGAAGCAGCCGCTACCAGAGGCAATGTTGCTCAACGTCAATGTGCCGCCTGTGAAGTGGGAAGAGATTGCTGGTGTTGCTCTGACTCGCCAAGGAATTCGTCGCTATTTTGATATCTTTCAAAAGCGAGTAGATCCTCGTGGCAAAACTTATTATTGGTTAGCAGGTGAGGCTTTGGAGGAGGTAGAACAACCAGAAAATCCCCTGTTACCCAGTCATATAGAAACGGATGTTCAGGCGATTCGCAAAAATTACATCACCGTGACACCTTTGCAATACAACCTGACCTATGCCGCGGGGATTAATAGCTTGCAGGAGTGGGGATTAAATTTCCATTTATAGCCATTCTCTATTGAATAGAGTACGGTTTAACCCTATCCCTGCCCTCCCGTAAACACCACTAGGTTCAATATTCTCCCCTCTCCGTGAACGGAGAGGGGTTGGGGTGAGGTTCCGAGTGTATATATGAAGATTAAGGAATCCTCAATCTTCAACAAAAACCGAATTATGGCTGCACTACATTTTTCCGCTTTAACGCTCTAGCAGCGCCAGCAGCAACCAATCCTAAAGCTACTGCTGTACCAGGCTCAGGCACAGGCTTTGGTGGCTTAGGCTTGGGCTTGCCAGCTAGCTCGTAACTTCCATTCTGAGTTTGAAACTTGATGGGAAAAGAATCTAAAGTAGCAGCGTAATTTACGCCGAAATTTCCGGTAATGTTGACCTTAATCGTATCAGACTTACCGCCTGATTGCAGACCATCTTTAACATCGCCACCATTGCAACCATTTGCTGCGTAGATGCAAACATCAATGTCTTTAAAGCCCCCAGGAAACTGCTGATTACTAGAATTATCAGGCGGCTTACCAGACTTACCAGATTTATTGGCCTTAACAGTTTGAACCTCAGCCTTTTGAACCTCAGCATTGTCAAAAATGCTTCCTGGTTTAATCAATGACACAGAAGTTGCATCAGGAGTTACGCTAAACCCAGTACTGAGTATCGCTGCCTGGAAATTAGCAGAGGTTGTATTAGTGATTTTGACTTCCAAAGATAGCAAATTTTGAGTAAAATCAAGCACCTTAAAGATACCTGTGGCGCTTAAATCTACCGGAGTGCTTTTACCATCCGTGTTTTTAGTACCGCTGGCGAGGAACCAGTCAACTAAAAAGGAATTACCAATGTCATCTTTAGTAATACCCACATCGTATAGCTGTTGACCGGCTGGATTTCCCGCTGTACTATCGGCTCCCGTCTTTGTAGTGATTGTGAAGGCGCTAGCAGGGGAGAAGGTAGAAGATGCGGTGGCAATTCCTGCGGCAACTACAACCGAAGCGAAAATCGAAACAGAACGGCTACCAACAGCAGATAAAACAGGTAATCCGATATTTAGTTTTGAGAGGATTTTTGCCATTATATTGACTTCCTGTATTTTTGCCTGATTTATCTAACTAGCCGTAGACATTTTTATGGTGTGTAAATATATGTGTAAGTGATTTCGGTAGATAGTGTCTAGAGTACGGTAGTGGTTTTTACTGACTCTTTAAGAATATAGGGGCTTGCTTTATCAAAACTTCAAAAAGAAAATATGTAATTCTCCGCTAGAAAACAGAGCTAACGGAGAATTACGTAAGTTTTCACTTTTCGGAGAAGTTATTTTTAAGTGATTTACTCCTGTGCAACTGCATACTGAACCAGTTGACTCATGCGCTGACGCAAGGTTTCTAAGCCAAGGCGCTGACTCGCTGAAATAAACACCGCTTGCGGAAATTCTTCCTGTGCCAGAACCAACGTATCGCCATCAACTTCGTCGATTTTATTAAACACAACCAGCACTGGGCCGGGTGTTATAGGCATTTCCGACAAGATAGTCATCACAGAACGAATCTGACTTTGCCACGCCGGATGAGATAAATCCACGACATGAAGCAGCGCGTCAGCTTCCGTCACTTCTTCTAAAGTGGCGCGAAAGGCATCTACCAAAGAAGGCGGCAACTCGTGAATAAATCCCACCGTATCTGTCAGCACAATCTGCTGAGGTTCAGCCGTCACAGCGTCAGGAATCGTTAAGCGTCGCGTGGTGGGGTCGAGAGTCGCAAATAGTTGGTCAGCCGTGTAAACTTCGGCATTCGTCAGTACATTCAATAGGGTTGACTTCCCAGCATTCGTATACCCAACTAAAGCCAGAGAAGGAACTTCCTGATGTTGCCGCGAAAGTCGCAGCCGCGAACGGTGTGCTTGCAGCTGGTTCACTTCCTGTTGCAGTCGGGCAATGCGGCGCGCGATCGCACGGCGTTCGGTTTCCAATTTTGTTTCCCCTGGCCCTCTAGTGCCGATACCGCCGCCTAGTCGGGACATCGCTTGACCTCGACCTGTCAGGCGGGGCAGCATATATTCCAGCTGCGCCAGCTCTACTTGCAACTTACCAGCACCGGATTGGGCGCGTTGGGCAAAGATATCCAAAATCACCTCAGTGCGGTCTACCACTCGAATGCCTGTTTGGACTTCCAAGTTGCGAACCTGAGCGGGTGAAAGGTCGCGGTCAAAGACGATTAGGTTCACTCCGAGAGTCTGGGCGGTGAGGGCAATTTCCTGTACTTTTCCTTCACCCACGACTGTCTGAGGATGGGGACGGGGGCGCTTCTGCTGCATTGTCTCCAATACTTGTCCGCCAGCCGTATCCACTAACCGCGCTAATTCTTGCAACCCATCTTGGAATTGCTGGGGTGTCCTGTCACCCGTCATCAACCCAACCAGCAGCACCCGGTCGTGGTCGATGTCTACTTGCCGAGCAACAAATTCCCGTTGGAACTCGGCTTCTAGTCCATCGACCAGTTCCAGAAAATCCTGGTTCGCCAGCACATCTAGGCTCATCGGCGGCGACAGACTCCAGGGAGTTTCGGGGTGAGGAACTAGGTGAGCAATATAAGTTTCTTTAATATAACCTGTGGCTCCGCCGCCACGACGCTCAAAACCTGTCCCAGTAAGGGATATCACCACTAGCGCATCCAGACGTTGCATTGCCATTGCAGTTAAGGCAGCTTCATTGGGTGCTTCTGGTTTCAACTGGGTGGCGATGCAGCGAATGCCGCTAAGTCGTTCTGCACCGTAGCGAGGCAATTCTAGAGGGGGAATCTGCGTTTGCCTGGGGGTTCCCACTCCTACCCGAATCACCTGTCCCCGGCGATTGATGTAGGCGCACATTGGCTGATTAATTTCCGTGCTGATTGCTGCCAGCCTCTGGGCAAATTCTGGCGTAGTCAGACAATCGCCCGGTAGCCGCTGATGATACAGTCGCTGTAGCTGCTTCAGATGGCTGGACTTAAGACCTTGAAGATTGCCGTAGATAGTCTCGATAGGGGTTTTATGCCAGTAAACTGGCTCCTGAATTCGATAACTCTATTTTACCGACTTCATCCCTGATGAAAAGGAGCGGGCAAAGGGACTCTGGAAAGCGGCAATTACGAATGAACAATGACCCATTACCGATGACCCATTACCCATTTCTGAATGAGTTTTCGCCATCGTGGTGTTTTTGGGTTTCCCAAAGCTTTGTCGTAACTAGCGTAAGTTTCTTTATACCGTCCCAACCCATGCAATGCTGCACCTCGGAACGTCCAAGCTTCTTTATCTTCTGGTGCAATTTCTAGCGCCTTGTCGCAGCTAGAGAGAGCTTCTTCATAGCGGTTTAAGTGAATTAGCACAACGCCTCGAAATACCCAAGCAGCGTGGTCTGATGGTGCAAGTTCTACAGTTCGCTCGAAGCAGACCAGTGCTTCTTGATAGCGACCTAAGTTCGCTAGCGCTTCGCCTCGGTTGTACCAGATTTTGTGGTCGCTGGAGTCAACTCCCAGTGCTTGATCGATACTAGCGATCGCTTGCTCGTAGCGCCCTAATCTACGCATAGGTATTTTTACTCTAGAAACTTAGCTTCTGAATGAGTGAATCTATTGTACAAAAATGCGGTTAGTCGTCGAGGGGATGAATGGGAGCGATCGCTAGATCATTCTCTTAGCAACTTGCACAACTTCTCAGCAATTTGAGCCTGTATCTCTAATGACAATATACCTATCTCACGCTGAATCACTGATTTGCGAACAGTCATCAGATGAGCCAACCTAATAGTTGAGGCTTTACGCAACCCACTAGCGGCAAAGTCTGGATGACTTGTATCCAAGAGAATATCAGTTTCTAGCAAATCAGTTGGAATCTGACTGGTGATGAAAGCCAGGATAATGTGATAATATAGCCCGACAGGGTTAGTGAGGCAGACAGCAGGACGCACTTTGGTAGCCGATAAATCATCAAAAGGAAAAGGCACCAAAACTACTTTACCCTTAGTCATTGAATGGCTTGCCATCGGCTAATGTATAAATATCTTCTTCGGCATCTTTTAGGAAATCAAACGCTGGATTAATTGTTGCGGCTCTAAGCCATTCACGCTCGTCTATCTCTCCTTCTTCCCAATCACTTTCTTCCTGAATCAAAGTTTGAAACCGAGCATCTTCTCGAATGCTGCCAAAATCTGAATCACTTTTTGACATTTCCCGGTATTTGTCAGGACTCAGATTAAGGGCTTGTTGCAAGTTTTCGACTGCCTGCTCAACATTTCCCTGTAAAGCATAACAACAAGCCTTGTTATAATAAGCGTCGGCATAGTCAGGTTTGAATTCTAGAGCTTTATCAAAGTTAGCGATCGCTTCGTCTAAGCGTCGCAATTTTAACAGTATAATACCTCGGTATTGCCAAGCCAGGTAAAGGTTGGATTGAATATTCAAGGCTTGGTCATAGCTGGCAAGTGCTTCGTCTAAGTGTTCTAATTGCAGTAATGCATTGCCCCGGTTGTACCAGACTTCTTGAGCGTTAGATTTGATTTGTATAGCTTTGTCGTAACTAACAATTACCTCTTCATATCGACCTAAGCAATATAAAACACTACCCAAGTTATACCAAGCCTCAAACCTATCAGGCTGGATTTCTAGAGCTTTGTTGAAGCTGGCAATTGCTTCTTCATAGTTGTCTATTTTACTCAACGCCACACCTAGGCTATACCAAATCCAGTCATTGTCAGGTTGAATCTCTAGGGCTTTGTTGAAGCTGGCAATTGCTTCCTCATAGCTACCTAGGTTAGTCAAAGTAACGCCCAGGTTATACCAGCTCCAGTAATCCTTAGGGTTGAACTGGATGGCTTTGTTGAAACTGACAAAAGCATCTTCCAAACGTCCTAAGTCAAATAGGGCAATACCTCTGTGATACCAGGCTTCGCTAAAGTCTGGCTGAATTTCCAGAGCTTTGTCCCAACTGACAATCGCTTCGTCAATCCGTCCTAACTCACTTAGCGCAATTCCCCGGTTAAACCAGGCTTCATAGAAGTCTGGTTTAATTGCCAGAGCTTTGTCCCAACTGACAATTGCTTCATCAATGCGTCCTAACTTTACCAGCACAACACCCCGGTTGTACCAGGCGTCGTAGGCATCACGTTTAATTTCTAGAGATTTGTGGTAACTAGCAATCGCTTCTTCAAAACGCTCTTGTTTAAACAGCGCATTGCCCTGGTTATACTGAGTTTCGTCTTTGTCGGGCTTGATGTCTAGAAGTTTTTCAAGTTTAGTGACCACTTCTAAAGGGCGTTCTAAGAGGTTTGTTCTCATTTGGGTATATTTTCTATTCAATTTTTTATAAATTGGTCATATGAGAGTTGATGCACTCGCTCCTAGTTTACCCTCTCTTCTAATAACGTAGCACTCCGCCATTGATTGACGGCACTTTGCAACCTATCTGATAACCAATCATCATACTGAGGATAAACTGGCAAACGCGGCACTAATTCCCAACCCGCAGGTTCTAAAATTTCTTTTAATTGCTGATACTGAGGATGAGGATAATCAGGATTCACTTCATCTTTTGGGCCAATTCCGCCTAAATCTCTGGCACCAGCTTCTACACAGGCGAGTAACCAACTGGAATCTGTAACTAAATTGGGGGGGATTTGGATAGTAATATCTGGGGGGAGAATTTGACGGGCTTTGGCGATGACTTCGGGTAATTGATGGGGGTCAAACGGTGGGGCGTCGAAGGTTTGTTGAGTGCCGGGACTGTGGGGTTGGAGAATGACTTCTTGAATGTGATTATAGCGTTGGTGGAGAAGCGCGATCGCTTCCAGTGTTTCCCACCAATCTTGCTCGGTTTCTCCAATTCCTAAGAGCAATCCGGTTGTAAAGGGAATCCGCAATTCTCCTGCCCACTCTAACTGTTGCAAACGTAATTCTGGTACTTTACTCGGAGCGTGTTTATGAACAGTTTGTAAGAGCTGCGGTGTTAGCTGTTCTAACATTAGCCCCATCGAAACATTAACATCCTTCAGCTTTTGCATTTCCTCAAAACTCAATGGCCCTGCATTGGTATGGGGGAGAAATCCCATTGATAGCGCTAGTTCGCAAAGGTCATAAATCCGCTGGAACCATGCCTGACGGCGCGAGGAATGGGGATGCACTTCACCGCTAAGGATGAGGATTTCACAGACGTTTTGAGAGGCAAGCGATCGCAAGATTCTCTCAGCCTCTGATAGGGTGAGCCAAGGACTTTTACCAGGATCGGTGCGAAAGTTGCAGTAACTACAGCGATTAAAACACTCGTAGGTGGGCACAACTGTGTAAGCGGGGCTGTAAGTGACAATTCGGGAAGATGACATAAATTTAGATTTTTAACGCAAAGGTACGCAAAGGTAAGCGCAAAGGTACGCAAAGGAGAGACGCGATAAATGGGCATTTCGACAACTTTGTGAACTTCTATTGCTCTTTGCGTTGAGAAACATTACTACAATTCATGTGTTGGTACTGCTACTCCCAGCCATGACTCTGACTCAAGTTTGGGGCGCTCTCCTCATTTTTATTGTCTGTCCTCTCTTGGGCGGATTGCCTCTTATTGCTTGGATTGTTCGCGCCCTGACTGGGCGGCGACTGGCAAGACTCGGCACGGGCAATGTCTCCGTCTCTGCTGCTTTTTACCACGGGGGACGCCTTGCAGGTATTTTGGCGGTGCTGTCGGAAGCTTCTAAGGGGATTGCTGCCGTTTTATTAGCGCGGAGTTTCTTTCCGACGAACCCCGAATGGGAGTTAATCGCGCTGATTGCGCTGGTGCTGGGACGTTATTGGATGGGGCGGGGTGCTGGCACAACGAATGTTGTGTGGGGGATTGCGGTTCATGCTCCGCTGGTGGCAGTCTTAGTATTTGTAATTGGGGGAGTTAGTTTTACACTGGTGCGGGAGAGGAAACAGGGGCGCATTTTGGTTTTAATTTTGTTGCCCGTGTTTATGGCGCTATTGCCCCATCACTCAACAGCGCAAGTTGTCGCCGCGATCGCTCTCAGTGGGATCATCGCCTGGATTTATCAGAAAATCCCCGATGATTTAGACCTTCCATCCGAACAAGCTCAAACTGGGAATAAAGCTGTGTTTCGTTTTTTCCGAGGTGATAAAGCGATTGTTTCTCTCGATCAAGCGCTAGAAGTCAGCAAGGTCGGACAAAAAGCCGCAACGCTATCTCAGCTCAAACGCTGGGGTTATCCGGTGCCGATGGGCTGGGTGCTGACGCCTGGAGACGATCCAGGGGTGATGATTGAGTTTCTCCAAGTTTCCGAACAACAACCCCTCGCGGTGCGTTCTTCTGCGGTTGGGGAAGATTCGGAACAGTCTTCGGCGGCAGGACAATACGCAACGATTTTGAATGTTACAAGTGCAGAAGCGTTGGAGGAGGCGATTACTCGCGTTCTTGCTTCTTACGATAACCCGGCGGCAAAAACTTATCGGCGCGATCGCAACCTGCCAGAAGCTTCGATGTCAGTGTTGATTCAAACACAAGTCCGAGGCGTCTTTTCGGGTGTTGCTTTTAGCCGAGATCCGATTGCCCAACAAGGTAATGCAGTCGTGATTGAGGCATTGCCGGGAGACGCGGTGCGGATTGTATCTGGGCAAGTGACACCAGAGCAATATCGGGTGTTTGTGGACGATCTCCAGGCGCAGGATGTCGCATCTTTACCCGTGGAAGGCAGCGGCGATGTCCCTCCGGCGTTGATTCAGCAAGTCGCTTACTTAGCGCGGCAGTTGGAAAGTCAGTATCACGGCATTCCCCAAGATGTTGAATGGAGCTACGATGGGCAAACCCTGTGGTTGTTGCAATCGCGGACAATCACTACTCTGCAACCTATCTGGACGCGCAAGATTGCCGCTGAGGTGATTCCGGGGTTAATTCGTCCGCTGACGTGGTCGATTAATCGTCCTCTGACTTGCGGTGTTTGGGGAGAGATTTTTACTTTAGTTTTAGGCAAAGAAGCCGCTGGGTTAGATTTTAATGAAACGGCGACGCTACACGCTTCTCGCGCCTACTTTAATGCAACCTTGTTGGGACAAATTTTCCGTCGTATGGGTTTACCGCCGGAAAGTTTGGAGTTTTTAACTAGAGGTGCTAAGTTCTCAAAACCCCCTCTAGCTTCTACGCTGCAAAATGTGCCGGGGTTACTGCGATTATTGGGGCGTGAATTAAGTTTAGAAAAGGATTTTGCGCGGGATGATCGGCGTTTATTTACCCCAATTTTGGAACGGCGATCTGCTTATTTAGATGCGGGACTGGATGCTTCCACTCAAAAGTCAGACGCGATCGCCCTTGTCTCTACAAGTCAACCTGCGGCGCTGCTGGAACGGATAGATACTTTGCTAGAAGTGCTGAAACGGGCGACGTACTACAGTATTCTCGCTCCCTTGAGTTTTGCGTTGCGACAAGCGCTGTTGAAAGCCAAGGATTCACAATTAGATAACAGCCAAACTCCGGAAGTGGCTTCCTTGCGATCGCTCGAAGATATCGCACTGGATGCTCGTAATTTACTTCCTCATTCGCCATCATCACCTGAAAATTCATCCTCTTTCTTCACCCTGCTGGCTGAAATGCCAGATGGGCAAAGTATTCTAGAACAGTTCGAGCGATGGCTTGACCGTTATGGATACTTGAGCGATGTAGCAACAGATATTGCGGTTCCCACTTGGAAGGAAGATCCTCATGCGGTTCGAGAATTGCTGACGCAGTTTTTTGGGGAAATAGAACACTCCAAGCGCAGAGAACACAAAGAAAATCGGGGATGGAAAGTTGAGTTGGTGCAGCGACGGCTCAATTTGAAGGGTAAGGTTACAGATATCTATAGTCGCTTATTGGCGGAAGTGCGTTGGAATTTTGTAGCCTTAGAAAACATCTGGTTGCAGTCAGGTTTGCTATCTCAATCAGGAGATATTTTCTTCTTAGAATTTCATGAAATTAGGCAAATCATTCAACAATCTGACCAACAATTAATCGACCGAGTACCGCAGTTGGTGAAACAAAGGCGATCTCAACTGGAACAAGATAGTCAGATGGCGAGTGCGTCGCCTTTAGTCTACGGTAATGCGCCACCTTCTACATATTTCAACACCGCCAACCGGCAAATCAGTCAAAAGCAATTGCAAGGCATTGGTGCCAGTCCAGGGCAAGTAGAAGGGAAAGTCAAAGTTCTCCGCAGTTTACAAGCAATTCCAGATATTGACCGCGACACGATTTTAGTCGTGCCTTACACGGATTCTGGTTGGGCGGCGCTGCTGTCTCGCGTGGGTGGGTTAATTGCAGAAGTGGGAGGGCGTCTTTCTCACGGTGCGATTGTTGCCCGCGAGTATGGCATCCCAGCGGTGATGGACATCCACAATGCCACTCAGTTATTACAAGATGGTCAGCGAGTACGAATTGATGGTCAGCAGGGAACGGTGGAAATTTTGTAGATTATAAAAACAATAGTCATGAAAATTTATTGATGACAAAAATATAGCAATTCTAAATCATTTCTAAACTCTCTCTTTTTTTCTTTCCTTCGCGATCTTTGCGTCTTCGCGGTTCGTTAGAAAAGTTTTAATCGCCAATCAAATAGGACTACTATGGTTAACTTCGGTATCAACTCAGCCAGCATTCTTGGGATTGTACTGACACTGTTTGGCCTATTCCTTATATCTTTAGGAATATTGCTTCGCAGACCTTTTCGAGTTGAAAATCTAATTCAAGATAGTGTTCTGGCTTCAGTTTATTTACTGTGCGGGTTAATTCTGTTTTTTCAGGGATGGCGACTCGATCCAATTTTACAGTTTGGTCAAATTCTACTAACCGTTTCCAGTATGTATTTGATTGCCAAAGATATATTCCGCCGTTCTTTAACTTCTAGAGGGTAAATTCATCTTTTATGAACAATCGCGCCAAATTCACTCTAGCCATCGTCCTGGGTTTTTCGTTTTCTGGCATCCAAACATTGTGCTTAGACCAACACCGCTTTGCTAGCGCTCAAGCAAATGCAACAAACTGTCCTTCTTTTGCCGGAAAATGGTTAGTTAGGGTTAAAAATTCTAATCGAACTGTTCTGCAACGAATAACTAGAGAATACCCAAGTATCCAAGTTCGCTCTTGTTACTGGAGAGACACGAATAATCGAGTCGATGGCATCCAAGTTGGCCCATTTCCGACTCCGCAATCAGCAGGGTTATTTTACCAGAAGCTCACTGCTTCTAGAGTTCGTTCGACAGATGTAACCATTGTTCCTCCTAAACAAGTTCCAATCGTTAGACCGAGGAATCGGTAGATATAATTCTTTCAAAACAACACTTTCAAAAGAGACTTAGCTGGGTAGGTGGCAACTCAATCGCATTCCAGGGAAGGGGTGGAACGGGTGCGTTATGTTGTTCCAGCAACTGCTGAAAGTGACGGGCATTTCCGGGCGATCGCTCTTCTAAAGGACAATGCACAAAGAAGTAAATCTTTGTCCCCTGACGCAACCACCCATCTAGCAAACTCACCCACTCTTCCATAAAAGGCTGATTCACCGACTGCTCTGGATGGCTGATAAACCGGATTAAGCTAAAGGAAGCCGTGACAATCGGTTGCACAGGCACGTTGGGTTTTCGCGATTCTGGACACTCTTGAGGATTCGCCGATCCCGTGTAAACAGGGCGAGTATCCAGCAGTACCCGTCCCACACCCAACTGCTGCAAAAGCGCCGTCAGATGGCTGCTGTGGGGTTCTTTGAACCAGTCGGAATGACGAACTTCTAGCGCTAAAGGCGCTTCATTGCGAGGCCATGCTTCCAAAAAAGCGGTTAAGTCATCCAAATATGCCGGGGGATAGTTAGGCGGTAATTGGGCAAAAATGGGGCCAAGGCGACTCTCCTCAGGAGACGCTGCATTAACGCCTAAACCTTGCATCTGTTCTAAAAACTTTAATGCCTCTGGAATCGACGGTTGTAGCAAGCCATTGTGTGTCACATTCCGAGGTAGCTTCAGGCAAAATTTAAACCCTGCGGGTGTTTCTTGTGCCCAACGCGCTACGGTATCAGCGTCGGGAACCGCATAGAAAGTCGTATTTCCTTCAACGGTCGTGAAACGCTGACTGTATAAGCGCAGAAAATCTTTAGAACGACTTCCAGCCGGAAAAAGGTCGCCTATCCAGCCTTTATAACCCCAAACTGCACATCCCAGAAGAAAGCTCATATCTTTAAGTTTCTTTACAATACTAAGGTGTGCTTGTTTCTCCTCATGTGACGAATCCGTTAATTGAGAACAACCTATGTCATCTTCTAAGACTCAGTTCCCCGAATCGCTTGAAGTTTCTACTCCACCTCAGTCTTCTTCACCATCATGGCAAATAGAGTTGCTGTATGACGGTGAATGTCCCTTGTGCGTACGAGAAGTCAATTTTTTGAGGAGACGGGATGCCGGTCGAGGTTTGGTGGCGTTTGTGGACATCGCAGGCGATCGCTATACCCCGGAAGCGCATGGTGGTGTTGACTTTGAAACGGCAATGGGGCGAATTCATGCCGTGCTTCCTGATGGCACAGTCGTCAAGAATGTGGAAGTCTTCCGCCGCGTCTATGAAATCTTAGGGATGGGGTGGATCTATGCGGTGACTAAGTTGCCGATTATCGGTTCCATCGTGGATTTGCTGTATGAAATTTGGGCTGACTGGCGACTCGCCGTTACTGGACGACCCGATTTGGCGACAATTGTAAGCAATCGCCAGAAGCGCATTGAGTGCGAAACGCAGGGGCGCTGTCGGCTAAATGACAATAATCAACCTTAGTTAATCAGAATAACCCAACTAAAGGAAGTTAACTGCACAAAGAGGTCAAGCTAACCTAAAACTAGACTACTTTCGCTAGTAGGGAAAAAAATGCAAGACTCAGCATATACTCTCTTCATTATCTTTGGTTGTATTTGGATACTCATGGGAGTCGCAGCAGTGATTGCACTCCTAAAATCCGAGAATCAAGAGCTTCGATTTGGCAAATGGGGACTAATCGTGGCTCTCCCAATCGTTATCCCGTTTATCCTGGCTCTGCTCTATCAGGTAGCAAGGCCATTTATTCTGAAATACCTTTTTTGAAAATTTGGGCTAAATCCTAACATCAATACTTTTGTTAACTGGAAAAGTTGGGTGGAAATGAATAAGCGATCGCTTCTTCTTATGCCCAGTCGTCCTGTCATCGGATGGAGTGACACGTTAAGTCAATCGCACGGTGTGACAAGCATCAGTTGAGGTTGTTGCCGAAGTTTCCCAAATGTACGACAAGGTTTAGGGTTCGGCATTGTGGGAGTATTAAGTGTAACTTAATGGTTGCTTTGTTGTAACCACAGTTCAGATGTTTTTAAGATACTACAATCAAACTTCACACCTATTTCACCACTGGAAACACTCTCAACGGTCTTACCATCTATTTGGATTTCCAGTATTTCCGCTCTAGAGTATATTCCATCGTTACAAACGATAACCTTTGTGCCTTTACATAGAGAAACCTTATCAATTTTGATTATAGCAATTTTCCCTTTGTGATGAATTTCGAGAGGAGAACCAATTAAAAAAGCGTTTGATGGGCTAAACGTTACAAGTCCATATTGCAATAAAGCTCTTCTTGCATCCTCCGGTGTTACAAAACCTTCTTCAATAGCAAAGTAAAGCTTAAACAGCTCATATGTAGTCAACAAAGCTCTTTCATCCGATTGAGCATCAGCGATCTGGTGTTTGGTAAAAGGAGGATTTCTTCTATCTTTGGGTGGTAAATATCTTTGATGATTCACCAGATAGAGAGCAGAAACATCGAAACTTCCTCGCTCCTTCGACCTTCTGTATTTAATCTTGCTTATTTGTGAACACTCACTATCTTTAGAAGTACCACCAATGCCTTTAACCTCAACAATAAGCAAGCCCTTCTCTAGAGAAACTTGGATATCTTCCTCTTTAATGTCTGGAGCAGTCTCATCCATATTGACAACATTTGAAAAACCAAGCCAGTTGAGAAAGTATTCAACTGCTTTAACTAAGGCATCACCAGTTTCAGTTAACAAGTTATGTAAAAATTTATATTTGGCTTGATTATTATGAATTTCTTTATCTATCCCGGCTAAAGCTTTAATATAATCAGCCTCTAATTTTTCCTTCTTTCTCGAAAGAGTAACTTGGTTGGGAAGGAAATAATCATTTGATTTTAACCAGGAAAATTGTTCTGAATAAGGAAATATTACAGGAAGCATTTCCGGCAAAACATCATCAATTAGCTCAAGTAAAAATTCTTTCTTATTGCAGATCACTTGAGGAAATACTAATGTAATTGATGGGCTGTGTAAAAAATCAATAAATGACACTATTTCGCCATCTAAATTCAACAGTACAGG
Source organism: Trichocoleus sp. ST-U2 (assembly GCF_039961875.1). Taxonomy (NCBI): domain Bacteria; kingdom Bacillati; phylum Cyanobacteriota; class Cyanophyceae; order Leptolyngbyales; family Trichocoleusaceae; genus Trichocoleus; species Trichocoleus sp. ST-U2. Next base: position 42,498 of record NZ_JAMPJY010000012.1, on the reverse strand, counting down.
AATGAAATCATCCCTTTTAATACTTTTGTTATTAAGCCATTTGGTGGGATGATTAAATATGACTTCATAAATAAAATTTTTACTATATTTCTGAAGTAAATTTCCAATATTTCTTCCTGCCCCAGGTGCAATACTTATATTTTGACCTATTTTATTGTAAACTCCATTTAAACCAGGAAGCAAGTCATATAAATTATGCTCAAAGGATTCTCGTTCCTGATATCCATAACGAGTTATTGAGGCGCAATGATATTCAATTACTTCTCTGGGAGAAGAAAATACAATAATTAACGATTCTTTTTTATAGATACTCTGTAGCTGTTTCCCAAGAAAATTCGCCGAAAAAGGGCGTGGATCAAAAATTGTTTCAGGATAGCGGCTTACTAAAACAATTTGGTTGCTTCCCTTAAGTGATGAGGGCTGATGATTTGAAAGATTATATTCAATTGTATCTCCCTGTTGCATATCTACAAGCACAATGTCATACTCGTGAAGATTAGGAGGGAATAGACAATCTGGAATGCATTGATGTACTGCATGGATACTAGAATTTGGAACTTTAACCTGGGAACCTAATCGACCAGGGAAACAATGTAAACCTCTATTTCCTAGAGCATCGATGATTTCCCTATCGAGGTCAATCGCACAGATTTTTGGGGTTTCCTTTATCTGAATCTGTGAAGATTTATCAGTCATTTCTATGCCTTTAACCTTAATCCACACTCAAATTTTAGCCAATCCACATTTTTTGAGATACTAAACTTCTCATTCGCTGCCAAAATCTCTGAGCTTCTCTTGCAAGCGTTGATGAATAGGTTTATGAACTGTTCACGGATCGCGATCGCACCTTTAGCAAGCTTCGACACATTCACATAGAGTAGTTGGTTCGGGAATGGGTAAACCCTCTTCTCGCAAACCATCCAAGTGAAAGGTGATCGCTTCTTTTATCTGCTGTTCCATCTCTTCAAGAGTTGCACCTGTCGCCACACATCCTGGTAAATCTGGAACATAAGCTGAATAGTTCCTCTCTAGCTTTTCAATCACAATCGCATAGCGCATTACTCTTCTTCTCCTGTTTCCTTGTCTTCCTTAAGTTGAGCTTGCGTCATTATGCTGTTTAACGTGCCAGGTGCTAGATCGTCAGACGGTTTCCCTGCAATTGTGACTAACCCAGACTTGGTAGATGCTTGAACTGATGATGACTGCTTCTAGTTCTTGCCAGATACCAACCATCTTCTTCTATTAGCTTAATCACTGCCTGAACTTTCATGCTAAGCCTCTAGCACCATTGCACCCTGTCATACTGCCAAAATGCGATCGCGCCAATACCCTTGACGAAAGCAACAATCTGTGATTTGAAAATGGGGCGAAGGCGATTGCATCTTCCCAGTTAGACTCCACGAGAAAAGAGCGATCGCGTTGAATCTGCTGCCATCCTATACCATAGGCTCAAGTCGCTCAGCCTGTACCTAGAGATCCGTCTATAGTGATCTGCAAGAAAGATTTATGACTAAGTGTTTACAAAGTTTAATAAGATAATCACATACAGAAATAAGTATTTTTTCCTACTGCCATGATTGAGGATCAATTTCCTTGGCTTAGCGCGATTGTCCTGTTCCCACTCGTTGCTGCACTGCTGATCCCTTTTCTGCCGGATAAAGACGGCACGCGAGTGCGCTGGTATGCACTCGGCGTGGGGATCGCAGACTTTATATTGATGTGCTACGTCTTTTGGAAGCATTACGATCCAAGCAGCGCGACTTTTCAGCTTGTAGAGAAATATTCCTGGGTGCCTCATTTAGGCTTGAACTGGGCAGTTTCCATCGATGGAGTTTCAGCCCCGCTGGTGCTTCTGGCAGGATTAGTGACAACACTCTCCATGTTTGCGGCGTGGCAAGTCAATCTCAAACCCCACCTCTTCTATTTCCTGATGCTGGTGCTGTATTCCGCACAGGTAGGGGTATTCGTCGCTCAAGACGTGCTGCTGCTGTTCATTATGTGGGAAGTTGAACTAATTCCCGTCTACCTACTCGTCTCGATTTGGGGTGGGCAGAAGCGTCAGTACGCCGCGATGAAGTTCTTACTATATACCGCCGCCGCTTCCATCTTTATTCTGGTTGCTGGTTTGGCAATGGCATTTTACGGCGATAATCTGACCTTCGATATGGTCGAACTCGGCTTAAAAGATTACCCGCTTGCTTTAGAACTGCTGCTTTATGCAGGATTGCTTGTTGCCTTTGGTGTCAAATTAGCTGTTTTCCCCCTGCACACCTGGCTACCAGATGCACATGGCGAGGCATCTTCTCCCGTATCAATGGTACTCGCAGGCGTACTGCTGAAGATGGGTGGATACGGTTTGATTCGCCTCAACTTAGGACTTCTTCCTGATGCACACGTATACTTTGCACCTGTCTTAGCGATTCTGGGCGTTGTCAATATTATCTACGGTGCCTTTAACTCCTTTGCCCAGACGAATATGAAGCGTCGCCTCGCCTATTCGTCGGTTTCTCACATGGGATTTGTCCTATTGGGGATTGCGTCCTTCACCGACTTGGGAATCAACGGCGCAATGCTGCAAATGATTTCTCACGGTTTGATTGCATCATTACTATTCTTTTTAGCCGGGGTGACTTACGATCGCACTCACACGATGTCGATGAAAGAAATGGGCGGGATTGCTCAGGCAATGCCCACTGTGTTTGCCCTGTTTACAATGGGTGTGATGGCATCAGTGGCTCTACCGGGAATGAGCGGCTTTGCTAGCGAACTGTCGGTTTTCGTCGGTGTGACAACGAGCGATATCTACAGCTCAACTTTCCGCACCGTGACCGTCTTCCTAGCTGCCGTGGGTGTTATCCTGACGCCGATTTATCTGCTATCGATGCTGCGACAGGTGTTTTACAATTCTGGTGAAGTACCGACCTGCGACATTGCACCGACCTGCGACATTATGGATGCAGATTTGCAGAATCAGGGAAATCAGGAGCCGGTTTGCTTTGGTACAAACTGTAGCTTACCTATCGATGCAGCATTTATCGATGCCAGACCTCGTGAAGTGTTTATTGCTGCTTGCTTTCTGGTGCTGATTATCGGTCTTGGCGTATACCCGAATATGGGTATGCAAATGTACGATGTCAAAACTGTTGCAGTGAATGCTCAGGTTCGCCAATCTTATACCCAAATTGCAGCCATGAATCCCCAGATTTATGCGGGAGGATTTTTAGTTCCGAAGGTTGCAGAGTCGGAAGTAAAGCCTGTTTTGGGAATCGTGGAGCGCTATCCAAGGTAAGCGCCGCATGAATAATCCTTTGGTAGCCGATTGTAGGGGCGTTTTGCCTAACCGAGAGGGTTATCAGCTACCAAGGTGTTTTTTTTGGGTGCGCTTGTCGGCTCAAATGCGATCGCCTTTACCTCTGTAGTTCGTTAAAAGTGACACTAATTTGTTATTAGTGTCAAATAATGTGGCAATCGACAGCCACTGTCATTTAAAGTTTGATTTTGCCGTAATTTAAAGCCAGGTTTTGCCGCTCCATTCTCTCAAACCCTCTTAAACCCGTTGTATGAATATTCTAGCAAGATAGCCTTTTAAAGTCTGATATTGCCGAACTAGTATTTTTAAAGTTTGATATTGCCGAAATAGACGGGGCTTGTTACGATATTTTTATCGTAAACTTGAAGCGATTTTAGGGAGGATAGCCATGCTCTCCGATGGTGAATTTCAAGCATGGTGCGATCACCTGCAACTCTCACAACAACAAAGAGATTGGGTTAACCAAATTCGCACATCTCCTCCCGTCCGTAAGGTCAAAGGGAGTTCAAGAAATGTTCATGGCCCTTACGCTAGTAAAAAAATGGGCAGAACGATTCAATTTGAATCCCACACCGTTGAATTACCTGCGATCATTCAATTTTATGAAAATGATGACTCAGTTTTAGAATACTGGGATCAACCGATTAAATTCACTATCAAATGCTCACCTCAAGGAAAACAAGCTACTACTATTTCTCATTACCCTGATTTCTTTGTAATGAGAAAGAATCGATGTGGGTTTGAAGAATGGAAAACAGAGAAAAAGCTTGGCAAACTAAGCAAGGAACAGGCTTATCGTTACCAAAACTTGGAAGGAAAATGGGTAGATATCATTGTTCAAGAATATGTAGAAAACTTAGGATATTATTACAGTCTTCGCTCAGATAGTGAAATTGATTGGGTCAAATATCGGAATCAGAAGTATTTACAACCCTACAAGCAAGGATATTTAGATCAACAATACATCCTTGATGAACAGGTAGAATTTCATATTAAAGATATTATCATTAATAATCCGGGTATTAACCTGACAAATCTGCTTAAAAAAGCGCAAAATGCCACCATTGACGATATTAATACCTTAATTGCGCTTGAAAAAGTTTATGTCGATTTAAGTGCAGTCGCCTTAGTCGAACAAGATAGAGTACATCTATTCCGTGACCAAGCGACTGTCGAAGCATACATTACTGCTACTCATGATTATAGTGAACCTGTATCTAGCAGTGTGCAGATAGTCGATCTCAAAGTGGGTTCATCATTTCTTTTAGATGGAAAAAGCCTGACTATTGACCATATTGGAGAGAGTAAAATTATTCTCAAAGGAGAACAAGGAATTATTCGTTGGACTCATGCAGAATTTCAACAATTAGTTGAGTTAGGGGAAATTAGTCATCTTCAAACAAAAGAACAGAAAACCTTAGATGAGGAGGGATGGCAACAATACTTTAGAGAAGCCAGCCCTAAAGCTTTAGAAATTGCTAATCAGCGATATCAAGCAATTAAACCGCTTTTAGATGGGGAGTCTTATGATTCTCTGGGTTGTAATGTACCAGAACGAACCTTACGCCAGTGGAAAGCCAAATATCGCAAAGCGAAGCAAGAATATGGAGTTGGTTTGGTAGGTTTAATTCCCCAATATAAAGGTAATCCCACTCCTCGCTATTCTGATGAAGATTTAGAATTCATTGATAAGGTGATAGAAGAACACTATGAAAGCTTTAAACAAAAGAATGCTTGGCAAACTTATCTAATGCTAAGAGATAAATGGGAGGAATCAGGACTCATCTCTCCAATTCCTAGCCATACGTTTTACTATGAAAGGCTAAAGAAACGAAATTCTTATCAACAAACTAAAAGAAGAATGGGACCTCGTGCCGCTAATAGTCTTTTGGGGCCTTGGTTAATTAAACCCACTACCCCCCGTCATGGAGATCGTCCTCTTGAAATTGTTCATATTGACCATACCCAGCTTGATATTCAATGTGTATGTCCATACAGTAAGAAGAACTTAGGCAGACCTTGGGTAACAGGCATGATTGATGCTTACAGTCGCCGGATTTTAGCCTTATATCTAACTTTCGATCATCCGAGCTATCGGTCTTGTATGATGGCTATCCGCATCTGCGTGCAACGGTTTGGGCGATTCCCTGAATGGATTGTTGTAGATAACGGAAAAGAGTTTCAATCTACTTATTTTGAAACTTTATTAGCTCGATTTGAAGCTAGTAAAAAACATCGTCCCAAAGATGTTCCGAAATTTAGTTCGATTATTGAACGTTGGTTTGGGTCACAAAATACGGAATTTATCAATAATTTAAGGGGTAATACCCAAATTATGAAGCACGTCCGGCTCGTTAAGAAAGAAAATAATCCAAAAAATCTAGCAATTTGGAATTTAGAAGAATTATACGATTATTTGGCTTTTGGCTATGCTTATGGAGCTTACGATCGGGCAGAACATCCGGCTTTAGAAGGAATGTCTCCTCAACAAGCCTTTGAATTGGGATTAGCTAAAACGGGACATCGCCCTCATCAATATATCAAGTATGATGAGCAATTCAAAATTTTAACCTTGCCTACAAACAATAAGGGTACCGCCAAAGTTATTCCTGGTAAGGGAGTAAGGATTAACTATCAAGATTATTGGTCGGATGAATTTTACAGTGTGGAAAACCAATCGGTTCCCGTCCGCTATGATCCCCTTGATTATGGTGTTGCTTATGCCTATGTTAATAATCATTGGGTAAAGTGCTTATCTAATTATTATATTAAGTTTCAAGGTTATTCAGAAAAAGCGGTAGAGATAGCATCAACCGTTTGCAGAAGAAAACAACAAAAATATAACCAGAGCCAATATATAGGGTTTAAAGAGATTGTTGACTTGCTGAATAATGCAGAAGAACATGAAGAAATAATGCTACAAATCCGTCGAGATCAATCGGCTAAATTAGTTTATAATTTAATCGAAGGAACTCTTAGTAGCGCTGTTTTAAATCCAGTAGATATTAAACAGCCTTCCGAACCCAAGACTAAAGAGATTGAAGAGACTATTTTCGATAGGGAAGAAGCTGTTTTACAGCCTAGCCTGTCTAGAGAAATTAACCTTGAGAATATTGAAATTTTTCCTAATGAGGAATTATGGTGATGGCTAATAATCGTCAGTTTCCTTTAGAAATTCTTCAACAATCGACGGATAATAAACTTAAATACTTTAAAAATGTGATTATTCCTCATCGCAATATCAGGTTGCTTTTAGAACAGCTACTCAAAAATGCGATCGAACCGGATGATGCTTTAGTATATCTGGTGTTTGGAGTAACAGGCGTAGGTAAATCTCTCTTGAAAGCAGAATTTGAGAAACGATTACTTAAACATTTTGAAGATGAACTTATTTCCAATCCTGGCAGTTTAATTGTAGGGGGAATCGAGGTAGATAGCGCTGAAGGAGGGAAGTTTAACTATTCTGATTACTATATTCAAGTGTTGGAGTCTTTAAAGGAAGTTTTGATTGATTATAAGGAAAATTATGGGATTGATTTAGAAAATGATAACGAAGATAATTTAACAGGAGATCATGAAGGAAAGAACGCTAAGGCTTTGCGCCGAACAATGCAAAAAGTTTTTTTACACCGTCAGTTAAAAGCTTATACCCTCGATGAAGCACAGCACTTATTTGATGTGGCAGGGGGAAGACAAATTAATGTTCAAATGAACTGGCTTAAATCAATTGCTAATAAAACTCAAACAGTTCATATTTTATTTGGAACGTATGAGCTATTAAAATGTCAACAAGTGAACGGTCAGGTAGGAAGAAGAAGTGAAGATTATTATTTACCTCCCTATTATCTAAATAAAGTAGAAGACCAACAACATTTTACTAAGATTATTGGGACGCTACAGCAGCATTTTCCTGTGGAAAATGCGCCCCAATTAGGAGAACATTGGGAATACTTTATGGAATTCTCGATAGGATGTGTGGGAATTCTCAAAAGTTGGTGTTATCGCGCCCTCAAAAATGCGTTAGATGATAAAGCCAAAACAGTGAGAATGAAAGATTTTAAAGCGAGGGAGTTATCCGCAGGAAGACGAAATAAGATTAAAGAAGAGTTAGAAGCAGGAGAAAGACTTTTCGCCAGTTTATATAATGATGGAAACCTCAAGAAGACTGAATCTACTGACAGTTCATCACCCAAGAAAGGTGGAAGGGTTGGGGAGCGTAAGGTAGGTAGGGACTTAATAGGAATCAATCAAGAAGGATGAGTATTTACTCAGAGCTTTGGAGTCCAAAACCTCTAGAAATCCCCCAACGGAGTCGGTTATTTTCTCTTGAACCTGTGGCGGTGGGAACTCCCTACACAGAAAGTCTGAGTAGCTATCTGAATCGTTTAGCGCAAGAGCATTGTTTAACCTCTCAGAAGCTGATTATGGGAGAAATTGCTCCACTTATCCTTAAAGATGAGGATAAATCTGAGCTATTGACAAAAAATTTGAGTCACCTATTGGGAAATAGCGATGCTAAACCAGCCATCAACGGAATGCGGGAAATGACGGGAAAGTTGGTAGCTGTATTAGAAGAGTTAACCATGCGTCAGGATTTACGCTTTTTGACTCTTTTAAGTTGGAAAGGAATGATTTATGACAAGGGGTTATTTCGGAACCATCGTGCTTGGTGTCCTTGTTGTTGGGAAGAGTGGAAGCAAGAGAACAAAACTGTCTATGAACCATTATTATGGTCATTTAAGGATGTAGAATTTTGTTTGATACACAAACAGCGATTAATCCAAGAATGCCCTCATTGTGGTTCGCGTTTACCTGTGATGGCTAGGTTTTCACCTGCGGGATTTTGTTCTCGTTGTTACGGGTGGTTAGGACAGGAAATTAAAGGCGAAGAAGAAATAGATAAATATCGAGTTAATATTCAAGGAATTGGCGAATTAATTGCACTTACTCCCCAATTAGGATATAAACCCATCCCGATTGAGTTAACCCGAAAATTACAATTAATTTTGTTAGTGTTTGAACAAGCAATTGGAAAGGATTTGAAGTTATTGGGAGATTTAGGGGGAATCATGGAATCGTTGACGATAGCCTCAACAATAAATCAAAGTCAACCTTATCATTTGGTGAAGTTGATTATTCCTGTGTGCGAGAAGGCGAAGATTAGTGTACCCCAGTTGTTTTGGTCAGATTTTAAGGAATTGGGCAAGATATTGTTCGGAAATTTTAGTCTAGAATTAAAGTTGTAGAAGTTTAGTATAAATAAGGATTTATGGTTAAAGGAGTTTGGAAGGGAAGAGATAATTGCTTTCCTAGATCCGGTTCCTACTGATTATGCTTTATTTGTGCAAGGGCAACTTCTCGATATTATTAAAACGAAAAAAATCTCTATTGGCGCACAAAATGTTTTAGAACAAGCGAAACAATACTCAAAGAATGTTTTAAACAAAAAGGTGCGAACACAGTGGCAGAGCGCTTTTCCAGGCTTGGTCAGCTATGGACGCTTCGCCCTTGTGGATGCCTAGCACCCTGTTGCCCCTGAGTGCTTACTTGCGCGCTTGTTTTGGCAACTGTAGCGGCATCAGTTTCCTTTATGGCGACCAGTCTCAAGGTCTGCCACAACCGCCGCATCCAGCAGCATAAGGTGTTTAAGCACTTGGCAGCACGAGGCAAAACCTCAGTCGATTGGTTCTTTGGCTTCAAGCTGCATCTGGTGGTCAACGACAAAGGCGAGTTGCAAGGGCTTCACCTTGACTCCAGGAAACATCGACGATCGGACACCTGTACCCAAACTGTTGCAACAGCTATTTGGTAAGGTGTTTGCGGACAAGGGCTATGTTTCTCAAAAGTTGGCGAAGCAACTGTTGGCAATGACAGGGGTGCAACTGATTACCAAGCTACGGCGCAACCTGAAGAACCGCTTGATAGCGTTGAGCGACCGCCTCATGCTCCGTAAACGGGCGATCATCGAGACGGTGATTGACCAGCTCAAGAACATATCTCAGATTGAGCATTCTCGTCACCGTTCTCCAGTCAACTGTTTGGTGAACGTGGTGTGTGGCTTAATCGCTTACTGTCACCAGCCGAAGAAGCCCTCGATTGCGATTGACCACAATTTGCTCCCCTCCGCTTAACCCGAACTCACGTTACCTTAATCCTCACTCTCGATACAGCTCTTTCAGGAGGCAGCTAACATTCTGGAATTTAACCCTTCAGTTTCATCATCATTGCTGCTTCATCCCAGTAGGACGACACCTTTTGAATCTTGCCGATGTCATTAATCTCAAAGACACTGATTCCTTCAGATGTGGCATGGCGACCGCTTTTTGCAACTACCTGCATCGTCCATTTGACGGCTGCCCCATTCTTCACAAAGAAAATGTTGTCTTTTGACAGTTCCATTTTTTCAAAGAAGTTAGACAATATTTTCAAAAACTTCTGAGAATCCTTGTGTACAAGTCTAGGGGGGTTTCCAACTGGGTCATGGATGACAGCATCCTCAGAAAAAATCTCTAGCCAGCCCTCTGCATTCATAGCTGCCATGTTGTCGAAGTAAATGGTTAGCAACGCTGCAATTTGTTCTGTAGACACTTTGTTTTTCTCCACGTTTGTGTTTCAGTAGGTTACCAATTTGAGCTGGGATATTTGAGACTAGCTATTCTTCACTCGACAAGGTAGCAATAGGGCTTGAGGAAATCTTTGTGGCACAAATCATGCGATAGGATATGGGGTTGATCGTTCGTACCTGCCTTTAAAGTTTTACAAATCTTGATACGACAACTCTGTATTTGTCCAATCGGTTTCTTTTCTAAAATCGATATTACTCTTTATCCTTCAAACATTTCGTTCACAATGCTTTGTGGCTGATTGACTTGAGAATACTCTGGCAGTGGATGTCCTTGGGCTTGTAAAAACAGCCCTAGTAACGCTTGCAAACTATCGCGTTTTCCGTTCCCGATAAACTGAAGGATTTCTAGTAAGGAAAAGTCTGTTAAAGAGCCTTGAGTACTTATGGTTTTTAGTTGAATGCTAGGAGTATTTCGCAGGCAGCAGGGGCTGAATGACCCATTGCACCTCGACCAAAGGTTTTTTCAAACAGTTGTTTCGTGCGAGCGAACACCTCAAGCCATTCTGCGCGATCGCCTCGCGTTCCCAGTCCCGCAGCGTGATGTACAAAGCCACCAAATAGAGTTTGACAATCGTCCTGATATTGTCGATCAGTGGCAATATGAGCGTGCAGGACCGCATCAATTTCTTCGGTGGGTACCAGTCACATACCCGGATATTGCTGTGCTAGGAGCAGAAACAAACTGTACTGCTAGATAGCACGCGCTGCTTGCGCTGGAGTGAAGTCTCGACCCTTGTCAGAGTTGAGCAGATGATAACGGATGGTTTGCCAATTGAGGGATTGAAGCTTCTTCAGGAAACTATAGTCCAAAGCTAATTGCTTGTAATTCATCATCGGTCATATCCTCTTGAACGGTGATTCGGTAATCTTGCGGTGTCCAGTTACATCTGCTCAGCTAGTCTGCATTTAACTTGTATACGAGCAACAGCTCAAATACTGAGCCATCCTGAGGTTTCTTTTTTGACTTTTGACTTATTTAGGAGTTCTCTATTCTGGCGAGCGCAGCCAATAAGCTCTCAATGTTCCAGGCATCGTTGTAACGAATACCGTTGATAAATAACGTTGGAGTAGTGGTGACACCACTGCGTAAGCCACTTTCAATGTCTTCGTTGACGCGATTGGCATAAACGTGTCTCCACATAGCTTGAAGGAACTGGGGCATATCGAGTCCTAGTTCATTGGCGGCAGCACAGATAGTCCAAAAGAGCTTCGACCAAGCAAGTTCGCTGCGGCTTGCAGGCTGCACTATTCTGGGTGCTGGCATGGTGTTCTTGACAAACAGTTTGTAATGTTTAGATTTTAGGAAAAGCATGGTTTCTCAGTTTGGTGGTTGTTCAAAGGAACCTAACCCTGATTGCAAGTACAGAAATGGAAGGCTATTACTCAATCGATTCTCATACTCACGTAACAGGCGACCAACCAACTTACCTGTTTCATCGGTAAACACAACCATCCACACAATCTGACAAGCAGGAATTTGCTCCTCTCAGAATGACAACCACTCAAGCGAACTTGATATTATTAGTTGCTCCTTTCTTACATATTGGGGCAGGTTGGCATATCATCTCCAACGAGTAGCCTTGCGAGGCTGGGCAATGCCTCACCGTAAGTTGGGTGAATGTGAACTGATTGTTCGAGTACCTGCCACGTTGCTTTAGCTTCCATGAGTGACAAAAAGACATGCACGAGTTCAGCCGTTTCGTACCCAACTAGCGTTGCTCCTAAAATCAAATTTGTGTGGGTGTCGATGACCATGCGGTAGAAACCCAGATCGTGCCCCCATTCAATGCTACGGGCGATGTGAGCCATTGGCAGGGTGACTTCGCGGGCGGCAATGCCCTGTTTCTGAGCCTGCTCTAATGTCATCCCCACTCGACCCACTTGCGGCTCTGTGTAGACGGCATAGCCTAACACCCGATCGTTGCGTGTCCGGTGTTCTCCACATAGAATGGCTTTCAAGCGACGATAGTCCTCCCAAGACACATGGGTAAAAGCAGGCTGTTTGGCAACGTCTCCGATCGCATAAATGCCAGGGCAAGTCGTCTGAAACTGATCGTCGATTTTGATAAACCCCTGTTCATCTAATTCAACGTCTGTCACCGCAGAATTTAATGCCTGAGTATTCGGTTTGCGCCCAGGCGCAAGCAGCAATGCCTCTCCATCCAGTACTTCACCATTGTTCAGCGTTAGGGTAAACACACCGTTGGTATAAGCAACCTGCTGAACAGTCACATTGAGATGCAGTCCAATTCCGTCTTGCTTAAATGCATCCAAAAGCACAGCACTGACATCGGGTTCTTCTTGAGCCAGCAAGCGATCGCCCCGCACGATTAATTCGGTCTGGCTCCCTAAACGCGCCATTCCCTGCCCTAACTCCAGGGCAATATAGCCACCGCCAACTACGAGGAACCGGGGCGGAATCTGCTGTAAATCAAAGAAATTTCGGTTGGTGAGATAAGGCGTTCCTGCTAAACCGGGAAAGTCAAGAATGGTGGAGGATGTGCCTGTGTTAATAACAATGATCGGAGCCTGCACCGTCACACCGCCTCCGCTGACCGTTCGCTCTCCGGTGAATGAGGCTTCAGCGCAGACGACTCTAACCCCTGCACTCTCTAATCGCCGCTTGGTACCCTGGTTAAACTGGCTGCGAATGCTACGTACCCGCTCCATCACTGTAGAAAAATCGACTTCAACTTGTGCGTGTATGCCTAGCTTTGCGGCTTGTCGAGCGCGACCTGCGGCATGGGCAGCGGCTAGAAAGGCTTTAGAAGGAGTACAGCCATAGTTGATGCAGCTGCCGCCCAGTGCATCGCGCTCAAATAGAACGATGTTTCGACCTGCTTTAGCAAAGTCAGCCGCAAGTGGAATTCCGCCCTGACCACTTCCAATCACAATTACATCTGCTGTTTCCATGGTTACCTCTGTTGATAGTTAGTCATTACAGTTTGTCGAGTCCGACTGGCTTTAATTAAATCGGCTGCCTTCTCGCCAATCATCAGAGTCGGTGCGTTCGTATTGCCTGTCGTCAGCGTTGGCATGATGGAGGCATCGATGACCCGCAAGCCCTCAATTCCATGTACCCGCAGTTCAGGATCTACCACTGCCATTGGGTCAGTGCCCATTTTGCAAGTGCCCACCGGATGGTACATGCTATCGCAAGCTTCTCGAACGTAAGCGGCGAGTGCCTCATCGCTAGTCACGTCAATACCGGGAGCTAGTTCCTCTCGTCGAAACTCATCAAAGGCATTCGCTGTAAATATTTGGCGGAGTACTTTAATCCCTTCCAGTAGCTTTTGCACATCGATTTCACTTTGAAGATAGTTCAGGCGAATCAGCGGTCGATCTTGAGGATCGGACGAACGCAAACTGACACTCCCAATGTTGTGAGGATGGGTCAAAGAGACTACTCCAAAGAATCCTGGACCAGAGCGGTTAGAGCCAGGCGGTGCCCACAGAATCGGACCTGAGAAACACTGTAAATCTGGCGCAACATCCAAGTTGCTCTCACTATGCAAAAACAATCCAGCTTCAGGAATTCCGCTACTGGTGCTTATAGGGTGGACATCCTCAGTTGCCCGGTAAGTGATGGGAGCTTGAACGTGGTCACGGAGATTTTGGCCCACCCCAGGCAGATCAGCAATGACAGGAATGCCCAATGCTTGCAAGTGTTCGGCATCCCCAATGCCGGAAAGCATGAGCAGCTTGGGCGAATCGAACGCACCAGCACTAACAATCACTTCGGAGTTGACCTTGACTTGGTGCAGCGTGCCCTCGTGCAAATATTCCACCCCAACGGCACGAGTTCCCTCAAACAATAATCGAGTGACAAACGCCCCAGTTGTTACAGTCAGATTGGAACGATGGAGGATGGGCAAAAGGAAGGCAGCAGCAGCACTGTGTCGTTTGCCATCCTTGACTGTCAACTGATAGAGTCCTGCACCTTCTTGTTGAGAGCCATTGAAATCAGGATTGTAGTCATAACCCAGTGCCACCGCTGCATCGACAAAGCGTTGAGACGTTACAGCAGGAGAAGCAATATTGGTGATGCTCAACTCCCCCTCATATTCAGAGGTACTGTGTTGCCGATGTTCCAATTTTTTGAAATAAGGCAACACATCCTGGTAACTCCAACCGGGATTGCCCAATGCCTGCCAATGGTCATAATCATGAGGATTGCCCCGGACATAAATCATGAAATTAATCGCACTGCTGCCCCCCAAGACTTTGCCACGGGGAAGAAAGATTTTGCGATTATTCAGGTAGGGTTCCGGTTCAGAGAAGTAGCTCCAATCCACCTCAGAACCTAGTAAGCTCAGGTGTTCTGACGGAATTTGAATTTCTGGTTTCGTATCTGAATTACCCGCTTCGAGGAGTAACACGGTTGTTTCACGGTCTTCTGTAAGACGATTGGCGACCACGCAGCCCGCTGACCCTGCACCAATTACGATGTAATCATATTGAGTCATACTATTCTCCTTGTCTGCTGTCCGTAGTAGATTAATTGCGTCGCGAACGAACGAGAATCGATTGGTTTCAAGACCGCTCGCTGAAACCTTTTGGAAGTGAGGTATGTAGGATACAAAAACTCAAATTGGCACCCTAGCCCAAGTCAGAAGCAAGGGTTTAATTCTTTGTTTTGGGCTGCCAGGATTGCTATGTTCTCACAGCCTGTGCTAAAGGTAGGCTCCGGGTAGACCCAAAATTTCGTCACCAATCTCGGCAGAAATGCGTTCAAATAGTGCTATATCCGGTGCTGCTGTTTCATCCAGTGTGCCGACTGCTGCAATCAGCCGAGCAAAGCTACTAGGCGCAGCAACAACTAATGCACGAGCCGGTTGATCGTTGAATACGCCGATCGAATGCGGTGTGCAAGGAGAGATCAAAAAGCTTTCACCAGCACTGAGTACAAACTTGTTTTCACCTGCCCAGACCGTGAACTCTCCTCCTAGCACATAGAGTTGTTCCGAATAGCGCGTGTGACGATGGAGAGGTGTTTGTGTACCAGGTGGGAAGTAGCCTTCGATCAGATCGTACTGACCTCTAGTTGTTGTGTGATCGGCAATGATATTGAGGCGAGAACCAAAAAGCCAGAAAGATTGTGTCATGAGATTGCTACCGATTAATGCGTAAGTTATTTATTACAGTTGCTAGATCAGCCTCAATGTTTGAGTGAGAGTACTTAAGCTTTGAATTCGCCGTTGGTCGTTAGCGTGCAGTGATTTTTTATTTCGTCTCTTTCCAACTAACGCAGTGACCTGAATGCTGCGCGGATCTCCTCAGAGAAGAGCTGCGGCTGTTCCCAGGCCGCGAAGTGGCCGCCCTTGTCGGTCTCGTGGAAGTAGATCAGGTTGCGATAGGCGCGCCGAGCCCACGTCTCTGGAGCTCGATATATCTCCTCCGGAAATACCGTGATGGCCACTGGGAGCGAGATCTCGGCGGTCTTCTGCGCGGCCGCGTTCAAGAGGCTGTTCTTGTTCTCCCAGTACAACCGAGCTGACGAGACTGCGCTGTTCGTCAGCCAGTACAGTGTGATGTCGTCCAGCACCTCGTCTTTCGTTGGGGACTTTTCGGAATCGCTGCTGCTGCTTGTCCACTGCGTGAAACCTGGATGCCCGAGCAGCCACGCCGCGAGTCCGGTCGGCGAGTCCGTCAGGCCGTACCCGAGCGTCTGCGGTCGCGTACCCATCATCACGGCGTAGGCCCGTTCCTTCTTATTGAACGTGTCGAGTGAATCGAACGCCGCATGTTCCTTCTCGGAGAGTCCTGCTGGCGCGGGACCGCCACCAGCGAGCACCGCAGCCACGTCGGGCGGTATCGTCGCCGGCAAGTTGATGTGGATGCCGAGTAATCCTGTCGGTGCCTGGCGCGCCATCGCGCTGGAGATGGGAGACCCCCAGTCGCCGCCCTGGGCGACGTAGCGGCTGTACCCGAGGCGCTTCATCAGCTCCGCCCAGGCTCGCGCGATGTGGTCGGGGTCCCAACCGATGCCCGTCGGCTTGCCGGAGAAGCCGTAGCCGGGAATCGATGGGATGACCAAGTCGAAGGCGTCTTCCGGACGACCCCCGTAGGTCGTCGGGTTGGTTAGCGGACCGATGATCTTTAGCTGTTCAATGACCGATCCGGGCCATCCGTGCGTGATGAGCAACGGCAACGCGTTCTGATGTTTGGAGCGGACGTGGATAAAGTGAATGTCCAATCCGTCGATATTCGTTACGAACTGCGGTAAGGCATTCAGCTTCGCCTCGGCTTTCCGCCAGTCGTACTCCGTTCCCCAGTAACGGACGAGCTCCTTCATTGTCGCCAGTTGCACGCCCTGCGACTGGTCGGCGACAGTCTCCTTGTCAGACCAGCGCGTCGCCGCGATGCGCCTGCGGAGATCGACGAGTGCCTCTTGTGGGACGTGGACGCGGAAGGGGTGGATGGTGTTGTCTTCAGTCCCGATCGCCTCGGACACGACCTGGGTTTGTGCGCGAGTCTGGGCGGATTGCTGCGCCAGCACATGAACGGGCAGTGCCAGCAGTACCGTTGCTGCAAAGAGCGCAATGAGGAGTCGCGAGAGCAGGACGAAGGTACCTGCGGTGCGGGCTTTAGTTTTGTAGCGTACTTTTTTCAGTTTGGTCATGTGTTTTCTCTTTGCTGCAAATTGTCCGTTCCACGACTCAGGCTAAACACGATCAATAACCGTCAACTTCGACGACGGCATTGGCAAACTCCCGTGGCGCTTCCTGCGGCGGGTTGTGCCCAACACCACCATTGATGACCCGGTGTGCGTATCTGCCCGAGAATTTCCTGGCATAGGAACTAGCCTTCGGGTGTGGCGCGCCGTTGGCATCACCTTCAAGCGTGATGGTGGGCACGGTGATTACTGGAGCTTCGGCAAGACGCTTCTCAAGATCGTCGTATTGTGTCTCGCCCTCGGACAGCCTGAGCCGCCAGCGGTAGTTGTGGATGACGATGTCAACGTGATCCGGATTATTGAAGGACGTGGCGCTGCGAGCGAACGTCGCGTCATCGAAGTGCCATTGCGGCGAAGCAAGCTGCCAGATGAGTTTGTTAAAGTCATGCCGATATTGTTCGTAGCCAGCCCGGCCCCGCTCCGTCGCGAAATAAAATTGATACCACCATTGGAGTTCGGCTTGCGGCAGCAGTGGTGTCTGGTTGGCTTCAGGGTTACCGATCAAATAACCACTCACGGAGACGAGCGCCTTGCAGCGTTCGGGCCAGAGTGCTGCGATAATGTTGGCGGTGCGCGCGCCCCAATCATAACCAGCAAGGATCGCCTTCTCGATCTTGAGCGCATCCATCAAAGCGATAATATCGACAGCGATCGCTGACTGCTGCCCATTGCGGAACGTCTCGCTTGAAAGAAAGCGTGTCGTGCCATAGCCGCGCAGATATGGGATTATCACCCGGTATCCCGCCGACGCTAACAAAGGGGCGACATCGACATAGCTGTAAATGTCGTAGGGCCATCCATGCAGGAGGATTACCGGACGACCATTCGCGGGACCCGCTTCAGCGTATCCGACATTCAAGACACCGGCATCGATCTGCTTCAGTGAGCCGAACGACGTGTTTGTCCCCGACTTCATCATGGACAGAACTGCTGGTTTTGTTTTGCTCGACTGTGCGATCGCAGAACCGAATAGACCTAGCTGTGTAGTTGCAATGGTCATAGCCGCAGTGGCTAAGAAGCGGCGGCGCTGACGGTTGATTTTTTCGGACATTTATCTTCTTCCAATTGGATTCAGCTCAACTTGCTTTAGTCGGCGACAAAACTCTATGCAGGATATTCCAGAGAGAGTCCAGCCCACAGAAACAGCAGATTGCCCGTCTGCATGGCTTCCACATCGGCACCGAACGACTCAGGCAGCGCCGGAAGCTTGATGCCAAGTGCTGCTTACAACCGCTGCTCGGCGCTGACCGTCCTAGAGCTTTCGCAGGTTGCCATCTGCTCTTTCAAATCCATTTCTAATCCTGTTCGCCGAGCGTTTGGGCGTAGGTTTTGCCATACGGGTAGAAGAGTTCTTTGCGTCCTTCCTGCCACGCCGCTTTCAGTTCAGGTGTTGTAACGTCCCAGTCCGGTCGGCATTTCCTGAGAACAGCGCGCAGATCCTGGCGGAGATCTTCGAGAGTGGGTCGCCCGAAGAACCAATAGCCCATGTAGATCTTATAAATGACCAGACCCGGTTCGAGGACAATCGTGTAGGGGATTATGGGATTGTGGAGAGGGTCCGTGTATTCGGCGATATCGAGGTCTTTTTGGATTCTGCGTCCCGCGTCGGAGAGGAAGGGCCAGTGGGCACCGACGCCGCTGCGATATTCATTCGTCTCGGTGATGTTGTCGGTGCTGATCGTGACCAGCCGGCAATAGCCGACCTCAAGCTCACGATGGAGTTGGACAAGTCCTTCAGCCTGCCGGCGGTCTTTGGGGCAGTACCCTCCACGGCTGAGGACGAGAATCATCGGATGTTGGCCTTGCAGCTCGGAGAGCTTCCGGCGTTTCGTGGTGTGGTCGGGCAGTTCGTAGTCGGGGAAGACAGCCCCTGGAACAATGTCAGAGCGCATATGAAATCCTCCTTAATATTTTCATGCACGTTGTCGGGCATTCTAGAGATCGATTACCGTGTCTTCCTGCGGGCGCGAGCAGCAAATCAATAGGTTCCCGATCGCCGGAGCATCGAGCGGCTCGGGATCGTAGTTCACCGATCCGGAAATTAGCCCAGACTCGCAGGTGTGGCAAACTCTGGTCTGGCAGGACCAGGGCACCGGGACATCACAGGCTTCGGCGAGTTCCAACAGGTTCTGGAACCTGGAGTTCCAGGAAACCGTGAACCCGACGCGTGCAAATGAAATTCTTGAACCTTCGTCGGCGAGATCAGTCGCCAGCTCGGTGGCCGGCGGCCGCGTAGCCTCCGTCCCACCAGCCCGTGGCGAGCGCCGCGTACTCGTCGGCGGCGTCCTCCCACGTGAAGTGCCCCGCGTCGAGGACGGCGAGTTTGCTTGCGGGCAGCCGTTCGAGGAGAAACTCCGCGTTGACCAGGGGCACGACGTGATCCCGTCGGCCGGCAACGATCAGCACTGGCGTCCGGATTCTCGGTAGCAGGCCGGCGAGGTTGGGGAGTTCCGTCGGATACGCGCGCACGTAGCGCATCGACTCGGCGAAGCGCTCGCCCTCGTAGGATGAGAGGTAGTCCTCGCGCGCAACGTCGGTCGGCATGTATCGCTCAAACTTCCCGATTGCCGCAGTGACGATCTGTCGCCCGTCGAGGCGGCGATACGGCTCAAGGTCGGGGGCCTCGACCCACTCCTTCAGCAGGCCGCCCAGCTGTAGCGGAACTGCCGCGCCCCCGCTCCCGACCACGAGGCTGCGCAGCCGCCCCGGACGGAGGGCTGCGGCGAAGAGCGCGGCACTGGTACCGATGTCGGGGCCGACGACGTGTGGCTGCTCCAGCCCGAACGCGTCGGCAAGGCGCACAACGAACTCGCCCATCGTGCGCGGAGACATGAGCGCGTCGCGGTGTTCGGAGTGTCCGAAGCCCGGGAGGTCCACCGCCACGAGGTGCGCGTGTTCGGTGAGCCGCGACCACGCTGGCTCGAACGCATACAGGCTCTCCGGCCACGGACTGAGGAGGAGGGTATGCACACCTCGCCCTGGGTCCTCGCTCTCGGCGTAGCGGATGGATAGCCCGTCAACGGTGCGGAATTGCGGCTGGATAGATGTGTGCAACGAGACGGTTATGGGTTCGTTCCTCCTGATCGCACTGCTATCAGATGCCTGTCCGCTGTTTCGTTGCGTAACTTCTGATTGAGTCACGGTGTCCTCCTTTTGAGTAGTTTTGGAATTTTTGGGTTTGTGCGTGGCCGAGCCAACTAGCGTAGCGATCGAAACGCGGCACGGATCTCCTCAGAGAAGAGCTACGGCTGTTCCCACGCCGCGAAGTGTCCGCTTTTGTCCACTCGGTAATATACGAGCGACCTGCCCATCAAGCCGCGACTTCACTGGGCGTGAATTCAGCGGCGTGCAATTTCACGAAGTCGTACATACTCGTCGGCGTCTTGCCGGTGAGCTTGAACAGGTCATCCGTCATGCGGTCATACCGCCCCTGCGCGTGAAGTTCGGCCATCACCGCGACGTGGTTGACGAGGTGCGTCGGCACCCCAAACTTACGAAGCGTATCAACCCACCCGGAGAGCGGCACGTCACGATAGCGGATTGTTCGACCGAGTGCCTCGGAAAACGCGCGCGCATAGTGATCCAGATCGGCCGACTCAAATCCGGTCAGATTGTAAACATGACCGATGTGCGAGGCAGGGTTCTCGAGGATCACAGAAACGGCACGCGCCACATCAACAGCCGAGATCGGCGAGGTCTTGCTGTTACCCAGCGGCAGCGCCAGTTCGTCGCTGTCCCGGACTCCAGCAGCAGCGAGACGCAGGAAGAAGCTCTCAAGGAAAACCGTCGGCCGCACCGTCACGATCGGCAGCCCCGACCATGCCAATGCCTGTTCCGCCAGCCAGTGCAGCTTGTGCTGTGGACTGTCAGTGGTCTCGGTAATGCTCATCTGCGTCACTGTCATCTGCGACATGTTCACGAAAGCCTCGACCCCGTGGTGGCGCGCCACCGCAGCAGTGTTGACCGTGGCTTCGAGATAAGCCGCCGAGACCGACATTCCGAAGTAGATGCGCGCAACCCCTTCGATCGCCCAGTGCATTGAGTCAAGATCGGTCAGATCGCCCTGCACAACCTCGGCTCCAAGCTGGCGCAGACTCTCAGCGCGTTCATCCTCCCGCCGAACCAAGGCGCGCACCTTGTGCCCCTTTTCGAGCAGCATTGCGGTGAGGTTGCGACCAATCGCACCGATATCGCCTGCCGCTCCGGTCACGAGGATTGGGCTGTCATGTGAAGATTTCATCGTCATATCATTTACCTTGCTTTCACTTTCTTGTCGCTCGTTGCCAAGGCTTATCTGTTTGCGTGATTAACCGAACGTGAACGCAAAAGCCTCCATCCCGGAATCCAGAAACTCAATCTCGAACTGTCGATCGCTGATGGGCTTCGGCTGTCGGACCAGTTGGTACAACCGCTGTTCGGTAGCCGTGCCTTCGCCTCGCACATCGACGTCAAGTCCGCGAGCTGCGACTGCCGACTGCCCGTCTACGAGTACGCGAAACCGCACGGACGTTCCTCGCTCGGCCGGCCCCATGACGAGATGAAGGTCGCGGGCGTGGAAGCGGCACGCGATTCGCCCGCCGGACTTGTTCAGTACAATGGCTTGTCTTCCGATAGTCCAATCGCCCGAAAGTGCCCATTGATTACGGTTCAATTGCGCGGGGGCGGTATATAAATGACCCTTGTTTAACACTGCGCCACCGGGAGACGCAAAATTCTCCGTTCTTTGGTAGCCGAGGTAGTTTTCAGGCGATTTCAGGCTGTCCCAATCGGCGGCAGCCTCAAAACCGCGAGCATCGACTTCGACCATTTCCTGACCGACACGGTCAGTTCCGAACTCAGACAGTAGCTGTTGAATTACCCGTTCCGATCGCTCGTACTCGCCTTCGCCGAATTGATGATGACGAATGCGTCCTTGCGTGTCTATAAAATAAAGGGCTGGCCAATAATAGTTCCCGAAAGCGCGCCACACCGCATAATCGTTATCCACGGCGATCGGATAGTCAATTTTCATTTCTGTTGAGGCTCGGCGGACATTATCGATATTCTTCTCGAATTCAAACTCCGGCGTATGTATACCAATTACTACTAGTCCCCGATCCTTATACTTCTCGGCCCACGCGCGAACATAAGGGAGTTGGCGCAGCCAATTGATGCAGGTATAAGTCCAGAAGTTGATCAGCACGACTTTTCCACGCAGTTCGTCAACTGTTAATGGCTGTGAATTGAGCCACGCGATCGCGCCGACAAGAGAAGGCAGTTCGCCTTCAATCGGTAACTCAGCCGTTGTCGGTGTAGCGTGCTGTTTGGTGCGGTCGAGCCTGCCGAGCTGGGTGGCAGCAATGGTTAGAACTGTGGTTGTTAAAAAGGAGCGGCGATTACGGTTAATTTCTTCGGACATGTGCTGACCTCCCTGTAGTTGGTTCAGATAGGTACAGTGGAATTAGACAACCTCGACGCTCCTCTCCTGTGCGACAGCCATACGCAAGCCATCAGCATTGGGGTATACGGTGCGCTCATGGACGTGCGATGCAGGCATCCGATCAATCAGCAAACTGAGCAGTTCGGGGCGGCTGTAGTGACCGCGTGCGTCCATCAGCCGCTTGCGGGCATCGATCTGGGCAAAGTCAAGATCGGCAATCACTTCCCCTTCGCCCGCTTTGAGAGGCTTGCCGATGATCTGGCCGTCCGGATTCACAATGGCGGTGAAGCAGCCACCGGAAATCGGACCGATCGCGCAACCCGTATCCTTCATGATCTGGGCCTGCTGATCGGCATCGAGCCACGCCGTCGCGCTGACGACAAAGCAAGCGGATTCGAGGGCGTGCTGGCGGATGTTGATTTCCGTCTGCTCCGCGAACAGTGGGCCGGCGAACGATCCTGGATACATCGCCGAATGGATCTGCTCACCATCGGCGATCAGTGCGTAACGGGCGAGCGGCAGGTAATGCTCCCAGCAGGCGAGCTGCCCAATGCGCCCAACGGCGCTATCGACGGCACGCAGCCCCGATCCGTCCCCCTGACCCCAGATCATCCGCTCATGGTAGGTTGGCGTAATCTTGCGGCGGCGCTGGATCAGCGTCCCGTCTGCATCGAACAGAAGCTGCGTATTGTAGATTGAGCTGCCGTCGCGCTCATTGACACCGATCGAAACGACCATGTTTGCTTCCTTCGCGGCTTCGGCAATCGCCTGGGTCTGGTCAGACGGAACCGTGACCGACTCTTCGAGCAGCCGCTGATGTTCCTTTCCCATCGCGAACGGGGGCTGCACGAAGGAGAAATAGGGGTAATAGGGAATGACGGTCTCGGGGAAAGTTGCGAACTGAACGCCTTGTTGGCCCAGCTCACGAATCTTCTTAACGACCTTCTCAACGGTACCCTGTCGGCTGTACAGCACGGGGCTAATCTGCACGGCGGCAGCTTTAATAATCTTGCTCATGGTGTTTTCCTTTCAAAAGGATGTCATTTTCTTTCTTACAAATAACCTTGTCCGTCTCAACGGCTTCCGTTCCGAAATTGAGTAACGAACGGCTGGCTGGTCACGATGGGGGATTTGCTGTCCCACGGACGAAGTTATTGCCAGGCTGTCATTTGGACAACCGCAGGGACTTGAAGGCCGCCCGCAGTTCCTGAGCAAAAATCGTTGGCTGCTCCCACGCCGCGAAGTGGCCGCCCTTTTCCGCTCGGTTATAGTAGATGAGCTTAGGATAGGCCCGCTCAGTCCAGCTCCGCGGAGCCTGATATTGCTCGCCGGGAAAGACGGTCACCGCCACCGGAATGGAGACGCCCTTGGTGTTGAAAAAGCCACCCTTGTATTCCCAATAGAGACGGGACGCAGAGACCCCCGTGTTTGTCAGCCAATAAAGCGTGATGTTGTCGAGGATCTCGTCTCGGGTTAGTTCGCCCGTGGCGCTCGTGGTTCGGTTCAGAGCCGAGGCGACCGCCGCCGCTGGCTGGCCGTCAGCATCATTATGATCCAGGAGCCAAGCGGCCAGTCCGACGGGTGAATCCGCAATGCCGTACAAGGTTTGCGGGCGCGACGCCATCAACTTGGCGTAGTCAACTTGCTTGAACGTTCTGACTAGCTGCTCATAGGCGCGCTGTTCGTCAGCTGAGAGACCCGATGGCGCTGGACTGCCTGCTTGGAGTGTCTTGTCAACGTCAGCTGGAACGGTGGCAGGCATGTTGGTGTGGATGGCGAGCAATCCCGCAGGTGCCTGCAAGCCCATCTGGTCAACGACAAACGCACCCCAATCGCCGCCTTGGGCGACGTAGCGGGTGTAGCCCAGACGCTTCATCAACACGTCCCAGGCTCGGCCCATGCGTTCGGGACCCCAGCCAGTAGTAGTCGGCTTGCCGGAAAAGCCATAGCCCGGCATCGACGGAATCACCACATGGAAAGCGTCCGATGCACTTCCGCCATGTGCCGTGGGATTGGTCAGTGGATCGATAATCTTCAGCTGCTCGATGATCGAGCCGGGCCATCCGTGCGTGACGATGAGCGGTAACGCGTTTTCGTGCCTCGAACGAACATGAATGAAATGAATGTCTAGTCCATCGATCTCGGTGATGAAGTGCGGTAAGGTGTTCAATTTTGCCTCGACCTTGCGCCAGTCGTAATCTGTCGCCCAATAGCGCGCGAGTTCTTGCATCGTCGCGAGCGGTAGACCTTGCGACTGGTCGGTGACAGTCTCCTTTTCGGGCCATTGCGTTGCTGTGATGCGGCGGCGAAGGTTGACGAGTGCTTCTTCCGACATGTTGATGCGGAAGGGGCGGATTGCGTTTTTGTCAGTGGACTGCATGGTTCCGGGTTGAGTCATGGCAGTCTCTATTCGTTTTGTTTGGCTCGATTGTGCGATCGCAGAACCGAATCGACCGAGCTGTGTAGTCGCAATGGTCATGGCTGCAATGCCCAAAAAGCGGCGGCGTTGATAGTTAATTTTTTCAGACATTGCTCTTTCTCCAATTGAATTGAACTAAGGTTACGTATTGTCTGCCCACATTACTTAGCTCTGATAGTGGGGCGAGTTTTGGGTTTGAGTTCCGTTGCTTGCCCGATCCTTCAATGCAGCGAGGAAAAGGCGATCGGTGCCAGCAACGTATTACTGATGTTCTGCATGAGTAGACTGTTCTACCTGCTGCGCCAAAGCTCGAAGCGGGCTTTCGTGCTCTTCTACTCCGAAGAGGCGGACCGGGCATGGAGGTTCCGTTAGTGCAAATGTGCGCTCTTACGGTCAGGCACGGTGAACGTCTGCGTTACTACCTGTCCGGGGAAGACGTTGTGGTTAGGGTCAACCAACTCGATCTTCACCTTGTGCTGACCGGGCGGCAGCCCAGCTATGTCGATTGTGTTGTTATCACTCGCATCCGCCCACCACCAGGGCAGGTCGTCAACGGTTATGTGCAGATGCCCGACACGTGGAGATACATGGCGGGCACCCGTCCCGAACACGGGTACGATGCGTAAGTTCTCCACTCGGTACTGGGCCCAGAAGATGCCCAGAGCCAACCCTTCGGGAAGCGGGGGGTCCACGATCAGCTTGGGTGCGGGTTCGTTCTCGATCGCGACGTATGGTGAAGCACCGCGGATATCCCTCGCGCTCGCCTTGGTCATAACCTGGGTTTGTGCGCTAGGCTGGGCGGATTGCTGCGCCAGCACGCGCGCGGGCGGTGCCAGCAACACTGCTGCAAAGAGCGTGACGAGGAGTCCCGAAAGCAGGACGAAGGCACCTACGGTGCGGGCTTTAGTTTTGTAGCGTACTTTTTTCAGTTTGGTCATGGTGTTTTCTCTTTGCTGCAAATTGTCCGTTTCATGAATCAGGCTAAACACGATCAGTAACCGTCAACTTCGACGAACACCGGACATTGATCTTTCTCCGATTGGATTGAACAGAGGTTACGTATTGTCTGCCCACATTACTCAGCTGTGATGGTAAGATGAGCGATGGGTGCGAGTTTCGTAGCACGCCTCATCGCTCACTCAGCAAGGAAAAGGCGGTTGGTGCCAATAACGTGTTAGTGATGTTCTGCACAGGTGAACCGCCCTTCTCAGTCTGTAGATTGCACTCCACTCGGAGTCAGTGAGGAATGCGCTCCAACGCTTCTCTCGATCAGCCATGCTGTCTCAAGCGAGTATGTAGTGAACTGATTACTCTCGCCGATCAGCATCGTCCAGAACCTGACCTGGCGGATGCCATTCTGACTGCATCATTTAGAAAGAACAGGCAAAATCTTCTCCATGTAACGGTCAGCGGCGGCGGCGGACTCTTCTGGACTGCTGCCATTCTGACGCGCACTCAGATAGGGCGCGTACCAGTCCCACCAGTCATGCTTGGCGTGAGTCTTCTCGTAAGGGTCATGGTGCTCTGCCGTCTCGCGGAGAAGGTTTGCAAGGATTGCAACGTCTAGCTCTCCTGCTCGTGTCGAGTCCCACAGACGCCCAGGAAGCCGCGTTGTGATTTCCTGGAGCAGCCAGACGTTCCCGTCCGGGTCTTCAAACGAGGCAAATGAGAAGTAGGAACGACCTTGCGGGTCGCGTCCGCTGACGTGCGGGTTCTCCACGGCGTAGTTAAAGGGTCCCCCGGCGTAGTGGAAGATCTCGCTTACGTTGACACCACGGGCGATTAAGTCTTCGCGGGCGGCGTCGAGGTCGTCCACGGCGAGGACCAAGCCGTGTGCTGAGCTAGAATTCTTTGGAGTGAGTCCCTTGCCGAAGAGGATCGAGGCATCTGAGTTGGGCGGAGTCAAGTGCACGCCACGGAAGTCGCCCTCCACCACGTCGATGTCGAGCCGCCAGCCGAGATTCTCGTAGAATGCCTTTGCGCGGTCAGCGTCGGAAACGTTGAACGCCACAACTTCGAGTTTCATGTTTGGACTGTTTACATGATTGCTACTCATCTTGTTCTCCTTTTGGTTAGTAAGTTTGATGTTCAGATTGGTTACTTTTCATTCTTCTGCGATCGCGATTGGGCAAACCATTCAAGTTATTTGAGTTAAGACGCAACTTAGATGGATGTCTCTCTTCCTGGACTTTCAGCATTCAAGTGAATTTCACTTCGGTGTACCAAGAGGTGGGATGAATCGAACTGTTACCTCTCATCCATCTGATTCCAATTCATTCCTGGAATCAGTTGGCGAGCAGGTAGTAATTCACTGATGCCATCCTCCGTTAAACAGTTTCATTCCAGGAACCAAACCTATTTCACTGAGCTTTTGATAGGTTTTGCCGGGTTTCTTGACAAACGCATTCTGTTTGAGGCGTAGGGCAAAGCATACTTTTTTGTTGTCTATAAGAAGCTGAATTGCCTTCTACAAACGTCGCATGAAGCCAAGCAAAAAAAACAAAAAGTTGAGTTATCCTAAACGTAGAAGAATTTATCTATTACCGTGCTTGAGCCAAGACAGGCTTCCCTATGGATACAGCCTGTTCGATAATATCAGCGGCTCGACTAACCCCACCTGCTTTGCGAATGGCTTCTTGTAGCCTAGTTGCATTCTTTTTGTAAGACTCTTGGGTCAGCACCCGTTGTATAGCGCCTCGCAACCTAGGGACACTCAATCGCGATAGGGGAACGAACTCTCCTGCCCCTGTCCAAGCGATACGCGCTGCATTTCCAAGCTGGTCAAAGGCAATGGGAATCGCCACCATCGGCACCCCATCGGTGAGGCATTCTAGAGTGGTATTCAAGCCTGCATGAGTGATGGTGAGCGTTGCTTTTTTGAGCAGTTCTAGTTGAGGTGCATAGCCGACAACCAAGGGGTTTCCGGGCAGCCCTTGCAAGGATTCTGGGCTACCGGAATCCCCCAGAGAAATCACCAACTGGGCATCTAACCCAACACATGCCTCTGCGATACATTGGAAAACTTTTTGCTGACGATTTTGTAGGGTTCCCATAGAAGCGTAAATCAGCGGTTGCCCAGTCAACTTTTCATAGGGGAAATCGACAGGTACCCGCCCGCTTGAGTCATGGTACGGTCCTGTGAAATGGAAGTAATCGGGCAAGGTTTGGCGCGGGAATTCAAACTCAGCAGGCTGTTGACTCACAGTCGCCAGTGGGGAAAATCGCTCGTTGCTACTAGAGTGCAGAGGTAACTTCCACTGTCGGCGATACTGTTGATTTACCTGCTCGATTGAGCCTACGATGCGACTAAACAGAAGGTTAGCCGCTAGATTGCGTAGACGCGCCCACCAGGCTGGGTTATAGCTCCAGGTTGTAAAAAAAGGCGGGATGGTGTCGTCTGGATTCTCGATCAAAGCATTGCATACCTCAATCAACGGTATGTCCAGAAATTCTGCAAGAGTCCCTCTCACTGGTATGACTTGATCCACCAGTAATGCTTCTACACCAGCCTCCTCGATCGCTCCTGGGGCATCCCGAAGTAACGCAGCATTCAACTGTTGTTGGAAATTACGAAAGGCGTAACGCAATGCAGCAAGTCCGCTCAGTTCCCCCAGTTGTGCACTCAATTTTGGAATCGCCCCCAAAGGATACTCAGATTCTGCGATCGCCCGAAATTCCAATCCTGCTGCTAGTGTCGTAGCTTGGGCATCGAGAACTCCGATAAAGGTAACGCGATGACCGCGCCGTTGCAATTCACGACCTAATGCAAACATTGGGTTGAGGTGGCCCGTTACCGCTGGACAGATAATAGCAAAATGAGTCATATAGCTTTAAACCAGTTATCTTCATTTGCAAGCAGTTGTTCAGAGATAGAGTTTGGTCTGGCCTGTTAACTTATTACTTGAGTTGTAAAGAAGCCGTTACAGCAAGAAATTCTTGTCTGATTTTTTCGATTAGCTCACCTGCCGGGAGAGCTTCGGCTAATGCTGCTCCCTGTCCTGCCCACATACTGACAAAATCTGGACTTGATTGTTGAGCAGAAGTCTGATACAAAACCCGCCCTATAGACATCTGAGCTGGGAATGGCAGCACCTTATCCCTGTTATTTTCCATTTCACGTATAAATCGATTTCGTATTGCTCTGGCGGGTTTGCCGGAAAATACTTCAGTAATAACCGTGTCTTCGTCCTTAGACTTGAGTACCGCCTGCCTATAGACTTCTGGGATATTGTTCTCAGGGCAGGCGAGAAAGGCGGTTCCCATCTGTACCCCGCTTGCCCCAAGTGCAAATGCAGCAACGATGCCACGAGCATCCATGATTCCGCCCGCCGCAACGACCGGAACCGATACTGCATCAGCTATCTGTGGTACCAACGCTGCTGTTCCAATCAATCCGTGTTCATAAGGTCCCGCAAAGGTCCCGCGATGACCTCCGGCTTCAAAGCCCTGGGCTATGACGACATCGACTCCTGCTTCGACGAGAGCTTTTGCTTCACGGACGGTCGTCGCGGTTGCTAATACAATTGAGCCTATAGCGTGTATCTCACGAATTGCCTCAATTGGCGCAGGACCAAAGTGGAAACTAAAGACAGGTATTTTCTCCTCAAGCAGGACAGCAAATTGATCTACAAATGGTCCTAGTAGCGGTATTGGTTCGGGCACAGGTCCGGCGTCTAGTTCGTTGTGCCACTTTGTTAATAGCTCAGACATCGGTGTTTGCTGCTCAGGCGTAAGTTGATACGCTTCAACAGATGGGGCAAACAAATTAACTGAAAAGGGTTGGTCTGTCAGCTCTCGAATTTGCCTGATAAAGGAGCGAAGTTTGGCTGGTGGGGTGGCAGCCCCACCATACGAGCCAAGACCTCCTGCATTAGAAACAGCCGCAACCAACTCAGGTGTGGAAGCGCCAACCATCGGAGCCTGAATTATTGGATGCGTGATCTTAAGCAAATCTATCAGTTCTGTCTTAGGCCACATAAGTATTTCCCACGCTTGCTAACAAGAGCAAGATATACGTCTTTAAGTGATTGTCTGTCCGTATTGTTTAGTTGTGACGGTAAGGAGTCTGCATTGCCGGATGGTATAGGTTGGAGTTCCGTCACTCGCTCCACCGCTCACCTCACCGAGGAAAAAGCGGTCGGTGCCAGCAACTCGTTGCGAATGTTCTGCACGAGTGGACCGTCCTTTTCGGTTTCAGTCTTAGTCGCGATCCATTCGGGGTCAGCGAGGAATGCACTCCAACGCTCCTCACGCTCAGCCATGCTGTCCCAGGCAAGCATGTAGGTGAGCTGGTTACTCTCGCTCTCGCCAATCAGCGTTGTCCAGAATCCAGCCTGACGGATGCCATGCTTTTCCCAAATCTGTAACGTGTGGTTCTGGAAGCGCGCAAGCAGCGCTGGTAGTCGTCCTGGCATGGCGTGATAAATGCGTAATTCGTAGATCATGCCTTTTTCGAGTGAGGTCATGATGTGTATTCCTTTGTCAGCAGGTTGGACGAGCGCGTAATTTTGTTTGAAGGCGTCAGAGTCATTCCTCTGGTTGTAAGACGGTGTTAGTGCCCCGCACTCTGTCCACCATCGACGTGAAGAATTTCACCCGTCACAAAGTTGGCTGATTCGAGGTAAAGGATTGCATCGATGGCGTCGGAGATCTCACCTATATGACCGATCGGGTGCAGGGCATCGAGCTGTGCATGGGTCTCGACAGGATGCATTGGCGTCTTGATGGTACCCAGCGCAACGGCGTTCACCCGGATACCGCGCTTTGCATACTCGATCGCCAGCGATTTGGTCGCGGCATTCAGTCCGCCCTTCGTTAGTGATGCGAGAACGGATGGTATACCAGCGATCGGATTGTCAACTAGGCTCGTCGAGATCTGCACGATATGTCCACTGCCCTGCTTCTCCATCTCGGCGATGGCGAGTTGCGTCATGTGAAAGAAGCCAGTGACGTTGGTGCCCAAGTACGCCACGTAGTCTGCCTCAGTGTATTGGGTAAATGGCTTAGCGATGAAGATGCCAGCGTTATTGATGAGTGTGTCAATGCGCCCAAATCGGGTTACGCCTTCGATGATCGCACGCTCGGCAGTTTTTCGATCCGCGATGTCCCCTGACACTGAGAGAATCTCATCATCGTCCGATGGCTCAATGGAGCGTGAGATTGCAATCACCCGATAGTTGCAATCACGGTATGCCTTGACAAGAGCTGCGCCGATGCCCTGCGACGCACCTGTAATCACAGCAACTTTCTGTTCAGTACTCATAGTAAAACTCCTTTGGAAATAATGTGTGAAGGTTCCTGGTCAGACTACGGTCGAAGCCATTACATGGTGGTCATGGTGGTCGGTGCTGGTAGCGACTGGTAGCCAGGCTTCGATTTCCTGGGCCAATTTTGCGGCGTTGCTCTGGCACATCGCGATCGCATCCTTCCCGACGGGCAGATGCAGCGGCGGACGCTCTGTAGCGGCCAGTTGAATAATCACCTGAGCAAACTTTTTCGGATCACCGGGTTGGTTGCCGTGTAGCGTCTCGGCTCCGCTCCGGATCGGTCCTACTGTTGCTTGGTAATCGTCAATAATGGTTTTAGCGGCGACATAGGATTCAGTGCTCAGGAAGTCGGTCGTAAAAAGACCGGGAGCCACTGCTGTAACGTGGATGCCAAGTGGTGCCAGTTCCACTGCTAGTCCTTTTGAGAGACCTTCGACCGCAAATTTAGTAGATCCGTACAATCCCCAGCCCGGAACCACATCGTGGCCAAACAAAGACGAGATATTGATCACCCGCCCGGATTTCTGTTGGCGCAGATAGGGCAACACCGCACGAGTCACATTCAGTAAACCAAACACATTGGTGTCATACTGTTTGCGAACTTCGGCATCCGTGGCTTCTTCGATCGCGGCCACCATGCCATATCCAGCATTGTTGACTAAGATATCAACCCGCTCGAAACGGGCAATACCTTGCTCGACCGCCGCTTGTACTTGGTCTTCTTGGGTGACATCCATCTGGACAACGTACAGATCCGGGTGGTTGTGCAGGGCAGTGGCGAGTTGTGCGGGCTGACTGCGAACCGTCGCTACCACGCGATCGCCTGCTGCCAGGGCTGCTCTGGCAATTTCTAACCCAAAGCCCCTGGAGGCTCCGGTAATCAACCATACTTTCTGCGTTTTCATCGTGCGTCCTCGTTTTAGGGGTTGTCTAATTGGTTGGCTTTAGCTCTTTCGGTGAGTGCATGACTGCTGCACTGATGGGGAGTATCAGAAGGAGCGAAAAGCCTGTTATTTTTAGCTCCTTGTCACTCTTAGTCATGTCAACCCCGGAATCGGCACCTTCACCTTCTGGAGCATCCAACCTTTATGGTCTGGATCGCTGAACGTTGAAATGCTCTACTTGGTTTAGCTAGGGAGATTGAGTTTGGCAGTCACCGTTGCAAGTTTGTTGCCAAGTTGCAGAATACTTGTCTGCTGGGCTTCATCCTTCAAATTGCCATTCTCATCAAACGCTTGATAAGCATTTCCAATCGCCTGCTGATCTGGCAACACCAAAACTCCAATGTTGCCAAGAATGGAACGGACATGAACTAATCCTCGTAAGCCTCCCAAAGTTCCAGGGGAAGCACTCATTAACACCGCAACCTTGTCTTTGAAACACTCCAGTGAAAGTCCGCCCAGTTCAGAACGTGATCCCCAATCGATCGCATTTTTCAGCAGTGGGGTGATCGAACTGTTGTATTCTGGGCTGGCAAGGAGGAATCCCTGATGTGCTTTCATCAGAGCCTTGAGCTGGAGGACATTCTCTGGCAGTCCCTCAGCCTCCTCCAAATCCTCATCATAGAGCGGTAAGGGCAGATCGCGAAAATCCAAGTAGGTCACTTCTGCGCCTGCGGCTTTAGCTCCTTCAAGGGCAATTTTCACCAGTTTTTTGTTGAAAGAATCTTGGCGAGTACTCCCGGCAAAAGCGAGAATTTTAGCAGTAATCATGAATTTCTCCTTCGTTTATCTATTCAAATCTGTGCATAACCACCATCGACAAACAGCTTGATGCCATTCACATACCTACCGTCGTCTGAAGCGAGAAAAACACGATAGGTAGCGTTTTTCACTCATGCATTTCCATAGGAGTACGCGAACCAGAACAGCAGAAAACGATGGTGGTTAAAATCATTGAGAGAAACTCATATCGCCTTCTCTGGTGGCTGAATCGTTCTCAACGCCAATACACTAATCCAACATCCCAATCCATCGACAATTAACATAAGGTAAGCGGTGACTTGGAAAAGTAAACCCCATCCTTCAAAGGACACTTGAGAAACATGATCGGGGCTAATGACCAAGTGATGATTGTAGATTGCAGAAAGGAGTGAGCCTGCAATTGAACCCAGAAAGAGCCAGCTACCGGTGTGGTAAAACGGCGTCCAGAGTAAAACGGCTGCAATAATGGGAGCCAATATCACCACAACACCCACAAACAAACCCTGAAGCAGAGAAAGGGAAACTGGGATTTCGTTATGCGCGAAGCCGTGCAGTCCATAAACGATCACATGCATAACGACGATCGCTGTTTCATACTGAGCAATCTTCATCTTGCTTCTCCTTTAACTTGTTAACTGGCATGAACCGCAACGGTGTTAACCATCCATTCCAATGGTCGAGGCTGAAAATTCAGTTCGCGTTTTGCTTTGGCATTCGATGCGCCTCGCATCTGAGTTCCGTAGTAAACAATGTCCGCACCACCATCCCTGTTCAGAGCATCTTCAACGGATATCTGTGGCGGGAGTGGAGCATTCAGCCATCGAGCAAACTCAGGGAGCCATTCGCGCACCGCTAAAGGCTGATCGTCGGCAATCAGATAAACACCCCTGTTGCCCTGCTCTGCGGCGGCAACAGTGGTGATCGCTGCATCCCCAATGTGTAACCACGACCAGACGCCATCACCATTCCCGACGACCGGAAACTGTTGCTGCCACACCTGTTGTGCTACATCGCCATCGGGGTTGAACCAGGTGCCGGGTCCGTAGAAGAAACCATAGCGTAAAGCAATTCCTCCGAGATTGGATGTTTCCAATAAACGGTGTTCAATCTCAGTTACGAGGCGAGCATCTGCGGCAACGGCGGGGGACGCATCAAGGGATAACGGTGTTTCCTCATCTGCCAATCCAGCACCGGGAATTCCCCAGAAGGCGACCGACTGTCTCAGGTAACGGCGCACCCCTACTGCCTGTGCTGCCGCCAGCACATTGGCTCCGCCTTCTAACCGAATGCGCGTGTTCAGAGGCGCTGCTGCACTCATTGATTCGCGGCTGTAAGTCCTGGGTAGGGCGGTGAGTTGTTCAATCACTACCTCTGGTTGAGCGCGCATGATAGCCGCTTTAATTGAATCTGGGTCGAATACATCGGCGATCGCAGGTTCGATTCCCTGTGTTGCTAATGACTGTACTCTTTCTTGGGAGCGGGTCATCGCTACAACGTTGTGTCCTTTGGCAAGTAATTGGTCGAGTAGCGGACGACCGATCGCTCCTGTTCCCCGGCAACAAAAATCTTCATTTGTGACTCCTCCAAAACTTAGTACAGCAAGCACTACATTGCGCTGATAGCGGAAGGGGTAGAGGGGTAAGGGGATAGAGGAGATAATAAGTAACTTTTCTACTTCTCCACCCATTTCCTTGCCATAATCTCTGTTGTGAACTTCACTTCTGTCCGATGTCTTGTTACCGTCCTGGAAGTCGCACCCTGACCTCTTGAAGTATCCAAC
The DNA here is from genome assembly GCF_039961875.1 of Trichocoleus sp. ST-U2. Lineage (NCBI taxonomy): Bacteria > Bacillati > Cyanobacteriota > Cyanophyceae > Leptolyngbyales > Trichocoleusaceae > Trichocoleus > Trichocoleus sp. ST-U2. The sequence continues at coordinate 8,300 of NZ_JAMPJY010000012.1, read as the reverse complement.
CATTGCCGTCTGGGTCACTGAACGAGGCATACGAGGCATAGTCGCGACGTTCCGGATCGGGACCCGGTACCCGTCCTTCGGTTCCCGCGTGGTGGAAGATCCCTCCGATGTCGTGAAATATCTCACTCACCTCGACACCCCGCTCAACCAGTTCGGCGCGGGCTGCCTCAATGTCGTAAACGATGAGGTACAGACCCTGAACTGAACCTGGCTCGGCTAACGACACTCCTTTACCAAAGATGATTGAGCACTCCGATCCAGGAGGAGTCAGTTGCACCACCCGGAAGCCATTCTCGCCAGGAAAGTCGGCATCCAATCGCCAACCCAACGTTTTATAGAAGTCTATGGAGCGATCGACATCGGCAACAGGTATTACCACAATCTCGAGTTTCATGTTTTGGCTGTTTACAGGATTGCTGGTCATCTTGTTCTCCTTTAGGTTGGTGGATTTGATGTTCAGATTAGTTGCTTTTTATTCTTGGGAGATCGCGATTGGGCAACCCACTCAAGTTCTTTGAGTTAAAACGCGACTTAATCATTCGGCATGGAGGAAAGCAGCAGGAAATGAACCGGAAGTAGTTAGACCTGAGAAATGGCTACTGTTAATTGCTCAATAGTCCAACGCTCGCGATAACGAATCTCATTAACAAACAAAGCTGGTGCAGCTTCTACCCCACTTTGATATCCACCTTGAATGTCTGCAATGATGCGATCGACATAAACTCCTTTGGATAAGTCTTGCAAAAATCGAGGAATATCAAGTCCCAGACGATTCGCATATTCCACGAGGTACCCGTTCTCTAACGCTTGTTGATGGATAAAGAGCATCTCATGCATCTGCCAAAACTGACCTTGCATTGCTGCTGCTTCCGCTGCTTCCGCTGCCCGTTGAGCATGAGGATGAATTTGTATCTGGGGAAAATGACGAAAGATAAAACACACATCATTCTCCTGGAAAGAAGGACTTAACTGCTGTTGAGCGGCTTTAATCAACCGATAGGCGTTTGCACTTTGAAAACATTCATAATCTCCATACATGATGAGTACAACACTGGCACTTAGCACACCTTGAATGTGATCCTGAATTAAATGCGGGGCAAACAAGGAATGATGCTCGCGATGGTCAGCCATCTTTCAGACCTGTCAAGCAAACTTAAACCCTGCAACTAAATTGCTGTTAGCGTTTGCATAAATCAATATAGGTAATTGACTCCTACATGTCGTCCACTGAAAGTCCATAATTTGGCACAACATAAGGATGGACGAAGTCATCCGTCAAAAGCAGTAGCTTGTCTCCGACTAAAGTCGGAATCCAAGTCTCAACTAAAGTGAAACCTATAAACTAACAAGCCCACGTTTAACAGCAGCAATGACGGCTTGCGTCCGATCCTTAACTCCCAGCTTGCTCAAAATACGAGTCACATGCGATTTAACAGTGCTTTCACCAATATTTAGAGCAGTCCCAATGTCTTGATTACTCAATCCCTGCGCCATTAAACGGAGCACTTCTAGCTCTCGTTCACTGAGTACTGGGTTGTTCATCCGTTCCACCAGTTTTCTTGCCACGGTCGGAGAAACATACTGCTGACCATTATGAATGATGCGGATCGCATTCAAAAGTTCATTTGGTTTTGCATCTTTAAGCAGATAGCCCTGAGCACCTGCTTGCAATCCTCGATAAATATCTTCATCGCCATCATAGGTTGTTAGCACAATAATTCGAGCTGACTTAAATTCAGCACAAATCGCAGTAATGGCTTCAACCCCTGCCATTCTCGGCATTCGTAAATCCATGAGGGTGATATCAGGCTGGTGTTCACGATACCGGTCGATCGCCTGCTGCCCGTCCTCTGCTTGAGCAACCACTATCATTTCTGGATCATAGTTAATGATGTTTGCCAATCCTTCTGTAACGAGGGAGTGATCATCAACAATCAGAACCCGAATTTTAGTGGATTGACTCATGGTGATTTTCACTCCTGATTGACAGTGACAATAATTTCTGTTCCTTGCCCAGGTTGGCTTTGAATCGCCAGGTGTGCACCAATCTGTTCTGCTCGCTCGCTCATTCCCAACAAACCAAAGCCACCAAGTGATGAAATACTCCCAACCCCAAAGCCCTGTCCATCATCTTGAATACGCAGAAGACATTGAGCATCGTCGTACACTAGCTCAACCAGAATTTTACTAGCATTGGCGTATTTGATGGCGTTTGTTAAAGCTTCCTGCCCAATGCGAAGTAAGTGATTTTCCACTTCGGTTGGAAGAGAGTAAACTACACCTTTGCTTTCGTAGATTAAAGTGGTCTTGGTAGTTGACCGCATTTGAGTCACGAGCCGATGTAGAGCACTCTGTAAAGTACTCTCTTCCAACAACTGGGGACGGAGCGCTACCACTGAACGACGAGCTTCAGCAAGTCCGGTTCGAGCTAGTTCATCAATCTTTTCCAGCCTTTCCAGATATATCTGAGTAGAGCCGGAATCATCTGCCAGCATTTGTGTTACAGATCCTGCATGGAGCAAAACGCCTGTAAAAGCCTGCGCTAATGTATCGTGAATTTCTCGTGCCATGCGGTTGCGTTCTTCCAGAATCGAGGCTTGTTCGGCTCGTTTGCGATCGCTAATGTCTGTGATGAGACTATAGAACCCTCTCACCTGAGCATTGGCATCAAAATCAGGGATCAAAGTTGCACTGATGTACCGTTTACCAATCGGAAAGGAAATTTCTGTTTCCAGGGATCCAGTTTGCCCCTCAAACACCTGGTAAATATACGGTTCAATCCGTTGATAAACCGCCTCACCTAAAAGTTGGCGAACAGGGGTGCCTAGAATTTCATCACGGCTACGGTTGAACCAGACTTCATAGGTACGGTTGATGAATTGATAGCATCGATTGGCATTTACATAGCCGATTAGGGCTGGCAGAGCGTCGGCAATTAACCGTATTTCTTGTTCTCGATGGCGTAGTTCTGCTTCACTTTGCTGTAAAGCGGCTGTCCGTTCTGCAACCTGTTGTTCTAGCGTACGGTTGTAGTCAGCGAGTAGATTCTCTGCTTGCTTGCGCTCAGTAATGTCTTGAAAGGTTACGATTGCATAAGCTACATTCCCCTGCTCATCAAATACTGGAGTGCCCCATCCCTCCACTGGAATTCTTCTATGTTGGTGGAGAATTTCCATATCATCAATTCTGGTATATTCGCCACTCAATGCTCGAACGATTGGTAAGTTCTCGTTTGGATAGATTTGGTTCGTTCCCGACACATACAGTTGATAAACTTCTGCGATTTGATCGGGTGGGGCAGAAGGATCAACGCCTTTTCCCATTAATTGAATGCCCCGTTGATTGACGTAGTATGGGCGACCCGTTGCATCCAATACTGCAACACCTACTGGGATCGCTTCTAAGAACTGCGCTAACTGACTTTTGCTTGCGCGTTGCTCTGAGTACAGTTTGGCATTCTCGATCGCAATTGCTGCCTGAGTAGATAATAGACTCAGAAGTTGCGATCGCTCCAGTGAAAATACTCCAGATGCTAACTGATTTTCTAGATACAACACGCCCACAAGCTTGGTTTGGTTCAGCAGTGGCAAACACAGGATCGATCGCGTTTGATCGCGTTCAATGTAGGGATCGTGAATGAAATTACCTTCACGACTAGCATCATTGAGAATGATCGATTCATGAGTCCGAATCACATATTGAATAATCGTTTCAGGTAAGCGATTTGCTATTGGATCTGATTGCAGCACCCGCGTTGCACAGACCTGTGCGCCCTCACTGAGTTCACAAGTCGCTTCGATCTTCCATTCTCCTGCATTTTCTAAAAGCAGACATCCGGTTTGTGCACCAGCATTTTCAATTAGGCTGTGCATCAAAGAATGAAGTAATCGTTCTAGCTCAATCTCACTTGAAATCGCTTGCGATGCTTTCATTACTGCTGCTAAATCGATAGCAATATGTGAAGTATTAGAAGTAGTTTCAGAAGTGGTGCGAATTGGTATGGAAGCTATGTCTTCCGATCGATGAAAGAGCTGACAATAGCGGTTCTCTAAATCTTTGACCTTTGCGATTGCTCCCCATCGTTCATAGCAGTAATGGGCTTCCTTCATATAGAGTTGAGCAAACTTTTCTCGTCCACGAGCTAAGTAATGTTTGGCAGCTAACTCATAGCCTAATGCTTCTTCTTGAAGATACTCGTTTTCTTTAGCACCTTGAATGGCTTGTTCGTAAAATTCCTCTGCCTCAAATAACTGACCCAAAACTCGCGCTTTCTCTGCCTCAACTAACTGAAATTTATGCAAAAAATTCATGGGAGCGTGGTGTGCCCATTTCTGCATCTTCTCCTGGTTGGCGTTAACGCGATTTAACCAAGCCTCTTTTTCAAAGTTTGAAGCATTCGCCCACAAGCTCAGAACTATTAGAGAGTCATAGAAATGAAATATCGCTACAGAGATTATTGCTGTGGCTGCGCCTAAATACGGTTTTGCTAAAGTAGCCGTTTCTGCGGCTTGCTCATACTCCCCGAATAGATAGCATAAAATCAGCTTATTTAAATAAAAGTAGTGAAGGCTAGTTCCTTCCTTAACCGCGATCGCCCGTGATATTGCTTGCTCTTCGTCATAGAGACAACCCACTAAGCGACTTGGGTTTTCAGATTGACCTTGCAGATTCAAGCTCGTTTGTTGCAACATGGCTAGCCAAGTGGTAGCAGTCTCTCGTCTAATTTGATGGGTGGCTTTACGATAAATTGCTGCTTGTCGTTCTAGTTCTGTCAGTTCTTGTCCTGCAAAAAAGGGGTAATAACAGAGGCTAAATGCACAATAACTCGCAAATTCAAACTCTCCACTTTCTATACCGCTTTGATAAGCTTCAGCTAAACTAGGGAATGTTTCTTTAAGGTGATCTTTCCAGTGAATGATATGGAAATTCACCATCAGCAATGCTTTGCAATGGCTTCTTTTGTTATTTAATCGTTTCGCTAAATTTAAGGATAGTTTGCCAAATCGATAGCCCAGTTCAAGGTCTTGGACAACGCCACACAGCATCATGCCATAGGCGGCATAACCAAGCAACGACCAGACCGCGTTTCCATGAGAGATCGACAAATTCACCATTTTGCACACAATCAACACCATCAGAGCGGGTGTCACATTAAAAGCCGCACCCACTGTGCTGACTAACGTGTAGATTGCTGCCAGTGGCACAGGTTCAGTCATCTCTGGCAGATCAATCAAATCTTCGATTTCCCGCCCAGCGAGTTGTGAAGCGGTTTCCTCTAATCCGGCTTGAACGTCTAACTGACTGGGAGTCTCCACTAAATTAATTCCCAAGAGTTGCAGCACTTCTAAGCCAGTTTTAAGTGCTTCTTTCGTATCGCCCCGCGACAGCCATGCTTGAATCCTGTTATCGTAAGCTTTCACTTTATCAAGCGCTGTCTTCGCACGATTGAGCACTGCTTCTACAAGCCGTTCCATTTCGTCAAAGTGACCGCTGAGGTATGCTGCCTCTGCTGCCTCTGAATGCAACGCCAAGGTTAAGTCATACTCACGCTGCCAACTCTCCATATCAAGGAGTTTAAGTCCTGTATTGAAATACTTGAAAGCTGCTTCATAAGCCGTCGCTGCCAATGCTTTCTGACCTGCTTGCAAATTCAGTTTGACAATCTCATTCCGTTCAGATTGCTCAGTGATTAACTCGCTTCCATAATTCAGATGGTCAACAATTTTAAACAATCGCTCTGCTCGCTGCTCTGGCGAAGTCCTTTCGAGTAAATTGCGACCGATTTGCAGATGTACCCCTTGTTTCTGCGAGTCATCAATTAGAGCATAGGCAGCTTGCTGTACGTGATCGTGCAGGAACTTATACTCTTGAACTAACAAGTTCTCATCTAATTCAGATAGCGGTTGAATTAATCCAGCTTGAATCGCTGCCAATAAATCTAAGGAAATTGCTTTGGAGGCTTCTTCACCAGCGATCGATAACGTTTCCAAATCAAATTCAGCACCAACACACGCTGCTAACTGAAGAACGTGCTGTGTATTCTCAGGCAACTTCCTTAACTGGTTCAGCAACAATTCCACGACATTATCGGTAATGTTTTGGATCTGAATTTGAGCGATATCCCACTGCCAGCATAGGTGTTCCGCATCAAAGTTCAGCAGTTTTTCGTTATACAGCACTCCCAAAAACTTGCTAACGAAGAAGGGATTGCCTTCCGTTTTACGCAGCACCAACTCAGCTAAAGAATGAACGGTGTTTTGATTATGCTGCAACGTCTCGGCAATCAACTGACTCAATGGCTCTAGTGTTAAAGGTTTTAGAACAATTTCCTGGAATACTACTCCTTGTTTCCGCAATTGCTCCATCATTAATGCAAGTGGATGTGTTGAGTCCACTTCGTTGTCTCGATAAGCTCCAATCAAAAAAAGATGCTGGGTTTGATCATCCAACGTCATTAATTCAATCAGCTTAAGCGTTGCAGAGTCTATCCACTGCAAATCATCCAGAAAAATGACTAGAGGATGTTTCTCTGAACAAAATACTCGGATGAATTGTTGGAAAACCCGATTAAAACGATTTTGAGCTTCTGCTGCGCCAACTTCCGGTACAGGTGGCTGCTTGCCAATAATTAGTTCTACTTCGGGAATTACATCAATAATCAATTGTCCGTTGCTGCCTAATGCGTTGAGAAGACGCGATCGCCACTGTTGTAATTGTGCATCAGGTTCACCTAGCAGTTGTTGCACCAACTTTCGCAGTGCATCTACAATCGCGCTATAGGGAATGTTGCGCTGAAATTGGTCAAACTTACCAGAGACGAAATAACCGCGCTTCCCCGTGATGGGTTTGTAGAGTTCCTGCACTAAGGCTGATTTGCCCACTCCGGAATAGCCAGAAATTAACATTATTGTGCTGTGCCAGGGCGTAGGGTGTAGGGCGTGAGGTGTAGGGTATGTTTCCTCACTTGCCATTCCCGCTTCCCGCTTCCCGGCTACCTTCTCAAATGCTGCAAGTAATGCTGCAATCTCCGCTTCACGTCCGTAGAGCTTCTGGGGGATATGAAAGCGATCAGAAACATCTTGCAGACCCAGTTGAGAGAAATTAATTTGACCACTTGCTTTTAGTTGATAAGCACAATCCTCTAAATCCGCTTTGATACCCCAAGCACTTTGATAGCGATCCTCCGCATTCTTCGCCATCAGTTTTAAGATAATGTCTGCAACGGGTTTGGGAATCTTAGGATTCAATTCACACGGTGGTATAGGGAGTTTGGCAAGATGACAATGGACGAGTTCAAGCACATCCGTTGTCGGAAACGGCACTTGTCCGGTGAGTAATTCGTAGAACGTCACTCCTAGCGAGTAAAAATCGGTGCGGTAATCGATCGAACGATTCATCCGCCCAGTTTGCTCTGGGGAGAGATAAGCGAGGGTGCCTTCCAATATATGCGGGCTTTTGAACGTAGGATTGGTGCGGCTGAATTGAGTTGCAATCCCAAAGTCGATGATTTTGATAACGCCAGTATTTGAATTGAGGACAATGTTGCCAGGATTAATATCTTTGTGGATGATATTAGCAGTATGGATTCCGCCTAAGATTTCGCTGAGATTAATGGCAAGAGGAAGAAAATTAGATACAGGCATGGGGCAGAAAGTCTCTGGACACTGCTGTATCCAATACTCTAGGGACTCCCCCCCAAAATCTTCTAGAAGAATGACCAGTGTGCGCTGATAGTCCTGTTGGCTGTATGCTCTGATTACGCCTTCTACATCCAGAGACCGGGTAATGGCATATTCCTGCCTGTAGCGCGTTAATTCCTGGGGAGAAGGATAATCCTGCTTGAGTAGTTTGATGACGATCGCTCGACCATCTACCTCTCTAATCCCCCGATACACTAAAGAGGCTGAGCTTTCATAGATTTTGCGTTGGATAGCGACTCCAGGTAGGGCATTCATTTGAATTCTCTCCCGATGACGTCATGCTTGTATCCTGCTACCCACTGCATTCATTCTGCGGTAGCAATTGCCTGGTGTATTTTCTCAACATATACAATACTCTTATCCGGTTTCTAAGTCAGGTAAAGTAGGCGTCATACCCTCAAAGGGATCGTCAACATAAACGGAGGAAGGAAATAGGGTTCTGTGACAAGAACTATCAAAGAACAAGCGACTGATCTAAACTAAACTCGGCGTTGCTGAAAGAGTAATGCTAGATTTGGTATAATAGAAGGATGAAATGCCCTGAATGTAACTCCACTCAAACCGCTAAGAACGGACATCGTCGAGGCAGACAGTGCTATA
>NZ_JAMPJY010000011.1:0-163478 GCF_039961875.1 Trichocoleus sp. ST-U2 | reverse complement strand
GGATGTGACCATTCTTGACCGTTTGAGCAGACGCACAAATAGGGCAGGCAGGCATGAGTGGAAAATATTAGCAAGAATTTCTACTCCTCTATCATTACATGTTTGGTACTACCGACTTAATAACATCTAGATTAAATTTATGAGAGCAAAATAATTGAATTAGCTCAACATCCTTTGACTCATATTTTAAAGCCTCAAAAATATAAAAAGGATGATGATCCATGACATTAGGCTTATCAAAATCACTAAAAAATTTGTAAGTAACTCCATTTGTAATAATGGGAATTTTCACTTTACCTCCATCTCTTATTTTTGCCGAGAAATAGTTAGCTAGCTGACCGTCTTTATCGTCTAAAACTTGGTTTACAGCTTTGGTTTCTATTAACATAACAGGATCGCTTCTGATAAATATCTTATAATCAACCCTTTTATATTTACCGGCTCTCCTCTTTTTTGCATAATCAGCCTTCGATTCTGCTTTGACTACTTCTGGATCATGAATGTTATAACCTAATAATTTAATAAAAGGTAATATCAAAGATGTCTTAGCCTGCTCTTCATTGTCTTCAGGGATAAAAGTTAATAGATTTTGAGTATTCTTAGCGAATACATTGATGTTTTCCGTAAAACTGGCTTTTTTCACTAAAATTGTTCTTTGAATATTCGCCCCTTCTAGTTGTGCATCGGTTAAATCAGCTCCTGCTAAGTTGGAATCACTTAAATCTGCTCCACGTAAGTCTGCTTTAATTAGCTTTTCATTAGCTAAGTTAGCCCGATGTAAATTGTTTCCCTTTAAGTCAGCACCAGTTAAATCAGCTTCAATTAAGCAGATATTAGACAAGTTAGCACCGCTAAAGTTGGCATTTGTTAGAAAAGCACCATATAAATTAGCATTTGTCAAATTTGCTCTTGTAAAATCTGTATAATCGTTAAGGTTAATTTCTTCTAGAAAATCATTAGACTCCTTAATATAAGAGAGCTTTTTTAGCTTATAAATTGCTTGTTTAGCAGCTCTTACTATCCTATAAAAATCAGGAACTGTCTGAGGATGAGGAGCGTTTACAAAACATAAGTTAGTCCTACTGAGATATGCAAAACTCAAGTTAGCACCGATTAGGTTGGCATAACTTAGGTTAGCATCCTGCAATTTTACATAAATTAGTTTGGCATCACTTAAGTTCGCATGACTCAAATTGGCGGTAGCTAGGTAAGCATGTCCAAAATCAGCACCACTCAGATCAGCGTTACTTAGGTTGGCACCACTCAGATCAGCGTTGCTTAGATTGGCAAAAGGAAAACTCCTTTCTCCTGCCGCGTAGCGTTTTAGAAGTTCGGTCGCATCCATATATGTTTTTTTCCGTTGGAAAGTTGACTCTAACTAATTATTCCCAAAATTAATATCCTGCACTACATTTGGTTTATTTTTTCTGTGGAGGTCAGCAATCAACCTGCTATGAAGCCGATACTCGCAAGTTTTTTTGCTGTCCGTTATTTAAGCGTTAGCTATCAATTCGCTAACTAAGCGTTAGCTATCAATGGGCTGTAGCAAAGACAGTAAGCTTACGGTCAGAACTACCTGAATAAAGTAATTCACAGGTAGCAACATAAAAAAATGACAATGCGTAAAGCAATAGACATTGGCTCTTACCGCGTGCGAATCCGGACACAAGCTGCTGGCGAACAAGAGGCTGCAATCTCTCCTGCCAGAGTGGAGGATATGCCGAATAGTTGGGCTTTTCGCTGGCAAGAGTTATGGCAACGTACCGATTTTGAACTGCAAAACATCGTCAAACTGGTATATGAAGAGCAAGTTTGGGGATTAATTAGGTATATCGTCTTTCCTTACCCCGGCACACCGCATACTCTAGAAATTGAGCATTTAGAAACCAATCCTGTTAGTAAAGGTCAACAAACTAACCCCTTGATTGAACCCATAAGAAAATGGTTAATCTGGTATGTGACGCAAGTAAGTTTGCGGTATTGTTCTGGTGGGATGAACGACACACCTCTGATGCTAGTTTCTGTGGATTCAGCCTTTAACTACTATAAAGACATAATCAAAATGCAGTATGTCGGTGCCACAACCATTGCCCCTGGAAAAGATGGATATGTGTTCAAATTCACAAGAGACAACGCCGCAGCCTTCACAAGAAGACAAGAACAACAATTGGGAGTCCCCTCGTCTGTTGACCCCTGAACAAGTTCGTGTGGGGACAAATCAAATAATGTCCTATGCTGAACGTCAAGCCTTTTGGAAAAATTCTGAGGTTGGGAAGTTACTTGGTTTTGACCGCTGGCCCGATTTAGAAGAAAAGGTGGTAACAAAGATAGTATTCCATCTGTCAATGGAAAGATGGATTAACAATAAACTTAAAAGCGAATTAATTAAAGACGCAAATTGGAGCCAAATAGAAGCAGCTATCCGCGAGTTAGATGGCAAAAGCAAAACTTTAGTTACATTGGGTGCTGATGATGAAACTTATATGAGTATTGGAGGTGGTGAAGCGGGAAAATATATTGTTACTGTAACTTTTGATACCCTTAACTTTCATGTGTTAATTGAGCCATCAAAACCAGATGAAACAGAAAAGCTAGTTGTGGGTGGACAAGAAGGGATTTATCCCGCCAAGATGTGTGTGGATTTGCTCCGATGCCTCCTGGCTGCTAGAACATTTACAGAGACAGGGAAACTTGAGCCATTACTTGCTTGGGAAGAAGATAAGTCCTTAGTAAGGGTGTGAAAGTGCGTAAGCGTTGCGGCTGCGTCAGCAGCATCACATTCCCTAACCACAACATAAGTTAAGCGCGATCGCTTCTTAGTTTCAGACTAGGGAGTGATTACAGCTTCCTCCTGAACTTGACACAATCGCTACAAAGGGCTAGCAGGTCTGGTGGAGCGAAGGGAAGGGGAATGGTTATTAAATCTTGGATGGTGATTGGGGGCGTGACTCTTTTAGTGGCGATGGGGAGTAACATCATTACGCCAAATGATGTTAAGTGGTTCAAACGCCTGCAACGACCAAGGTGGTTAACATTTGAGCCATTAATTCCATTCATCTGGACAGTCGTTTTTATTTGCGGTGCTTGGTCAGCTTATATCGTCTGGGAACGCACCAAAAATTGGTGGCTGATGGCGTTCTATCTTTTAGTAGAAATTGCGATTGTCGCCTATAACCCAATGATGTTGAGGCTACGCAATCTTAAAGTTGGGACAATTATTGGCACAATTGGTTCCGTTTTAGGTCTAATTCTGGCACTAACAGTCTTACCGATTTCCGGCTGGGCGTCTCTGTTGCTAGTTCCCTATGTGCTGTGGAGTCCGGTTGGAACTTTTACTACCTGGAAAATGATGCAGCTTAATCCTGACGATGCTTAGAGACGCGGACGACGCCTCCTGACCGCTTCTTACTAGGTTGAGATGAATGGTACCAACGCAAGGGTTTAACTTCTGTCGAAGCATCGAGTTCTATTGTTTCGCGGACTGCCTGATGCAAAATCGCTGAGTACTGCCGTGCAATAATCTCTGGGGTGAAGTTTGACTCCAAGTAGTAACGCCCTGCACGTCCCATTCGACTGGCTAATGGGGGAGAATTCACTAAACTCTGAATAAAGTTAGCCAAACCGTTCGCATCTTCATTGTTGAAAGCAGCGCCGCACTTGGCTTCAGTTATCAGCTGGCGAAGATAGGAATGGGGTTCGCAAATGACAGCAAGGGGACGCCCTGCGGCTAAGGCAGCGTAAAGCTTACTGGGAACGACTAATCCTTCCATTCCAGGGCTAATGCTGACTAAAGACAAGTCGCAAGCGGTAAGGGAATAAGGTAAGTTCTCCTTATTTTGATAGGGCAAGAAGCGACAATTGCGTAAACCCATCATGCTGACTTTATTGATACAACTTTGACGCTTGGCACCATTGCCAATAAAGACAAATTGAATGGGTTCATCTTCCAAGAGTCTGGCGGCTTCCAGAATTGTATCCATATCATGACAGCGCCCCATATTGCCGGAGTATAGGACGGTAAAGGTATCAACTAGATTAAACTCCTGGGCAAACCAGTTATCTTGTTTGGGAATCGGTACAATCCGATCTGGATCTGCCCAGTTATGAATTACAGAAATCTTATTGGCAACCTCCGGGCATTTGGCAGTGACGCGATCTTTCATTGAGGGGCTGAGGACGATAATTCTTTGAGCTTTTTTCCAGATGCATCTGTTGACAAAATCCCACAATCGAGCTAGCCAATTTTGGGGGCGAACCACATTTAGTTCGACGGCAACATCGGGATATAAGTCGTAGAGCAGACAAACATAAGGCACACCAAAGCTTAAGTTCGCTAAGTACCCTAGAATCGGCAAGAAGGGGGGAGCGGTCGTGAGGAGCAAAACATCGCCTCGCCCAGCCGTCTGGAGTAGATGAAGTCCAGAACGCACGCAGAATAATAACCCATTGATGGCTTTGCCGCGAATTCGCTGAGGCCACATTCGAGAAGTGCGCGATCGCTGCACGACAACTTTATTACAATGCTCGATTGCGGGTGCAGAGTGCTTTTGGAAGGCATACCCTGGCTGTCCGGTAAAAATTTGCACCGGCAAACCCAGTTGTCCTAAGTTAGCGGCTAGCTCTTCAATCAGCTGCCCAGTCGCTGCGTAGTCTGGTGGATAAAACTGCGTAATGATAGACAGTTTTATAGGCATTAAAGGAGCCAACGATTCTCGGCTCAATGAGCTTGGCTCTGGAAACCCGCCCCTACCAATATGCTCTTCTGAAATGTTCCCGTTGCTCATGCCGCCTCGCTGACTTCGTAGGGATATGGTGTAATTTACGTTACTGCCGTGCAGTATTGACAATTCGCTCGTAGACCGGCGGATGAGCTAAAGCCAATCAAGAGCTGGAATTTTCCACGTTTTGGCGGTTAATTGCCGTGTACATAAAAATATACTTATCTATCTGCCACAAATTATCCTGCTTCCATCCGAAATCACCTGTAAAGACTGATTAGAGACTCCCTATAGATTGATGTCGCCTCTCCAAAGGAGGAGTCCATTTCACACTTTTTATGCATGATGCCATTCGGTAGATGATTATTCATCGATCGGAGTTTGGAGTATCTTTCGAGCATATCAACTAGATGTAAAACACGTTCTGCCATGTATGTGATGGTTTAAAGGCAGGTAATCAGGATCGTCGATGTGCTTAGGGTAGGGTGTTTAGGAGAGTAGCTGAATCCGGAACCCCGCTCCAACCCTTGTGAATAAAAATTTATTCTCGATCTTCCCTTGCAAAAGCAGGCGGATAGAGGGGATAGGGGGAGCGAGAAATCCTACTTGTCTTCTTAACGAGGGATTTTAAGATGAATGCAGTACCTGTTCGTAACGAGATCCAGCGCTTTCCCAGGTGTACTCTGTTTCGATGAGCGATCGCGCATTTTTCGATAACTGCTCTCGAAGCTGGGGGTTTTCAAACAGCTTAGAGATCGCATCTACATACTCTTCCACCCGATTAGCCCGTAACGCGCGTAACGGCACGCTTTCCCCTTCCACAGCTAATCCTTCCAAACCGCGATCGCTCCCCACTACGGGCACCCCAGCTGCCATTGCCTCCAACGTTTTATTTTTGATCCCAAATCCTGTCCGCATTGGCACCACGCAGACGCAAGACTTGTGCAAATACTCTGCCATTGAAGGTACACGCCCCGTAACCGTAATCCCAGGACGCTTCCCTAAATCTACAACTTCCGTTCCAGGACGAGCGCCCACCAGTTCCAGCGTCGCATCCGGATATCGCTTCTGAACCTCCGGGAACACCTCCAAGCTAAAAAAGCGCACCGCATCAATATTCGGCGTGTTATCCATCGCCCCAATAAAAATTAATCGGTGTCCCCCCGGATCGGCGGAACGCATCGGAAACTGAGTAAAATCTACCCCATTCGGAATGACTTGAATTTGGGCGTTGGGATTAAATTTCTGAATTTGTTGCTTATCTTCCTCCGTCGTCACCACAATTGCCGAAAATTTAGAACAGTAGCGCTGCTCATAGCGGCGCAACAGCGGCAAATTCAGCTTGTCTCGCAATGGCTTCTCAGATGTCCCCGTTTCCAGCTGGTTCTTGCACGTCCCGTAGACAGAACTATGAATATTCACCAACGTCCGCAGCGCTGAGGTTTTTCCATCCTTGCGCCGCCACTCAGGACGCACATAGATTTCATTCACGCAATGTTCGCAAGTAATCGCCTCAAACTTGCCAGCAGCGACTGCTTCATCCACCCATTTCTGAATCTCTGGCGAGTAGAGAGACAGCACGCTGGGGGGTGTTCCCTCCTGCAAAAACGTACTGAAGCGCCGCAGTTTCCCCAACACGCCTCCTTGAGAATTTTCCTGTGGGCGGGGGAAAACTACCAACTCGTCCACCCACTCTTGCAGTCCTTTGATTTCTTCGTCCGTAACATCTCCACTGCGCTGCGTAATTAGAGTAATCGCATGGCTAGACTTGAGATACTTGAGTAAATTAAACGTCCTTACTTGCGTTCCTCCCCGTGTTGGCGGATAGGGAAAGGTGGAAGAGAGCATTAAAATCTTCATCGTAGACTGAGCGTTTGGTTAGATTTTACGGAGAGGGATAATATCGATACTATAGACTTTCGCCTCATACTAGACTTGCCAGAGCGTGTCTCTACTGCGTAAAAATAATCAGTAACAACTTCAGCTTATGCCCAAAGTTAGCATTTCCATCCCCACCTACAATCGAGCTAATTTGTTGCCTTATGCAGTAAATAGCGTACTGGCTCAAACTTATACAGATTTTGAACTAATTATCTGTGACGATGGTTCTACTGATGACACCCCAGCAGTAGTGAGTCAATGGAACGATCCGAGAATTCGCTATATTCGGCACCCGGTTAATATTAAGCGCAGCCGAAATATGCGTTCTGGTTTTGATGCCGCTGGTGGAACTTATTTTATTAAATTTGACGATGATGATGCGTTAACGCCTGAATTTTTAGAAAAAACGGTAGCTGTTTTAGACGCTAATCCAACCATAGATTTTGTTTGTACAAACCACTGGATTATAGATGCCAGGGGAGAAAGAAATGAATCAGCTACGTTAGAAAATTCTGCTAAGTGGGGGAAGGACAAACTTAACGAGGGAATGATTCCCGATCTAATTACGGAAACTTTCCAAAAACAAAGCTTACAGGTTGGTTCTACGCTCTTTCGGATGGAGTGTTTGAAAGAAGTTGATTATATGCGCCCGGAAGCAGATGGTTGTGAGGATTTTGATTTACTGGTGAGGTTAGCGATCGCAGGCAAAAATGGATACTTCCTGCCAGAATTTTTGATGGAATATCGAATGCATGGCGGTCAAACCAGTCTGAAACAAAATATTCACTTTTTAAAAGCAAAATCTTTCTGTCTAAATAGTTACAAATTTCCGGAAGAACAATTAGAAAAAGCCCGATTAAATAAACTTGCCGGAACCCGGAAAGCACTGGGCTTAAGGCTGATTGAAAATGGCGAAACCTCAGAAGGACGCAAGCTTTTGCAAGAATCTAGCCAGATTTTGGGGAGTTCGCGTCAAGCAAAATTAGGGATTGTGCTGTCTTATTTGCCTACCAGCTTACGACAATTCGCTCTCCAAACTTTTCGTCGAATCCGTCCCAAAGATTACGCTGAGCAAGTTCGGAAAGCAGCTAATTGATGAGAAAGTAAATGGAAGCGATCGCTATTAGCCGTTAACTGCAAGGCGCTACGTTTATAATGCGTTGCGCTAAGTGAATTAATGAGGTTATTTACTTTTGACTGGCATCGGCTTTTTGAAGAGCTGCAATGAGTTGCTCTTTTTTCATCTTTGAACGTCCCTCTATGTTCCGTTCTGCCGCGATCGCTTTTAGCTCCGGAACTGGCATTCCAGCGTAGTCCGGTTTTTTAGTTGGAGGTGTATCATCTCCCGCAGTTCCTACTTTTCCTTGGTGATTCAGGATTGGTTCAATTTTCCGAACAAATTCATCAATATGTTCGCCGATCCTGTTGCTAATCATTTGAATTTTTCTATCTATTAAACTTTCAATTTCAGGCAATAAAATTTTAAATTGTATTGCATTATTTGATGACTCAACCATATTTAAAGGCTGTATGTCAGCAACTTGGGACTCATTATTAAAAGATTCTCGATTTCTCAGGACTTTAACCTGATCCATGAGAACTTCCTCATTTTCTGATTCAATAATGAAAGCTCCAATCATTTCCCCTTTACGAGGATCTATCTCACGAGCCTTAACAGCAGCGTAGTATTCAAAGTGTCCGTTAACTACCTCATAGGATTCCAGGCTGGTTCTACGAATAACTGGAGGATTAATAATACCTTCAGCTTTTAAAATTAACTCAGCAGTCAGGTTCAACTCATCCTCTGAAAATTCTGAACGGGGCATATTAGAGTTAATTTTTTTTACTGCTACGAGCGAAGTAGATAATTTCATGTAGTTAGTCCTATTGCTCGCAAAACTTCTTCTGCTAGTAGATTAAATTCTTGAGCGGAGGTAGAATCCGGCTTGAAATCAAGCACCGAGATTGGATCTGGTATTTCCATGTTACCTACAATCTGAACTTTTTCGGTACACTTTGCCAGCTCCTCTCTTTCATAAATAACGCTTTCCATTACTTTCAAATCGTAGCGTTTGGGAATTACCTCTAAGCGCCGTGGTAAAGTATATTGAACAAATCTTGAATTCGTAGATATTTTACTAGGAAGAACACCTAATATTTCAATAGCTGGTTTATTGAGAAATTTTCTGAACTCATTATTTGTTTTAACAAAATCCTTGACGTTTACTAACCCTTGATTAGCAAAGGGTTTTAGATCGGAAGGAATAATTAGATAGTCAGCGGTGATTAGAGCAATTCTGGCATAAAGGTTTAAAGATGGTGGCGTATCAATAATTACAACATCGTATTGAGCCTCTACTGCTTTTAGTTTTTGCAGGAGCATTAGTTTACTAGAATCTTGTTGGTTTAGCTCAATTTCGTATTGCATTAAACTGATGTGGGAAGGCAACACATCAATTTCAGGGTTACTATACTGAGATTTCTTAGCAACTTCGTTTATAGGGTAAAACTCTTCTGACCTCAATAGATGACGAACATTGCAATCTTTTAGCTCATCTAGTTCTTCATCATCAAATTTTGCTAAACCTGCGGCAAAGGTAGTGTTAGCTTGACTATCTAAGTCAACAATCAGGACTTTTTTGCCTTTCTTTCTGATAGCAGCGGCTAGGTTAACAACGGTTGTTGTTTTGCCTACGCCGCCTTTGTTGTGGTAAACCGCAATTGTTTTCACAGTATGTTGCCTTTTTGGTTGAATAATTGGTGTGGATCTGAGTTGAGAATTAATTAATTCAGGTTGTAATGTTTTTTCCTCTACCAAAGGTTCATTTTGAGCGTTTTCAAGATTAATTTTGATATTGGTTGGATCTTCAGTAGTTTTTTCATTTAAGTTATTTCTACCAATAATAGTTTTTATATTGTCTATTTTAGAGCTAATCTCTCTGCCGGAACAGTGAAATACTAGCTGAATATTATCCTGATTTTTTTTATAAATTCTGAGTTCCTTGCCATTTGTTAACAATCCATATTCTACATTCAAACTCATTAAGTAGCGATTGAGTCTGCCAGTATGTCTATTTAAGTTTTGATTGGGATGCTTTGCTTCCATTACAACGCTTAATGGCGAGTTGTCATCCAACACAAATGGGATGACTTGCGCTGCAAATGCCAAAAAGTCTAATCGAATACTGCCAACGGCAATCTCTTGATGCCAAGTTTCTGGAGTATATCCTAGCTGTGGCAGCAGATATTGAACGATGAGTTTACTTTCTACTTCACTCTCATTTCGGCAAAGCTCAGGGTTGAAGTTCAATTGTGTTCTTCCTCTCCACGGCACTCATTGAAACCTTAAACCTATCTGATTGTCCTCAGAGTGAGGTTTTTCGTATTAGGGTATTGACCGCTTCTTAAGGACATGGGTCAAGTTCCTTTTAAAGTTTAGCGTCTGCTCAACTGGCAGTGGCAAAAGTGAGTTGGATGCGATCGCGTTTTCTTCTCGACTACGCAAACAGCCGTTAAAAACGGCATATTCTATGCGAGAAGGGCTTATGTACATACCAGCGGAGCGATCGCATCCTTGCACTAAACAACAAAATTAACCCCGTTTCAATAGCCCAGAGAAGCTATTCTTCAGCTTATCGATCGTTGCTTGAATCGCGTTCGGGACAGATGGCTGAGGAGGAACGGCAACTTGGATTGGCTCATCTGCATATTCAGAACCCTTGAGGCGATAGCCGTATTCCAAATTGTTCTGGTTCTTGCGGAGGACGGGAAATAGACGGAAGGCTCCTTGGCGTAAGTCTTCTTGGGTGTCGAAGATGGCTTGATTAATCTTACTGGTGCGATTCACCGCTAGGGAACCGACTGGAAACCAGTTTTTTTTACCTTGAATGCGAATGTAAATATTGAATTCTGGTACTCCGTCCCCCTTCATCTTGTCGTACTGCTTGGATGCTTCCGCGCGTTTGGTGGAGCTTTTGGGAGTTTTTTTGGTTTTTTGAACTTTGCCAATTCCACTATTAGTTGTCATAGATATTGATTGGTGTTTTGCTTTATTTATAAAAGTTTACATAATTTTCAGAAATCTGGGATAGTTGATTTCAGCGCAAGTTCTGGGCAAACGCTGTAGGGTAAGAGAAGCGATCGCACGTGCCATCGCTATTCTGGAGAGATTCCGCTTTGATAGGCGATATCCGTGGCGCACGGAACACCGCGATCCCAAATCGTCGCAACTCTCATATCGCGCTATTGCCTTACGACGGCGAATCCAAGATTATTATTAAGGCTGTAACAGTTGACCAGGGATTGAGTGACTGCGATTCGCTTTGTATTTAGCGGGGCGTAGGCTTGAGAGGAGCTAACAAATGGGATATGTAATTGCAACGGTAAACATGAAAGGCGGCGTCGGTAAGACGACTCTCAGTGTCAACTTGGCGACTTGTTTAGCCAAACATCATGGGAAACGGGTTCTAGTCGTCGATTTAGACACGCAAATCAGTGCTACGCTCAGCCTGATGTCCCCACAGGACTTTGGAAAGAGCCGGAAAGAGAAACGCACGTTGAGACAGCTGGTTTATAAAGCAGTTAGACCCGATAGTCCAACCAATCTTTCAATCCAAGATATTATTCAGCCTTACGTTTGCACGGTTAAAGGGCTGGATTTATTGCCGGGGGATATCGATCTCTACGATGAATTTTTAGTGTCTGAGATGCTTCATGAAAGAGCACTAAGGGATGGCAATAGTAATTTCATTCAAGTTTGGAATGAGTTTGAAAAGCAATTAGTCAGAGGGATTTTACAGCCGGTAATTAAAGATTACGACTTCATTATTCTGGACTGCGCTCCTGGCTACAATCTTTTGACTCGTAGTGGGATTGTCGCTAGTAATTTCTACTTGCTGCCAGCTAGACCAGAACCTTTATCCGTTGTAGGAATTCAACTGCTAGAAAGACGGATTAATAAGCTCAAAGAAAGTCATAATTTGGATGGCTTACTCAATCTCCGCCTGATGGGAATTGTCTTTATTATGTCAGGGAACATTCTGAGTGGAAGATATTACCAGCAAGTGATGCAGCGAGTTACTGAAGATTTTACCCCGGCTCAAATTTTCAAAACCCGCATTCCAATGGATGTAAATGTCTCTAAGGCAGTTGATAGTTTTACCCCGGTGAGTCTCAACAACCCCAATTCATCTGGCTCTAAAGCATTCCTTAAGTTAACGCAAGAGTTTTTACAGAAGTTACAAGTTTCTGGTGGTATCTACCAGGCTCCAGAAGCCAAGGTGAACTTAGCCAACCTCGATTGAAGATTCGTAATGAGCGGTTAACGGTTGATTGATTAACCTCCGATTTTTTGGGTAGGGGCTTTTTCTGCGCCATGCCCCTACTTAATCCACGTTCCGAAGGTTCCTATCGCCCTAGGATTCTCCGCTACGGACTTATATGGGTTTCGTGGATGCGACGCTCGTATCCTTGCATACCCGCGATTCCCACTTAACTTTGTTTCATAATCTCAATAGTATCTCCCTGCAAAAACATGAATTTTGGTTTCATTTACGGGTGCTTCTGAAAATGCCTGCTAAAGTAAAAATATGAAGCTAAACAGCTTCCCTGACAGATTCTACAGCGCGGTTCACATACGACTTGAGAGGTAAAAACGCTGTTTCATTTAACATCTGTCTCATCCAACAACAGCAGCACTCATCCAGAAGGCTGATATTTCCTAAGCTAGTGACTAGGGAGCGATGCAACTAAACTTTGTAAGTTAGTGCAACTCCACGTCGAATTGCCCATAAGAGGAAATCACTTAGCGAGTCTGGTTGGAGTGCTATTGTTGTTTTAAAGATTTAAATTTAATGAATCCAGCATTTCCCAACAAGGAAGCAATTCAAAAGTAATGCGATCGCTTGCAACAAAATGTCTGTAGCAGGCAAATTATAAATTTTGCCTGCGTTTGTGGTTTGTGTACTCAAGCGTCGTAAATTGTTTCGTCTTCCTTACGCCACGCCGGATCGACAATGCAGATAAACACCAACGGTTCAGTTCCGCAACTGTGAATAAATTGCTTGGCATTCGGCGGAATATACACCGCATCTCCAGGTTCTACCAACTGGGTTTCATCATCAATGTGCATCTCACCAGCACCGCTAAGGATGTAGTAAACCTCGGAAGTTGTTAGCGAGTGCGGCGTCGAAGTTTGTCCCACCGGCAGAATCGCGTGAGCCAAGCTATAACGCAATTCTACCGGCTGTTTATCTGGATGCAATAACTCCCTCAACTGAGTGGCATCACCGGCAATAAATTCTTCGCAGTCATGGAGCTTTTGAATTAGCATTCTCGATTCAGAGAGTAAAAAAACACCCGCAGTAATCTTACCCAAAAATTACGGGTTTAAAGCCCCGTCCTTCTAGGGCGATTTTTCTTTGTTTATAGCAATAAGTTGCTATAAACAGGGTAGGATATCCCCATGATTGTATTAGAGTTCAAGTTAAAAGGTGGACATGAGCAGTATCGGGTCATTGACGACATGATCCGAACCGCGCAGTTTATCCGCAACAAAACACTCCGGTACTGGATGGACAATCAAGGAATTAAGCTCTCTGACCTCTACAAATAATTTGCTGTATTAGCCAAAGAGTTTGATTGGGCAGACAAGCTTAACTCAATGGCGCGTCAAGCCTCAGCTGAACGCGCCCTGATTGCAATTCAACGTTTCTTTGCTAATTGCAAAGCGAACTCGCCTTGGAAGAAAGGATTCCCGCAGTTCAAGAAGTGTACTCGCTCTGTAGAGTACAAGACTAGCGGGTGGAAGCTTTCTTCCGATAAGAGACACTTGACTTTCACGGATGGCTTTAAAGCTGGAACGTTTAAGTTAGTCGGCTCTCGCGACCTATATTTCTACGCTTCCGAAGAGATTAAGCGAGTGCGGGTAATCCGTCGCGCTGACGGCTACTACAGCCAGTTCTGCATCAATGTAGAACGAGTAGAAGAAATCGTTCCTACGGGCAAAGCGGTTGGGCTGGATGTGGGATTAGCCCATTTCTACACCGACAGCACAGGAGAAACTGTTCCAAACCCTCGCCATCTTCAAAAAAGCGAGAAAGCCCTGAAGCGCTGGCAACGAAGAGTTTCTAAGAAAAAGAAAGGATCAGCCAACCGCCGGAAAGCCATTAATCGGCTAGGAAGAAAACACCTAAAAGTCAGTAGACAGCGTAAAGGCTTCGCCGTAAAAACGGCGTTGTGCGTGGTGAAATCTAGCGATTTCGTAGCCTACGAAGACTTGCAGGTGAAGAATATGGTGAAAAACCACAAGCTTGCCAAAAGCATTAGTGATGCAGCTTGGTCACAGTTCGCCCAATGGTTGCAGTATTTAGGGAAGGTGTACGGAAAAACAGTAGTTGCTGTTGCTCCTCAATATACATCCCAAGATTGTTCTAACTGCGGTGCGACAGTTAAGAAGTCGCTATCAGTCAGGACTCATGTATGTGGCTGTGGAACTGTATTAGACCGCGACCACAACGCCGCACTAAACATTTTGGCTATAGCTTTAAGGTAAACAGGTATTGATTTAAATACGGCGGGGCACGCCGGAATTAACGCTTTCGGACAGACCGATCTCTACTCGCGGGTGGTGACATCAACGAGCAAATCGACTGGTTGAAGAAAGAATCTCGCGCGTTTACGCCGAGCAGTGTCAAATTGTGTCTTGAGAATGGAACGAAAAACCCGGAATTGGACGATAGTCGGAGCAGTTAATCGCCTCTTCAGTCTGGGCAATACTGGGTTGCACGGTACACTTGAGCCGGTAATCGCCGGTAAAATATCGGCAATTGGTACAGGGTACGCTGTGCATTTGCTTCGCTTTGGTAAAACTCGCGGAGATCGTACTAAATAAACTCCAGCCAATCAAAAGGAGCAACATCCACGCACACAAAAAGCATAGAGGTACTAAAACTGGCTGGATTGCATGAACCAGAACGTATAAAAGTTGAAACACAGGCTATTTTTTGAGGAGGAGTGAACAGAGCTACTTAAACAAAATTACTTCACTTCCTCAAAGTTCGCCTCATAATTAGGGCTTAGTTGTAAATTTTTGTAAAGATTAGTTTGCCTTGTAGAAGTGGCACTACTTTGTGCCTAGATAATTTGTGCCTACATAAATTGATAGATAGACAGTTGCAGAGCAGA
Organism: Trichocoleus sp. ST-U2; assembly: GCF_039961875.1. Lineage (NCBI taxonomy): Bacteria > Bacillati > Cyanobacteriota > Cyanophyceae > Leptolyngbyales > Trichocoleusaceae > Trichocoleus > Trichocoleus sp. ST-U2. The sequence continues at coordinate 148,695 of NZ_JAMPJY010000011.1, read as the reverse complement.
AAGTTAGAATACAACTTCCTACCCAGGAAGTAATTATCTTGATTAAGGGGTCTTACGCTCTTTTGTGGTGTAAGGGGTTGTGCATTTACTGCGACGGACCAGAAAGATCGCTGGCAACCGGAACGGCAAGCGAAACAAGGCTGGAAAGCAAAACGTTCTGCCGCCGGGAAAGGCGAAGGCGAAGCACTTCTACGCAGAATCTACGCAGAATTGAAAAACTGCTCTAGGTTTTCTGCGCGATCGCTTCGCTTATATAGATGCTGCCACGCTGTTACGGTATGCACCCATGCTTATCCCTTCATCTAGCAACGACAGCACCACCTTCCCCCTAGAACTCGCCCTCTGTAGGTCAAAGCTTGAGAGCGAGGCTTCCGCGCGCTATGCGGCTGGGGAAAACGCTCTGATCTCCTATGGCCTTTCAACCAAGAAAAGCTATGACTTAGGCACTCAAGGCGCATCGCTCATGCCTTTGCGAGAGCGAGACGTGACAGCACTGGCAGTGCTATTTGAACGAGATGACAGTGAGGAAATTGAAGCAGATATTAACCACAACCTCATCTGGCTGTGGCCTGAACCTTGCTGGGATGACGAAGATCCCTTTGATTTTTTGGGCGATTATCTTCACAAATAGCGATTAGTTACGAGTGATTAGCCCTTAGCCATGAATATGTTGCCAAAGACTAATGACTCATGACCCATGACGGCTAAAAGGGGATATCGTCGATATCTCCTTGAGGCGGTGGGGTGGAACGGCTGCCCGTTCGGGAGGGAACGCGACTGGGCGGTGTTTCCTCTGTTGGGAAGTCTCCAGACATTCCCCCATCGCTGTCATCAGCGGGTGCGGAGGTAGGACGACGAGAACCCATTGGAACGACATTGCTGGGAGGAGTCGATTCGGCTACCGAAGTGTCAAAATCTGTATCGATTGCCACTTTGTGAATCCGGGAAACCGTTAACTCGGCGCGTTTTTCTTTAAAACCTTCTTGTCGGTCAATGGTGTTCATTGTCAGGCGACCTTCAAGGATGACGCGATCGCCCTTCTTGAAACTTCCCTGAATTTCTTGCGCTAAATTGCCCCAGCCGACGACCTTCACCGTTGCCGGGGGGTCTTCCGCCCGCAGTCCAGGAAACTGTACCATCATCTCCGTAACCGCCGTTTGGGTATCCGGCGTGTAACGAAGTTGCGGTTCCCTGATAATCTCCGCCATTAAAATGCAGCTGTTCATAACTCCAAGATCCTCGCGCTGAACCGAGCGGCCTCATTCATAATAGAACAAATGTACCAAAGAAGACCCAAAAGTGGGTATGGTAACGGGTAATTGGTTATTCGCAATTCGTCATTCGTCATCAGCGAATAACCAAGGATGAAGGAGCGATCGCTCTTCACCGATTACCGATTACCTAACACCCTACACCAATTGCAATTTAACTTCCTCCACACCTTCCTCTTGGTCAACAAACGATTGAACCCGACCGCGATACTCCCGTAAGGTTTCATCAACCCAATCCCGGTCATTACTATTGGCGAAGATATGCACCAGCGGCTCACCCGCATCCGGCAACACTAGTACCCAGCTATCATCCTGGTAGTTGCAAATCTTCACTCCATCCACTAATTCCAGATGTTCGGCTGGGTGGGTTTCTACTAAATGGCGCATCAAGGCTCCTTTTGCCGTCCAGGGGCAGCGCACCGTGTAACTCTTGTGGTAAACCCGGGGGAGATCGGCGCGGATCGCCGCCAGATTTCGCTCTTGCATCGTTAGCATCTCCATCATCTTGGCAATGCAGAACATGGCATCAAACCCTGGATGCAGCTGTGGAAAAATAAAGCCCATTTCCCCACTGCCACCCAGTACTACATTCGGATTCGCTTGAGACGCTTCCATCAACGCCGTGGGATTTGCCTTCGTGCGAATCACCTTAGCATCGTGGCGACGAGCAATCTGTTCTACCGCACTGCTGCTATGCACCGGCACCACCACCGTTCCTCTGGGATGAGCGGTGAGAATCATGTTAACCATCAGCGCTGTCAACATTTCACCGCGAATCGGCGTACCCGATTCATCCACCAAAATTAACTGTTCTCCGTTTGCTGATACCTGGACGCCAAAATTTGCTTTTAGCGCTTCTACCACATGACCCAGCTGATTAAGCAACGCTTCTCGTTCTGCCGCAGCCAGTCCCGTTTGATTCAAGCTGGCATTCAGTACCACAGCATCACAGCCAAATTTTGCCAACAGTTGTGGCAGGATGGCTCCTGAAACTGCATAAACGTAGTCAATGACTACCTTCGAGCCTGAGTTGCGAATTGCCCCCGTATTGAGATGATTCTCAAACGCCGTGCTGTAAACATCTAGCACCTGGCTGGGGTAGGCGACATTTCCAGTTTCTTGAATCTGGACTCGCCGCAAGTCTTCCTTAAAATAAGCCCCCTCAATTTTTTTCTCTTGGGATTTCGAGATATTGATGCCCTGCCGATCGAAAAATTCGATCAAAATGTGGTCGGGTCGATCTGGATGCACCCGCACGTGGATACCTCCGGCAACTGAGTAAGTGGGAATAACCGTGCGGGAAATTGGGATTGCCGTTGCTTCCAGGTTTTGGACGTGGATGCCCACCGACATCAAACCAGCAATCAAAGCGCGACTGACCATGCGGGAAATATTCCGCTGGTCGCGGGAGATGGTGATCTGGGAACCGGGCTTTAATGTGGAACCGTAAGCTGCACCCAGTTTGACAGCAAATTCTGGAGTGATGTCGATATTCGCTAACCCACTCACACCGCGTTGCCCAAACAAATTGCGATGAGCCGTGTGACCCCAAATCAAGTTAATGTTTAATGTCGCGCCCGATTCAATTTGTTTGCTAGGCCAAACACGCACCTGGGGCGAAACTTGCGCTTCTTCCCCAACGGTAGAGAGCGAACCCACGACGGCTCCTTCCAAAACGTGCGATCGCCTATCGACTCTGGTGCCGCGACCAATCACGCAAGCCCGCAGATGCGCTTCCTCGCCAATAATCGCTCCATTCCAGACAATCGGACGCTTCAAGTTTGCGTCAGCTCCAATCGTTACATTGTCGCCAATTGAGGTTCCTGGCTCGATATGCACTCGTGCCCCAATTCGGCAGTTATTCCCGATCAGTGCAGGCGCTTCAATTTTGGCTGAGGGGTCGATATGAGTGTTCTGACCTATCCACAGTCCGGGAGACACTTGCTCGTAAGCAAAGTCTAATTTAACTTTTTGATGTAAGCCATCATATTGAGACTCTCGGTAAGCATCTAAATGACCTACATCGCACCAATATCCTTGGGCAACGTAGCCGTACATCGGCTCGTCTTGTTCCAATAGCAATGGGAATAAGTCTTTCGAGAAGTCAGACTCCTGATTGCTGGGGAGGTATTGTAGGACTTCTGGTTCCAGAATGTAGGTGCCGGTGTTGACAGTATCGGAGAAAATTTCGCTAGAAGAAGGCTTTTCTAAAAACCGACGAATTCTCTGTTTTTCATCTGTAATTACCACGCCAAATTCAATCGGGTTGGGAACTTGGGTTAAAATCAGGGTTGCTTTTGACTTCTGTTTTTTGTGAAATTCAATTGCTTGGGTTAAATCAAAATCAGTAATGCTGTCGCCGCTAATGACTAAAAAGGTTTCATCTAGTAACTCAGCAATGTTCTTGACGCAACCAGCCGTACCTAAAGGCTGGTCTTCTTCAATCGCATAGGTGATCTGCACTCCAAAGTCGCTGCCGTCCTGGAAGTAGTCTCGCATGACATCAGGGAGATAGTGCAGAGTGGCTATAACCTCTGTAATCTGATGCCGCTTGAGCAGATTGATAATGTGTTCTGCAATCGGTCGATTCAGAATCGGCACCATCGGTTTGGGAAGATCGCACGTCAGCGGTCTCAGCCGCGTTCCCGAACCGCCAGCCATCAGCACTGCTCGCATAAGTCCTCCTGATTCTTTGTTATGGTACGGGCGTGACCTTGATGATTTAAGTTGACCTAAGTCTTGTCTTTTAGTCTCCTATACCCTTGAAATTTAAGGTATCCCTCATAAGATTAGAGTGCAGCCTTGACTCTGGGCAAATCCTTTGAGGCTTTCATTTTAAAGCAGATGTTAAATTTAGCGGCGACTCCCTAATTATCTCGTTGATTGCTGGTATCTGCTGGCTCCTCGATCTAGAAAATTGCTTTTGTTACATCTTGAGGGTGCAGCTACAACTCAACCTCGGATAGGTTAGAACTGAATCAATGCTACTTTGCCGTGTAGCCGGAATCAATTGCGTAGTCTAGCTTACACTTGAGAGATGAAGCAGAATGTTCTAATCTTCTGGAACTGCCCAAGGTGGATGTCTCAAACAGTGTTGGAAAGATTAACAGTTGCTGGTGGCGACAAAAATGCAGTCAGTTTTAATGGGTTAATGAGGATTGTTTGAATGGGTACGTTATTAGGCTTATTATTTCTAGGGGCTTATGGATACGGCGGATGGAGATTCTGGAAGGGGTTTCGCCGGACGAATTTCAGCCAAGGTCGGCTCGTTCTGGCTCTCTTATGGCCTGCTTTGATAATTGGCAATAAATCCTATCGTCAGAACTTTAGAAAAGCACTCAAGGGATAGAGGAAGGATAAAGGGTGAGGGATGAATCAGAAACAATGAATTCTTCATCCTTTGAGCAACGCCTGTGGCTAATTGGGGGCACTCAGGAGAGTGCCGAGTTAGCAAAGGCGATCGCTCGTTTCCATCTACCCTGCATTGTTACTGTCACCACAGAAGCCGCTAGAACGCTGTATCCATCAATACCCTCCTTGCAAGTTTGGGTGGGCTATCTGCATGCAGCGCAGTTGGATTGGTTTTTAAAAGAGCAGGGAATTGTGGCGATTTTGGATGCGTCTCATCCCTATGCGGCGGAGATTTCCAAGATAGCGATCGCAACTGCCCAAAAGCAACAGATTCCCTATCTCCGCTACGAGCGTCCGGTTATTGATGCAAGCTTACAGAAGCAGTGGGTAATAGAGCTAGATAGTTTCGACACGCTTTTATCTGGAGACTACCTACAAGGGCAACGGGTGCTACTGACAATTGGTTATCGAAGCTTGTCCCGGTTCCGTCCTTGGCAAGAAAAGTCTACTTTATTTGCCCGAATTCTTCCTTCCGTAACAGCGCTGGAAGCAGCTTTACAATCAGGGTTTACACCCGATAAACTGATTGCGATTCGCCCTCCTATCTCTACTGAATTGGAAACGGCACTTTGGCGTCAGTGGGACATTTCCCTGGTGGTGACGAAAGCATCGGGAACTGCTGGGGGAGAAGATATCAAGCGCAGAGTTTCCGCAGAGTTAGGCATTCCTTTAGTTGCGATCGCTCGTCCAGAAGTTGCGTATCCTCAGCAAACCAGCGACTTGAAAACAGCGCTAGAGTTCTGCCAAGACATCTTTCGTCGAGTTTAGTCCGCCACAATCCTACCGAGCGTGAATCAAGCGACAATTAAAGAATGCTAGAACTACACTGCCACACCACATACTCAGACGGCACCCTCACACCCAGCGAACTCGTTAACGCGGCGATGAGTGCCGGAGTCCGCGCCCTTGCCATTACCGATCACGATACGATGAATGGCTGGGATGAGGCGTTTGCTGCTGCCAAACTGCATAACCTGGAAATTGTCCCCGGATTGGAACTCAGCACCGTTCACAACCATTGTTCCTTACATATTTTGGGCTTTTACCCAGATGCACAGAAGCTGCGAGAACCTTTGGGCGATCGCCTAGAAGGACGGAAACGGCGATCGCAACAAATGGTCGCTAAACTGGCAGAATTAGGCTACCCGATTCAGTTACCTGAATTAGGCGAAGGCATGGCACCAGGGCGTCCTCATATTGCGACTGCCCTCGTGAAAGCCGGTTATTTTCAGTCATCGCGGGAAGCTTTCGATCGTCTGCTGGGGGATGATAAACCAGCTTATGTGCATTACGAGAAATTCTCGATTGTTGAAGGGATTGCCATGTTACGTTCTTGTGGTGCCGTCCCTGTCTGGGCGCATCCCTACCTGTTCCGAGGCGGTGATGTGAAGGAAGTGCTGAAAGAATTGGTTGCTGCTGGGTTAATGGGCGTTGAGGTTTATCATCCCAACCACAGCGCCAAAGAAATTCAAAATCTCAAAAAGTTGTGTGCTGAATATGGCTTACTGATGACAGGCGGCAGCGATTATCATGGCCCCAGTCCCGATCCCAAAACTCCAGATCGCAGTACGCTGAATATGCTTCAGGTACCGTTAGATTTGCTTGAACCCATCAAACAGGCGGCGGCAAGTTTACGTTAATTTCTAATCGCTAGTGTCACCCGAAACAATTAGCGATTACCCATTCCTTATTACCAATTACCAATGGCAAGTGCCATCCTGCAAGACTTTCTCAACGACTTGCACCTCAAGTACAAGTCAATTCATGAAGGTGTATTGGCAAACTATATCCCGGAACTCGCCAAGGCAAACCCGGATTGGTTTGGGATATGCATTGTCACCGTGGATGGTCAAGTTTATGAAATCGGCGATTGCGAACAGTTGTTCACCCTTCAGTCGATTTCCAAAGCATTTGTATATGGAATGGCGCTGGAAGATCATGGGCGCGATTATGTTGTAAAGAGGGTAGGAGTGGAACCCACCGGCGATGCTTTTAACTCAATTATTAAGCTGGATGAATCCTCAAAGCGACCGTATAACCCAATGGTAAATGCGGGAGCGATCGCTACCACCAGTTTAATTAAAGGAGTGGGACCAACTGAGCGCTTAAACCGGATGCTGGATATGTTTCAGCGTTACGTTGGACACAACCTATTTATTGATATGTCCGTGTTCATGTCAGAGCGAACGACCGGGCATCGCAACCGAGCAATGGCGCATCTGATGCTCAATTTTGGCATGATCGACGCGAAAATTGACGAGGCACTGGATTTGTACTTTCAGCAGTGTTCTTTGATGGTGAATTGCCGCGATTTGGCAGTGATGGCAGCGACTCTTGCGAACAACGGCATGAACCCGATCACCCAGGAGCGTGCGGTTGATTCCCGTTATATCAGAGATATTTTGACAGTCATGTACACTTGCGGGATGTATGACTTTGCCGGAGAGTGGGCGTATAAAGTGGGTCTTCCCGCTAAAAGTGGAGTATCGGGCGGACTGATTGTGGTTGTGCCACAGCAAATGGGCATTGCAATTTTTTCACCCCCGCTAGACTCGCACGGCAGCAGCGTCAGGGGAATAAAGGTGTCTGAGGAACTATCAGAGAAGTTTGGGTTACATTTATTTGACTTGCAGACAGATAGATCCCGTTTGCTGGATACTTTGTGCAACAAGCAAGAAACTGAATCTGAATAGAACCGCCGCCATGAGCCTGGAGATAAATTCCACAGCCAGAAGCAATGTTAAGCTAAATTAAACTGACTGAGTGAGCGTTGAACCCGTTTTGATGGGTTACGAGCTTTCAGCCCAAACTTTAGTTTAGAGCCTTAGTTTAAGACTGAAATCAGTGCCATTCAACTGAACCTGAATAGCACCGATCTTTAGCCGAAATTCCGTAGCCTGAACCCTGGGAATGAAACCCAGCAACCGTTAGATTCCGCTGTCTTAGCTTAAAAGGGTAGCTTCTTGCGACGCATCAATCGCTTTAATTGCTTTGGTTTCCGAGGATTCTATACTCGAACCGTAGAGGTCTACAAATCTTTGAAAGAGCCACATTGTTTCATGATTTGAAACCCTATTTAAGCTAACCAAACGCTGTATATTTCTTTCAGCTAGTTTCTGTAGGTAAGGCAAATCTTCAAAGAGTGTCAAACAAGAGGCAAAATGCAAGATAAATTGCAATAAAGGTCTGGGCCACTCCAAATCGCTGTAAATGTCTACGAGGAACTTATGTTCGGTGTCGCTGAGCGGAATGGCATTGAAAATTACAACGATCCTTTTGCCATTGTAAACGGGAATGCTGAGTTCAACCGTATAGGGACTATGCAATGTTAAGTCCACTTCAACGATAGGTTGTCTCCAAATTCTTAAAGGATTAATTGGAGAATCTAAAACAGTTTGGAATTTCACCATTCCACCGATGGCTGTAGGCTGGAAATGACTCACATTAATAACCCGTAAATTATTCAGGCTAAAGTTGTGAATACTTTCCAGATGTTTTAAATTTAATAAATGATAGATTTGGCATACGTAGGGAAAAGGTAGAATATATTCCTGCCCTATCATATGCTGATGCTGCTCTTGCAATTCAAGCATTCTAGCTTGAACTGTAGATAAATATCCTTCATCTTGGTAAGGATTTACATCGGCTTGGTAGTTTTGGATTGTGCCTAAACTATCGCCCGTTAAGTTTTGATCGGGTCTTAAATACAGCCAACTTAGGAAGAAAAAAGAAGCTGTAAATAAGTGGATAACTTCTATTACTGATAAATAGCCATCAGCAAAGGAAGCAACCGTTCTATCGGTGAGTCCGAATAGCCAAGAGGGAATTCCAAATACCCAAATTCCATTCTTGAAGTTGGTGATAAATAGAGAAATCTCTAGGTATTGATTATTGTTTATGAGTTTAAAGTCAGTGTTTTGAAGAATATTGCTAGACATAATAATTCAAAAGATTGAGATTTTTCTATTGATTTATGCTTGGCTTTAGCACTCCTAATGGTGCTTGGAAGCTTGTATAGAAGCGATCGCGTTTGGGATCGTCTACTTCATCTAGTGCCATTGGCACTAGATACACCTCTGGAAAAAACCTCCGAATGCCACCTGTCTTAAACCTGTTTTTGCCTTGAGGTTGGCTTTAAAAGCAGCCAACTTACAAAGAAAAACGTCGCCGTGCCTAGTTGCGCGATGTCAATGACAGAAAGATATCCATCTGACAATGAAGCGATACTTCTATCGGTAATTCCAAATAGCCAGAAGGAAATACCGAAGAACCATAGACCAATTTTGAAGTTTGCTAAGAAATTAGCAGCTTCTGTTGGTTGCTGGTTATTCATCTTTTCAGCCCTTTTTCTAAAAATACTGAATGGTCATCTAGCGATTAAAGGGCTTGAGGACTTTTGATAACTCCTGACATTCCCCTTGACACTTCTATGTTAAAAAATGTTTCTTTTACTTGCCATGCGTCCAAAGAGGGAGTTGTTAAAATACCAGAGAAATCGACAAAAGGCAAGAAAATGTATATTAAACTACTAAAAAAGCTATAACCTCGACAGCATAGAGGTTTAGTAGCCTTTAAGTCAGACAAAAAAAGCAGGAAAACTGAGTTTGAAGGGAAACAGGGAGATTCGTTGATAAAATCCTTGAGGACGTGATGCCGGTTTGTCGGTGTGAAGCTGAATGGCGATCGCAATTGATTTTGGAACTAGCAATACGGTTATCGCTCGCTGGAATCCAGCCCTCCAGCAACCAGAAACCGTGAGTTTACCTGGGTTATCGGTCATCGCTGGGCAGAATCCCCCCCTAATTCCCAGTTTGCTCTATGTTGAGGATGCGGCACTCTCGACGGTGGTGGTGGGGCAAGCTGTACGCGATCGCGGTCTCGATCTCACTAGCGATGCCCGCTTTTTCCGTAGCTTTAAACGAGGAATTGGGGCTGATATTCAAGGATTCCTCCCAGAATTAGATGGGCAGTTCGTTACTTTTGAGCAAGTCGGACAATGGTTCCTCAACCAGCTGATTGAGAAACTCCATGCTGTTACTCCCGATGTGGGACAGTCTCTGGTATTAACGGTGCCAGTAGACAGCTTTGAAGCTTACCGAAAGTGGCTGGGACAGGTATGCCAATCTCTTCCGGTAGAACAAGTGCGGATGTTGGATGAACCGACAGCCGCTGCTTTGGGCTATGGAATGAAAGATGGGGGCGTGGTACTGGTGGTAGATTTTGGCGGCGGGACGCTGGATCTTTCCCTGGTGCGGCTGGATATGACAGAAACTCAGAAGCCACTGGGTTTTATTCTCAAATGGGGAAAAAAACAGCTAGCTGAAAAGTCCGGACAGAAGGCAAAAACTGCGCGGGTATTAGCGAAAGCCGGACAAAATTTAGGCGGTTCGGATCTGGATAACTGGGTTGTTGATTATTTCGCCAAAACTCAGGGATTGAAGCCGACCCCTTTGACGACACGACTGGCAGAACGGTTAAAAATTCAGTTATCTGTGCAAACCGAAGCGAACGAGGTTTATTTTAATGATGAAACTTTTGAGAGTTACGAATTAGAACTCAATCGCGATCGCTTTGAAGCCATCCTCACAGAACACCAATTTTTTGCTCGCTTAGACGAGTCAATGACTCAAGTGTTGCAGCAAGCGCGTCGGCAAGGCATCGAAGTGTCAGATATTGATGCTGTCTTATTAGTGGGCGGGACTGTACAAATCCCCGCCGTACAGACGTGGGTGCAGCAATACTTTGACTCCAGCAAAATTCGTTGCGATCGCCCGTTTGAAGCGATCGCGCAAGGTGCCCTGCAACTGAGTCAAGGCGTCGAACTGCAAGATTTTCTCTACCACAGCTATGGCATCCGCTACTGGGATCGCCGGAATAACCGCCACAACTGGCATCAACTGATTAATTCAGGTCAAGCTTACCCGATGAGCCAACCTGTGGAATTAGTTCTAGGTGCTTCGGTGGAAAACCAACCCAGCATCGAATTAATTGTCGGAGAGTTAGGTGCTGAAACAGGTGGAACTGAAGTGTATTTCGATGGCGATCGCTTAATCACCCGTCGTCTGGGCAGCGACCAGACATCGGTACAACCCCTCAACGACCGCCAGGGTGCCCGTACCATTGCCAATTTGACACCACCAGGGTACCCAGGAAGCGATCGCATTAAACTTCTGTTTCGCGTCGATCGAGAGCGCTTCCTGCGAATCACCGTTGAAGACCTGCTGACCAATCAAACTTTATTAGACAATCAGCCGGTCGTTGAGCTGAGCTAGGTTTGGGTCATCAGTCCTTATCCAATCCAGTTGATTACCCGCAATTAAGAAGAACCCCACCAACAGAGCGATCGCCTTTTGCTCCCGCTCCCACTCCGGCTCCAGCTCCCCTCCCTGCTTGCGGGGAGGGGTTGGGGGACTCGGGGTCCCCTCTGGGGATAGGGGGCGGGGGTTCTTTGATGACGCTATTTGATATTACCCGTTACCCCTTAACGACGGACAACCACCTTTGTGCCATGTGAGGCGAAGCTGTACAACTTGCGAGCTTGAGCGACTGGCACATTGACACAGCCGTGGCTGACTGGGGTACCAAAGCGGTTATGCCAGTACGCTCCATGAATGGCATAGCCGCCGGAGTAGTACATCGTGTAGGGTACATTGGGAACGTTGTAGTCTCTTCCTCGCATGCGAGCCGTGCGGTGCTTTGATTGAATCCTGAAAGTCCCGACGCGAGTGGGGGTGGAGCGCTTACCACTGGAAATTCGGACAGAATAAACCCGTCTTCCACCTTCCCAGGCAATTAACCGTTGCTTTGAAAGGTTTACTTCAATCCAGCGCCGTTGCGATCGCCGAGCGCGAAGACTGTTACTGGCGACTCTTGTACGACGAACCCTGTTGCTGGCGACTCTTCTACGAACGCGAGCCTTGTTGCTGGCAATTCTTCTGCCTCGGCGAACCCTGTTGCTGGCGGCTGTTCTCCGAACTCGGATGCGCTTCCGCATGGCTCTGCGCGATCGCACCGATCTTCTCGTCGATGGCTGTTCGGCTGTCTCCCTTGCCCTGACTGACTTTGATGCTGACAGAGCGGGCGTTGACCAAGAAAACAAAGTCGCAAAGATCAGGGCAATACTTGCCCAGAAGGTTCCAGAACGACGTAACCAAGCAAAGCAAATTTGGCTTTTAATGACACACCTCACTTTCGGGTCTAGGAAAGTAGCTAAGGTTAGGTTTCCCTATCTGATAGTTAGCTAAAACCATCTTTAGATAGATTTTGGGAATCTATTCCAGATTTTTCCATAAAAGAGGGTTCTAGAGCCAAAAAAACTATTTATTTTTATTTACTTTCCTTCTTACTTATGGACAACGACGGGCGTCCCCACCGCAGCCCAGTTAAATAGCCATTTAGAATGATTAACGGCTACATTGATGCAACCGTGGCTAACGGGAGTTCCAAACCGGCGATGCCAATAAGCACCGTGGATGGCATAACCACCGTGGTAATACATCGTGTAAGGAACATTCGGAACATCATAATCAGCCCCGCGCATCCTGGCAGACCGATGTTTAGATTTAATCGCAAACGTGCCGGTGCGAGTGGGGGTTGAACGTTTGCCGGTAGAAACAACCACTGCATAGACGGGTTTTCCACCTTCCCAGGCAACCAGTCGTTGCTTGGATAGGTCAATCTGAATCCAGCGTTGATCGGATTGTTGCAACTCCTGCATTTTTGCAGCCACAATCGGCTGCTTTGTTTGAGCGATCGCGGGTGCGAAAGCAGCATCCAAAGCCGTAAGCGCCACCACCGCCCCAGCAAAAAATGCAACTGGGCGATGCAGCAAATTAGCAGAAATGATGCTTTTCATGGCAAATCATCTCACTCGGTGGATCGGTTTGAAAAATTCAGCGAAAAGCTCTGATTAGCTGCTAGGAGCAACTAATGTCGGTCTTTTATTAGCTCAATCGTAACTCAGCTGGTGGATTCATTCACTAATTGCATCAGAGTTTGAGCGCGTTTGGCGATCGCCTCCCATCCAGAGGACGAGGCATTGGCTTCCCAGTTTTGGGGAAATAAACTGCCGGAAAGTCCGACCGCGATCGCTCCAGCCGCGAGAAAGGCTTTAGCATTTTCTACCGTGACCCCCCCAGTCGGAATTAAGGGAATATGTCCTAATGGCCCTTGCAGACTTTTGATGTAGCTGGCACCGCCTACCGCTTGGACGGGGAACACTTTGACACAACTGGCACCGGCTTGCCACGCGGTGACAATTTCCGTTGGAGACAGCGCCCCCGGCACCATCGGCACGCCCCTATCCATAGCTATCTGAATTAAGATTGGGTCAACATGGGGAGTAAAGACGAATTGGGCACCGGCAGCGATCGCGTCTTTAAGCTGTTCCCGATTTAATACAGTGCCCGTGCCAATCGTACACGCGGGTAATTGCGATCGCAAATCACCAATCAATTCTGCGGGGTTGTCGCTATTCCAAGTAATTTCAATCAACTGCATTCCCCCAGACGCAACCGCATGAGCCATTTGGCGACCCAGCTCCATCTGCGGTGCGCGAATGACTGCGATCGCACGGTGCTTTTGCACCTGCTTGAACCACGACTGATTATACATCCTCATTTTCTACCGTTAGGCAGATTAATTTTTGAACTTTTTAGATACTATTAGCTATTTCTGATTTAATTCTTACTTGTTTTTCAGCCCTTAGGAATACGCATTTGTTTATCTTAACTTGCTCTTAATTAATATTTCTTAATATTTTTAGCTATCAGTTACTGCCTAAAAAACTCAAGCTCAACCACCAAGTTACATTTTCAATAACTCAAGTTTAAATATTGAAATCCTTTGATTTAATTTTTGCAGGAGTTACTTAACGCGAGTTAATTCAGTCGCTAGGGAGATGGAAACACTTAATAAAATTAATAAAATCGCAAATATAGAAATAATTTTGAGGAAACAAAACCATGCCTCTTTTAAAACTCACTGACTTTGATCCAAACTACAGCGAGACTTTTGAAGGAGATGACCTTCATGGAATGGGGGTCTATTCAGAAAGTAGTACCGACGATAAAATTGGAACCGTTAGCGATGTTCTAGTTGATGAAGAAGGTCATTTCCGTTATTTAGTTGTTGACCTAGGCTTTTGGATTTTTGGCAAAAAAGTTTTACTACCAATTGGTCGTTCGCGAATCGATTACAACACGGATCGGGTTTATGCCATTGGCATGACCAGAGAGCAAGCAGAAGCTTTACCAGAGTTCAACGAAGCTACCAGGACTGATTACGACTATGAAGAACGGGTAAGAGGCGTTTATCGCACTCCCTCTACTGGAGCCTCTGCTACCTCTGCTAACGTTGATGCAGCACCTGTTGTTGATACCTCCTATGCAGCGGCTACGCCTAACATTGACGCTTACGATCGGAGTACCTACAACTATCAGCAAGAGCCGAATTTGTACGGACTGAACGATCGGGATCATCAAACTCTCAGACTGTACCAAGAGCGGTTGATTGCTAACAAAACTCGCGTTAAAACCGGGGAAGTTACGGTTGGTAAGCACATTGAAACCGAAACTGCACGAGTGTCAGTACCAGTTGAAAAAGAGCGAGTGGTGATTGAGCGAGTTACTCCAGCAGATGCTGGAACAGCCGTAACTCCTGGCGAAGCTGATTTCCGCGAAGGGGAAGTTGCCCGCGTGGAAATCTACGAAGAAACTCCTGACATTCACAAAGAAGCTTTTGTGCGTGAGGAAGTCAGAGTTAAGAAAGTTGTAGATCACGAAACAGTTGACGCAGAAGAAACGATTCGTCGTGAAGAGTTAGATGTGAATACGGACGGGCAAGCTACTATTAACCGCCCTACTAACTTACCTTCTGATCGGATTTAAGAAGCCCTCCAACGAGCGATTAAGTCACCGATGATTTAAGCGAGTAAAAACCATGCAGGCAGGGCAAATTATTAGCTCTGCCTGCACCTTTAGAGGTAGGGTTTTCCTACCACTAACTTGCACCTGATAACCTAATTTAGAAAGTCTTCATGTTTCTCAAAAACAAACAAACCGGCGATTTGATAGAAGTTCTCGATATTGAGGAGCTGTTCAACCCTAATAATGATGCAATTTCTGGGCGAGATCAAGCAGGGCAGGAGGAACAGGAAAAAGCTTCTTTTGAGAAGAAAGAATTAATTTTTCCTTCTGGAGAAAGCCTACCTCGCTGTTGGATGGATGCCAACTATACAACCACCTAATTTTCAATAAAACGCTTAAGCATTATCGGGTGTTTATTCGTCAAGTCTTGCTAGAAACTTTTGAGTTTAGGAAAAGGGCTGCAAATTTTGAAATGGCGGATATGGGATTGTATTACCATTGTCTTTTGTCGGTTGGGTAACGATTAGTCACACAACGCAATCGAAAATTCGTTACTAACAAAGCGAATATGCTCCTGGTAAAGATCCCCTTTCCCCATGCCTAATCCAAAATCTAAACTTCAAACTGGGATGATGACTTGCTTGTTATCTATATAAACACCCGTTCATAAATGGAATAAAAAATCGAATTTTGCTTCAAGATCGTTTAGGAAGTTTTTAAAATGAACCATCAAATGCTAGCACAAGGGCAAGGAGCAAGGCGAAACGATGTCAGAATTAATGTCTTGCTAAATAAATTGCAAAGTAAACTTAAATCTTTTGCAGTCAGAGATCGGGAAAATTTGCTGTTAGGAAAGGTGAAGGATGTAAATCTCGATTCAGACCGTCAGCTAAACTTAGTGATATCTCAAGAAGGGCTAAATCAAAATGCCCCATTATTTCTCATCCGAAGCAAGCATATCCAGCAGGTGGACTCGTCTACAAAAACTCTGTTTGTAGACATTAGCAAAGCGGAAACCCAGTATTTGCCTGAATATGTACCCTTAGAAAAAACAACGGATGTAGAGCCTTTAGAAACTTCACCAATCTCAACGAAAGCTGAGTGGGAAGTAACAGATGCCTCAACTGCTTCTTTCATAGCAACGCCAGATGAATTAAATAATCACCCAGAAGAACTGGAGCAAACTAGTATGCCAGAGGATGCTTCTAATACTTTTAGTACAGAGTCAGAAGTTGTCGAGGAAGAAATCTTCCGGTTGTTAGAAGAACGATTAGTCATTGACAGCAACAAACATAAAGTCGGTGAAGTTATCGTTCGCAAAGAAATCGAAACGCGCATGGTAGAGGTGCCAGTCCGCCGCGAAATTCTAATTGTTGAACAAATCAGCCCCGAACACAAACAGCTTGCAGAAATTGATTTAGGACAAGGAGAAATTCCTGGTCTTGAGCTGATTGAAGCAGCTATCGGCGCTAAATCTACAAGTATCGACGCTAAAACTACAAGTTTAGATACTCAGCCAACAGTTAGAGGTGAGTTTGATTCACCGAGAACAGCAAGTCGAATTTTAGATGCGATCGCGCATCAGCGTGGGCATGGGTGTGCCAAAGTCCGAGTGGAAATCATTCTAGAAGACGCAGAACATCAGGCAACTTACCAGGAATGGTTTGATCGCTGTTCAATCAAGCCATCGTCAAATGGAAAGTAACCCGGTTGAGATATTAAAGTGTGATACCAGTTTCTGAAGATTAGAAACGTGGTACTTGGGTGATAGGGAACTGCTAACTGGGAGCATCCCAATGCATCATGCGCCTACACCCTGAAGGGTGGAGGCTTGCGAGGACAACGGCTGCCGGGAACAGACTAAGAATTTTAGCCTGCTCCCGGCAAACTTCGTTTATGTAGCCCCACGCTAGAAACGTGGGGGCGTATCTCAGCAATACAGGGCATGCTCGCTTGTAACATTCCCAATCTCCGATCGCGTTTGCGATCGCCTACCCTTTTTGATTGCTCTACAACAGCTCCTTCCTTGCCCCCGAACTTCACAGAGATGGGGGAATTTTTTCCATTTGGTCTGCTATTTTGTTTTGCGTGCAAGAAGGTAGGGAGGCTTTTATCGTTTTGCTTTGTACCTCAGTAAGGAATCAAGAGAACAATTCTCAGCCTACAAGGACTGGGCTGGAAATCGGAATTAATTAATTAAAGGGTAAAAAAGTTTGAGCAGGAAAGGCGAAAGTTATAAACTCTGTTTACCTTTATCCTCGATCCCTCAGTATTTATCCTGAATTCTTTAAGCTTTATTCCGACCTGTTATTGAGGACATTTTTGCTAATTGGCAGCTTTAATCTCTGGAAATTATAACCAAAACCGGCTGATTTCGCAGTGATCCCAAAGAAATTACAAAATTAATGAAGAAGTGATCTAATTTACCCATTCTCAGCCTCGCCATCGCTAGACTAAAGCTACAAAAGGAGAAAAAGCTATGGTTACAGCAGCGGCAGAAAGGTCATTGCACTTATCCAAAGAGCGATCGCTAATTCTCTGGTTCGATGAAGTTGGAATTATCGATGTCCCTTTGGTAGGCGGCAAAAATGCTTCCTTAGGGGAAATGATTCAGCAGTTAACCCGCCAGGGAGTCAATGTTCCCAACGGGTTTGCCACAACGGCGTATGCCTACCGCTATTTCATTCAATCAGCGGGATTAGAAGACAAGCTGCGATCGCTCTTTTCTGACTTGGATGTTGAAGACCTCGACAACCTGCGGGAACGCGGAAAAAAGGCACGAGCATTGTTAATGCATACGCCTTTCCCTGAGGAACTACGGACAGCAATTACCGCAGCTTACCAACAGATGTGCAAGCTTTATGGCTCTGACATGGATGTAGCCGTTCGCTCCTCTGCCACTGCTGAAGATTTGCCCGATGCGAGTTTTGCCGGTCAACAAGAAACCTTCCTGAACGTTCAAACCGCTCCAGGAGTTTTGGCAGCTTGTCATCGATGCTTTGCCTCCCTATTTACCGACCGTGCAATTTCTTATCGCCACATCAAGAACTTCGACCATTTTGATGTTGCGCTTTCCGTCGGCGTGCAAAAAATGGTACGTTCGGATTTAGCCTCCTCTGGTGTCATGTTCTCGATTGATACCGAAACCGGCTTTAAAAATGCGGCCTTAATTACAGCCGCTTACGGATTAGGGGAAAATGTAGTTCAAGGGGCAGTCAACCCTGATGAATATTTGGTTTTCAAGCCTACTTTAAAAGATGGATTCCGCCCAATTATTGACAAACGACTGGGCAGCAAAGAATTCAAATTAGTGTGCGATCAGGGGGGCTGCAAAATCACTAAGAATGAGCGAGTTCCCGTAAGCGAGCAACGGAAATTCGCCCTTAACGATGACGAAATTTTGCAACTCGCCGAGTGGGCTTGCTTGATTGAAAATCATTACAGCGATGTCCACGGCAAAGATATGCCGATGGATATTGAGTGGGCAAAAGATGGTGTTACTAATGAGCTTTTTATCGTCCAAGCTCGCCCAGAAACAGTGCAATCGCAAAAGAGTAAAACAGTTCTGCGTAGCTATCATCTGGTAGGAGGGAAGCAGGCGGTACCTTTACTAACAGGGCGTAGCGTTGGAGAGGCAATCGGGCAGGGCAAAGCCAGGGTAATTCTCGATGCGAATAAAATTGATTTGTTCCAAGCCGGGGAAGTTTTAGTCACTGATAAAACTGACCCTGATTGGGAACCAATCATGAAAAAAGCTAGCGCGATTATTACGAATAAAGGGGGGCGTACCTGTCACGCGGCAATTATTGCCAGAGAAATGGGAATTCCAGCCATTGTGGGTTGCGGAAATGGTACAGATATTTTAAAAACAGGTCAAGAAATTACGGTTTCTTGTTCTGAGGGAGAAGAAGGACGGGTTTATTCCGGATTATTACCCTACGAAGTTCAAGAAATTCCGCTGGAGAACCTACCCCGCACTCGCACTAAAATTATGATGAATGTAGGCAATCCTGAAGAAGCATTTAGCCTCTCAGCGATTCCTAATGATGGGGTAGGATTAGCTAGGCTGGAATTCATCATTGCTAATCACATCAAAGCTCATCCTTTAGCTTTGATTTCTTACGACAAATTAGAGGATGTAGAAGCTAAAGAAAAAATTGCGGAAATGACGGTAGCTTATGAACACAAACCTCAATATTTTGTGGATAAGTTAGCTCAAGGAGCCGCCAGAATTGCCGCTGCTTTCTATCCCAATCCGGTAGTAGTGCGAATGAGCGATTTCAAGAGTAATGAATACGCTAATCTTTTGGGAGGCAGGCAATTTGAACCCAAAGAAGAAAACCCAATGCTTAGCTGGCGAGGGGCGTCTCGTTACTATGATGAAAACTATCGCGATGCTTTCGCCTTAGAGTGCCAAGCCTTGAAGCGGGTGCGAGATGAAATGGGTTTAACCAATGTTATCCCGATGATTCCTTTCTGCCGCACTCCCGAAGAAGGGCGCAAGGTGTTAGCAGAGATGGCGAAGCATGGCTTGGAACAAGGTAAAAACGGTTTGCAAGTTTACGTGATGTGCGAGTTGCCCAGTAACGTAATTATGGCTGAAGAATTTGCCGAAGTTTTTGATGGTTTCTCCATCGGTTCTAACGACTTAACGCAGCTAACGTTAGGTTTAGATCGGGATTCTGCGTTAGTGGCGCATATTTTTGACGAACGTAACGAAGCAGTGAAGCGGATGGTGAAGATGGCGATCGCTGCCGCTAAGAAAACTAATCGCAAAATCGGTATCTGCGGTCAAGCGCCCAGCGACTACCCGGAATTTGCTCGATTCTTGGTAGAACTGGGGATTGATTCGATCAGTTTAAACCCGGATTCTGTACTGAAGACGCTGTTGATGGTGGCGGAAGTTGAAGGGGTTTAACTCAATCGTTGCCACAACTGAACGTCAAGAAACCCGTTTTCCCCAAGAGAACGGGTTTTTCATGTAGCTGGAAATAAGTAAGCTGAGAAGAATGCTCTCCTGCCACAATCTCTTTATGAAAAAATACTCATTCAGCCAATTCTGCGCTTGGTCGCTGTTTATTTTCCTCCTCTGTGCCTTGCCTGCTTATTCCCAAACAATCTCCAGCCCTCAAACGCAGCAGAGCTATACTGGACCCGAAGTTTTGCAACAACTCGCAAAGGTAAACGTCATTTATTTAGGGGAAACCCACGATAGCCCTGAAGATCACCAAGCTCAACTGGAGATAATTCAGGAACTCTATCGGCGAAATCGGAAAGTAGCGATCGCGATGGAGATGTTCCAGCGTCCCTATCAAGGCGTACTCGATCGCTATCTGGCGGGGAAGATAACAGAAACTCAGCTAATCGAACAAAGCGAATATAAAAAACGCTGGGGTTTTTCTTGGGAATATTACGCCCCAATTTTGGGTTTTGCTAAGGAGAAGAAACTGCCTGTCTTAGCCTTAAATACTCCCAGCGAAGTCACCCGCAAAGTTGCCCGACAAGGCTTAGAAAGCCTAACAGCAACGGAACGGCGCTATATTCCAGCAAAGGCTGAAATCCGTACTGATAATCCTGAGTATCGCCAAATGGTACAACAGGCTTTTCAACAACATCAAGCCGCGGGTCATGGTTCCAGCGCCAACTTCGAGCGATTTTTCACTGCCCAAGTGCTGTGGGATGAAACAATGGCAGATGCGATCGCGCAGTTTCTAAAAACCCATCCAGATTATCAAGTCGTCGTGCTGGCTGGACAAGCTCATATAGTCTACGGCTATGGAATTCCCAGCCGTGTTGCTCGACGCTTGGGCAATAAAATAATCCAGCGATCGATTCTACTCAATCCTACGGTAGAAGAGCCTGCACAAACTGATAAAGCGATCGCTGATTGCTTGTGGGTAACATCACCTGGCAAATAACTGAGCAATAAGTTATAAACGAAGAAAATTAAACTCTCCCTATGGATAGGTTCCTAATCACAGCTATTTTGATAGCGATTCCCACCTTTATTTACATCCGCATCGTGATTAGCATCGATCGGTTTGAGAAAGAACCGACACGCTACCTGATTGCGGCATTTTTGTGGGGGGCGCTGCCAGCAGTGGTGGGTGGCATCATTGTGCAATTAATTCTAAACGTACCCATCCAACTGATATTTGGTGCAGAAAGTCTTGGGGGTCAATTCATCACCACTGCCGTCAATGCGCCAGTCACCGAAGAAATCCTCAAAGGCGCTGCTGTAGCAATTATTTACCTGTGGTATCGCAGAGAATTTGATGGCTGGGTAGATGGGATCGTCTATGGGGCGATGGCGGGTTTCGGATTTGCCTATGTAGAAAATATCCTCTACTTGCAGGGTACAAAGACGTGGGAAGAATGGGGACAGCTGCTGCTGCTACGTGTCATTGTCTTGGGCTTCATGCACGGCTTTTGGACAGCCCTCACCGGCATCGGTTTTGGTTTGGCACGCCATCGCCATAACCTGTTTACGAAAATCCTGCTAATCTCTGGCGGGTTGATTGCGGCGATGAGTGCCCATTTAATCCACAATGGCGCACTGATTTTAGCAAAAGCTAGTGGTGGTGCGACTCTAGCGATCGCTTTGTGGAATTACGGGTTCCTGGCAGCTTTAATGATTGTTTTAGGGTTTGTCGCTGCCGATCGCGATCGCAAAATGCTCAAAACATACCTTAGCGACGAAGTTCCAACTGTAATTTCATCTGCTGACTACGAAGCACTCTGTAACAGGCGTTCCAACACCCTCGCGCGGTTGCGCGTAGCACCCAAACAACAACGCGCTTTCATTCAAACCGCAGCCGAGTTGGCTCAAAAGAAATTTCAATTATTTAAAATGGGCGAAGAAAGCGGTAACAGTACCGAAATCGCCCTACTCCGCAAACAATTAAAACAATTCAGAAATTAACGCCCTGTGCAACTTTTTCTTGTTTCTCAATTTTTCTAGGATTGGGAGCTAAGAAATGTTTTAGATATCAATCAACGCTGCATTAGCAAAAACGGTCTCCAGAGACTTATGGGTAGCAGGCATTTCTACACTTGATATTGTTAATTTTCTTTGCTTGCTGGTATTTTTTATCAGCTTTGCTCTGAATTTATAATAGAAAATTCCTGCGCCTTCTCACTAGGAACCAAAGTCCAGCCTGTCCGGATTAACTTTTGGTAAGTTGCCCAACCCCTAGAAATTCCTGGTTCGCGGTAGTCGGGTACAGCGTATTGCGGAAAGGCTGTGTAAGGTCGCCAGGGTTCATTGGGTTGATTTTGCAAATACAAAATCTTCTCATCATCCGTCGCAGACTTAGGCAACCAGGACATTTGTTTAGGCATCAGAAAACTCCTTTCTCAAAAAAAGGGGTGAACCCTTGAGCAGATTTTCTTGGGGTAAATGCTTGGAGGAAGCTTCCTTTAACATCCTTTAACAATAGCTGTCTATACAGCTCAACTAAGAGTTGCTAAGACGGCTCAAAGTCGCTCGACTTGATTTGACCGGAAAATCTCTTAGGATGAACTGCTGCTCCAAGGAAAGTTGGATTTATTAATCGTTTACAATAACATACCTCTAAAGAACTCACAAAATTTTTGCTCCAATCAAGCTCGCGCAATGTAGTTATAAAACTTATCACTTTTTTCTTGACAATTTATGCAAAATAGCTAATAGAAACTGGTGACTTAGCCTAGTTGTATATAGCGCCAATTGTGGAATAAGTTGTCTAATAGCATTCATTCTTAACTCAACATCAATGCGATCGCTTTGACACCGAACCGATTGAGACGAATTCTTCACGCCACTCACCCAAAGTCTTTGACCTATGGCTATAATTACTTTTGCTCAAAGGTCGTTGCCAGTCGCTTTTTTTGGGGAAACATTGTCTCGGTAGCACAGTTGAGTCTCAGCCAATCGGGTGAATTCCCTTTGACTTAGCTCTCGCATCAGCAAATGCGGCAATGCACTTAATCGGTGTAAATATATAACAAGCAAGATGTATTCAGTAAAATATGAAACATAAAATTGATATGAAGTTATGAAAAAACCGCGTAGATGATTGCCAAATTCGCAAAAACGGGAACGTGTAACCCTTCTGAAACTCTATAGGATCTATATAGGCTCTAATAAATCTAGGCACAAAACCATGCCTGGGGAATCGGACAAAATGCCCGACTGATGCTGGTCTGTCGGTAGTAAGTCCTTGTTCAAGGAGAAAGTTATAGCATATCAAAGTAGGCAAATGTCTTTTAGGCAAAAGGAGATTGCGATCGCACAACCTATGTCGGTATACGCGGCATCCCCTGCCTTGAAGATGGAAGAAGCGGGAAAATGGTGAGCGTAGCTTCTTAAAGGTCTTCTACAGTCCAGAAAACTTATGAGCGATCGCATTCGTAACTGAAGAAGATAGAAGAAGCTAATCGTAGCACTGTACTTTGCAACGCGGCTAGTTATGATGAGCAGATTAAAACGCAGAATGTCTAGAGAGTTTGATATGCGGCTTAAAGCACAAACTCTAAAGCTTCTCAAAGCCAAAGAAGCGTTGCAAGCTGCATTAACCCGGTGTCAGCAAACAGAGGCGAAGTTGCACGAAGCTGATGAAGAGTTAGAAAAGCGCGTCAGAAACCGGACTGCGGAACTGGCGCAAGCTAACGAACAATTGCAACATGAAATCAATCAGCGCCAACAAACTGAGGCACTGCTGCGCCAAAACGAACAGATGTATCGGCGAGTTCTGGATGCGACGGGTGAAGGCATTTGGATAATCGATGCTGAGGGAAAAACGACATACGTTAACCAGCAAACCGCCGAAATGCTCGGCTATTCAAGTGAGGAAATTCTGGGTCGTTCTGCATTTGATTTCCTCTTTGAGGAAGACCTTGCTGAAGCACACTCGTATTACCAGCGGATGCAGCAAGGAACCCAAGAACAGCATGAGTGGCGTTGGCGTTGCAAAAACGATCGAGAGTGGTGGGTATTCGCTAGAACCAGTCCCCTCTTTGGCGAAAATGGTCAATTTCAGGGTGCAATCGGCATATTCATCGATATCAGCAACCGTAGGCAGGTGCAAGAGGCACACAGAGAAAGCGACAGGTTCTTCCAGGCAACATTTAACCAAGCTGCTGTTGGCATCGCTCACGTCAGCATCGACGGGCAGTGGTTACTGGTTAATCAAAAACTCTGCGATATTGTGGGTTACACGCCAGAGGAACTGCGAGAGCGCACTTTTCAGGATATTACTCACCCCGACGATTTGAATGCGGATCTTGAACACGTCCGCCAAATGTTGGCGTCAGAGATTCAGACCTATTCCATCGAGAAGCGCTCCATCCGCAAAGATGGTTCTCAAGTTTGGATTAATCTGACTGTATCGCTGGTACGCGAACCAACGGGTGAGCCGAAGTATTTCATTTCGGTTATTGAAAATATTGACGAACGTAAGCGAGCTGAACAGGCATTAGAACAATCGTTGAAGGAATTATCAGACATCAAGTTTGCTTTAGATCAAGCAGCGATCGCGGTAGCAACTGACGAGAAGGGAACGATTAACTATGTTAATGATAAATTTTGTCAAATTTCTAAATATGCCAGAGAAGAATTGATTGGACAAAGTCATCGTTTGATCAATTCTGGATTCCATGCAAAAGAATTCTTTCAAAATCTTTGGGCAACGATTTCTGACGGAAAAATTTGGCAAGGGGAAATTAAAAATAGAGCGAAGGATGGCACTTGTTACTGGGTCGATACTACGATTGTGCCGTTTCTAAATGACCAAGGAAAACCGTTCCAATATTTAGCAATTCGATTCGATATCACGAAACGCAAGCAAGCAGAAGAGGCACTGCAACAAAGTGAGGAGCGATTGAGACTAGCTCTGGAAGCTGCACAAATGGGCATTTGGGACTGGAACATCCTCACGAATCAAGTGACCTGGACTGACAACAATGAAAAGCTATTTGGTTTGACTCCAGGTAGCTTTGAGAAAACCTATGACGCCTTCCTTGGATACATTCATCTGGAAGACCGCGAATCCGTACAGCAAGCAGCAATTCGTGCCTTGGAAGAAAATCAGGGCTACGAACAGGAATTTCGCATTGTCTGGCCTGATGGCAGCATTCGTTGGATGATGACAAAAAGCCAGTTGCTGTGCAACGAAACAGGCACAGCGGTGCGGATGATTGGCACTACTCTGGATATCACCAAACAGAAGCTCGCACAATTCGCTTTAACGCAGCAGACTGAACGACAGCGATTGGTAGCAGCGATCGCTCAACGCATTCGCCAATCTTTAGACTTAGACGAGATTCTCAGTACGACCGTCACTGAAGTCCGAGAATTGCTCCAGACCGACCGGGTAATCGTTTACCGTTTCCAGCCAGACTGGAGTGGAGTCGTGATGATGGAATCGGTCGGTTCTGGGTGTAAGTCTCTCCAGGGAAGCACCATCTCAAAACCACTAGGAGACATTTATGTCCAGCGCCACCAACAAGGGGAAATCACCGCGATAGAAGATATTCATACCGCAGATTTAGATAAATATCATTTTGACCTACTGGCTGAGATTCAAGTCAGAGCGACTTTGATAGTCCCGATTTTGCAAAGAGGCAGGGACGAAATCTTCACCGTCGCAGAAAATACGGGAGCGAATGCGGTGTTTTGCACCACTTCCCCCACGCCTCTACTGTGGGGGTTGCTTTGTGTCCATGAGTGTTCGCAACCCCGACAGTGGCAGCAATTAGAAATTGACTTACTGACTTCATTGGCGAATCAGTTAGCGATCGCCATTGAGCAAGCGGCACTGTTTAAGCAGGTGCAACAGATGAACTCGAATCTGGAACGCCAAGTGCAAAAACGTACCACCCAGTTGCAAAAAGCACTCGGCTTTGATGCGGTGCTGAAACGCATCACAGACAAAGTCCGCGATAGTCTGGACGAAAGCCAAATTTTGCAAGCAGCGGTTAGGGAGTTGGCACTCTCTTTCAACATGAGCAGCTGCCATGCTTCGCTCTACAACTTGGAACAAGAAACTGCCACGATTTGCTACGAATACGCCGCCTCAATGCCTTCCTCGAAGGGTCGCGTCTTGCAAATGGCTTCTTTTCCGGAAATTTATCGACCCCTCCGGCAAGGGAAGCATTTTCAATTGTGTTCCTTCTCTGGCAACTCTATCCACGGTCAGGCATCGATGTTAGCTTGTCCGATGTTCGACGATCAAGGAGTCCTGGGGGATTTGTGGTTATTCCATCACCCAGATTATACCTTTAACAATCTGGAGATTCGGCTGGTCAAACAGGTAGCCAATCAATGCGCGATCGCAATTCGTCAAGCCCGACTTTATCAAACATCCCTTGCCCAAGTGCAGGAACTGGAGAAACTCAATCAACTCAAAGATGACTTCCTCAGCACGGTTTCCCACGAATTGCGGACTCCTATCGCCAATATGAAAATGGCGATCCAAATGCTCAAGGTTTCTCCGACAGGCGATCGCTCTCAGCGCTATCTACAAATATTGCAAACAGAGTGCAACCGAGAAACTGAGCTAATCAATGACCTTCTAGACTTGCAACGGCTAGCAGCTGCGTCTTATCCCAGCTTTCTTGCCACGGCAATCGATCTACCAGAGTGGTTGCCGAATATTATTGAATCCTTTCGCTCCCGCATACAGGAACGCGAACAAATCTTACAGGTTGATATTCCCTCAAACTTGCCCACCCTAGTCTCGGAATTAGCCAGTGTGGAGCGAATTTTGACAGAGTTGCTCAATAATGCGTGCAAGTATACCCCACCAGGAGAACGCATTACAGTAACAGTCCGTGCCGCTTCGGCAATGATGCAAATCAAGGTGAGCAACTCTGGGGTCGAGATTCCGCCTGATGAGCTACCCCGCATTTTTGACAAGTTCTACCGCATTCCCCGTGCCGATCGCTGGAAGCAGGGCGGAACTGGTTTAGGATTAGCGCTGGTGCAGAAACTCACCCAACATTTAGGCGGCATTCTTCGAGTCAGGAGTGCTTCTGAAGAGATAACGTTTACTTTAGAGTTACCGCTGACGCACCCAATGTCTGGTAATGGGTAATCTGTCCGGTTTCCATAATAAAAGAACCCCACCCCCAGCCCCTCCCCGCTTGCGAGGAGGGGAGCCGGAGCCGCAGGAGATGGCGGGGTGGGGTTCCGGAGAATTACGGCGAATTAACCAGATTTGACATAGCGGATAATGGAATACTTCTCACCAATTAGCTATTTGCCGAATTGTTGTGACTTGCTGAGCATATTCTGCATCATCTAAAACAGGTTTTGCATCCTCAAATGCGATCGCGCTTGCAAGATCGATCCACGACTTGCAACCTCCATATTCCGGGCGGTAAGCGATAATCTGCGCTTGAATCAGTTTGTAAGTGCGTAGTAGCAGCACATAAATCGGCTGACGCGGCTTCCATTTGAGGCGATCGCTGACAAATTGCTCGTTCCAAATATGGTACGGTAGCAGCCCTCTCACCGCTGATTCTTCACTCACAGGCAAAATATCAGTAATTTCAGCCCAAGCACCGATTCGGATGGTTTCTGGATGCCAACCGGAGGCGACGGGTTGCACCAGATTGGAATATTCCGCTTTTAGCAAATCGGGCTGTTGATGTTCATAAGTTGGGTAGAGCAAAACTTCTGTTTCGGCAACGGTGAAGCGGTTGTTTTCCTCGCGGATGCCGCCTTTGCGTAGCAGCATAATCGTTTTGCCTTGTTCTAAGGCATCGACAGCAACCGCCCATTCTTTGAGGGCGTGAGGCGTGGTTTTGGTGGTCGTCGTGGATTGCATAAGTCTCGGATATTCTAATTCCAGGCTAACAGCGACCACACGACAGGTCAGTTAACATCGTTACTTTGATGCTGATTTGATTTGATGTTGAAAACGAAGCAAGCGATCGCATCCCCTTCCCCCAAGTGTTGCCTAATATGAAGACAGAAGCCGATAAACCAGGATTGACGCATGGAAAAACGACACTTAGGCACTTCTGACATTCAAATCTCTCCGATTGTCATGGGTACATGGCAAGCTGGCAAAAGGATGTGGGTGGGAATTGAAGACGCCGACACGATAAAAGCAATCCGGGTGGCATTTGATGCCGGTATCACTACAGTTGACACCGCTGAAGTCTACGGCGAGGGGCATTCTGAGCAGATTGTCGCCCAAGCGCTATCAGATGTGCGCGAGCAAGCGGTTTATGCAACCAAGGTGTTTGCCAATCATCTCAAGTATGACCAAGTGATTGAAGCGTGCGATCGCTCTCTCAAAAACCTGAAAACCGACTATATCGACCTATACCAAATTCACTGGCCCTCTGGAGTGTTTAAAAGCGAAATAGTCCCCATTGAAGAAACCATGAACGCCCTTAACCACCTGAAGGAACAAGGTAAAATTCGGGCAATTGGGGTTTCTAATTTCTCCCGCGCCCAGTTGGAAGAAGCTGCCCAGTATGGACGCATCGATAGTTTGCAACCGCCGTATTCCCTGTTTTGGCGTTGGGTGGAAAAGGATGCCATGCCTTACTGCGTTGAAAACAAGATTTCAATTCTGGCTTATTCGTCTCTCGCTCAAGGATTATTAACTGGAAAATTCGGCTCCGATCATCAATTCGATCCAGCGGATAATCGTGCGAAAAATAAGCTTTTTCAAGGGGAGAACTACGAACGCGCCCAGCAAGCTTTGGACAAACTGCGTCCGATTGCCGAACGCCATCAGTGTAGCCTTGCTCAACTGGCATTGGCGTGGTTAATTGCCCAACCACAAACGAATGCGATCGCGGGTGCGAGAAATACCCAACAAGTCATAGACAACGCTAAGGCGGGTGATATTAAACTATCGACTGATGAATTGCAGGAAATTGATGCAATTGGGCGGATTGTCACCGCTCGTCTAGACGATAGCCCCATCATGTGGAATTGGTGATCGGAACGCAAAGAATTTTTCGCATCAGAATTTTAGGGAGTCAGCCGTGAAAGTGCTGTATCGGGATGAGCCAACAGTAGCGATCGCGCTGGCTTTCTCCTATTTTCTCTTATTTAATTAGCAGATTTAAAAATAGAAAATTGCTTTTGGCGAACCATCACCTTATTTTTCTTACGGTAATAATTCGTAACTGCTGGCGCGAATCGTGTATCTCTATTGAAGAGATAGCGTTTCTGGTTAAATTATGGCAAGTTACCGCTCTGCTTTTTGGGTCAATAGTTTCTCTTTTCTAGCAGTTATTGCTTTAATTGTCTATACCCAATTCTTGGGTTCTCCAGCAGGAATACTATTCGAGCCGCCGCGTGCCCCAGCCGATCCAAATGCGGGTTTGTTAACTCATACGTTCCAGTTATTATGTGCGGTACCGCCCATTGTTTGCACTTTTAGTTTTGGATTGCTGAGAACGATTCAACGACAACAAACCCGAAATTCATTTATTCTGTATTCGGCAATCATAACTGGCGGGTTTCTCATTAATGAAATTTTTCGGATTCACATTATTCTTTTAAGAGCAGGAATTCCCAAGTTAATAACCATCGTCGTATATGCGATAGCGACCTTGGGATACGGATTAGCCTTCAGGCGGAAAATACAATCAACGCCCTACATTCTGCTACTCAGTGGTATCGGTTTATTGTTCAGCGCGATCGCTGTAGATTCGCTAAAGTTAAGCGGCGATGTAGTTCCCGTCTTGCTAGAGGGTGTCCCAAAGTTGTTCAGCGAAATTAATATTGCACTTTATTTTTGGTCTGTCTGTTACGGAGAGATATTGCGATCGCGCAATTCTTAACCCTGCGTCACCTCAACATAAATATGCTCTAACCGTACAGGTTGCCGAGCAATCGAATCGAGAGGAATTCCATCAAAACAGGAAATAATTTCCTTTAGTTCTAGATGTTCTGGTAGCCAAAAAGCTAAATCATTCCCATAACGCCGAGGAGTGAAATTATATTTCTTAGCGCGAGCGATCGCTTGCTCCTCCTCCGGCGTCTCCACTACCACAACTTCCACTGCTGGCACTAATTTTCGCAGTTCTGTTAAACTGCCCTCCGCCAAAATACTACCCCCTTTAAGAATCCCGATTTTTTGACAAAGGCGTTCGGCTTCATCTAACAAATGAGTCGTAAGCAGAATTGTAATCCCCTGATTTTTCAGATGCCGAATTAACTCCCAAATTTCGTAACGCGCTTCAATATCCAATCCAGTCGTGGGTTCATCCAGAACGATCAGCTTAGGCTGATGTACCAAAGCAACCGCAATATTTAACCGCCGCTGCATTCCGCCACTCAACGTTTCCACCGGACTTTTTGCTCTATCTAATAAATTAACAGCCGCTAAACTTGCTTCTACCTGTTGACGCCGCTGCTGATTTGTTAAGCCATAAATCCGAGCAAAGAAATGGAGATTTTCCTCACAACTTAGAGTTTTATAAAGTAAATTTTCTTGCGGCGCAACCCCTATCAGATTTTTTGTTGCGTTTGAGACAGGTTGGTTGTTAATCTTAATTTCTCCACTATCCGCCCGCAATAAATTACAAATTATATTAATCGTTGTGGTTTTTCCCGCTCCATTGGGTCCCAGTAAACCGTAAATTTCTCCAGGGGGAATATGCAGCGTTAATTCCTGTAAAACAGCTCGCGTTCCGTAAGATTTATTTAGCTTCTCAATTCGTAGCACAATATTCCCTAATTGATTACAAGCTGAACGATATTCTTTAAACACAGAAGTATGGCAAAAAATCGCCAACTACGCTGAGAATAAAATTAAATTTTGCTGGCTTTTGCGTAAAGCTTAGCGTAACCCCACGTTAAAAACTATGTATACATCCCTATTTTTAAACAATCACAGTCTCCTTTCAAGACTCAACATCCGCTGGTAGGACAGCCATCCTCCTACAACCATTAAAATTGCAAACACGCATAAAAACCAAAAGTGAGATGCAATTTCTCCCAGTCCACTGCCATCAGCAGATACGCCGATTAGGGCTTCATTCATGTGATAAATTGGATTGAACTTAGCAATTTTTAGCAGTGTCTTTGAAAACAGCGAAGTCGGTAAAAAGGCACCTCCTAAAATTAATAAAGGCACCCCAAATGCTGCCACCAAAGCATTAACATCCTCTGTGCGACGAGCAAACTGCGTACCGAGAATAAACCCAACACCAACATAGGAAATAATACTCAAAAAAATAATCAGGATTCCTAGCACAATAGAACCCTGAAACTGAGCATTCCAAAAAGCAGCAATCGTGTAGACTAAAATGGCTTGACCGACACCAATGCAGCTGTGAGCTAGGAAAATTCCTAAGAAATAAGACGTTCCGCTGAGCGGTGAGATAAAAAGACGTTTGAGGGTTTGCTGTTCTCGCTCTGCAACCACAGTTGCTACACTACCACCCAAGCAACTAAAAAATAGTGCGGCACCCACCAGTGTTGAGGGAGCAGCCTTTTCAAAAGCCTCAGCCATAGACAACTTGGCATTTTCTGCCAGAATAACCCCATTAATCAGCAAAACAGAGACTGGAAAAATACACCAAAAAATCAGGCTGCGTCGCCGTCGTAATAATTCAATCAAAATTCGCTGGCAAACTGCCAGCGTTTCACGCCCGTATTTCATGGTGAGAAGTTACCCCAATACCAGATAAGTCAATTATTAAGGTACGCTTTTTCGCAACCTATCTGTAGACGCACAACTACTTAATATGTTCGGATCGCTGCTGCTAGGATATTAAAACACTCTCCCTTTCCCAAGCCTCTGCCCACAGTTTTTCAACAACAGACGCTAGACTTGCCGCGACTTCAAATCGATGAGTGTTGTAGTGGTAGGTGGCTAGGTTGGCTAGCTTAGCTTGTGCCGATGCTGCTTTGACAACGTTAGGTAGAGAAAAATCGACTCAAGCCTGAAAACCCTTTCGCTATTTGGGATGGGATAGCAGTCAGAATTCTACATCACACTATCTAGATAGATAGTGTTCTTGCAACAATGATATTCATTTGTCTTGATGACATATAATTCGTCTCAGAGACAACAATCTGTCACTGATGACAAATAATTAGTCATTGTACATTTGTTAAATGGGCGATACTGGATTTGAACCAGTGACCCCTTCCGTGTGAAGGAAGTGCGACAAGGCTACCAACAATTACTGCAAGCCTTACATGGTAAGGTCTTTAATCGTTATCTAATAGTAGCTATCCAGTGATAACCACTATTTTGATAGCCAAATGATAGCCAAGTAGTTAAAATTCCGGTGGAACTGGCGGTGTAGCACCAGAATATATAACAGCAGCTTTACCTTTATCTCTTGCATCCTCTACAGCAGACATTGCTTCATCCCAATTTGGGTAAGTAACATACTTCCATTCTCCTGTAGTATCGCCTTCTACAGCAATTACAGTTTCTTCTCGTTTCCACGCCTCGTTAGGATCATGCTCGTTCATGTGCCTGTTTAGTAGCTGCTAGATGTATGCACCTAGTCAAGTAATGTCTGTAGGGCGAATCCTGCTTATCGTGCTTACAGACGATTCTAGAGGGAATACAGATGCTCTAACAGAACTATAGTTTAAGGGCATACTAAAATAACATAGCTAACTATCCTAGTCAATACTTATATCTATACTCATGTCATCACGTCTTAAGTGCTAATCATATATAAATCCAATAGCTCTATAACTACAAACACATAATTGCTGTATACACATAGCGAATGTAATTTTACAATTTCTGCTATGGGAAGACCCATACAATTGATGTAAACAACGGTAATTCAGGCTTTCAACACAAGACTATTGAGATTAAATACACACACAATATCTACAATAAGCATACAAAAGTAGAACATATTGTTATACATGAACTCATGCTCATCACTTCTTGAGTGCTAATCATATGTAAATCCAATCGCCCTATAACTACAAACACGTATTTTCTGCACACATAGCAGATGTAATTTACATATTTATCTTGCTTAATGCACATACGACTGATGTATTTATCGATTATTCGATGTTTTAGAGGTATGAGGTTGAAAAAAATGTATAAGTTATATAAACATTTATCCATACAAGATTACATACAATTATTCAACATCAATCCAACAACAGAAAAACAAATTAATAGTCAACTACAAGAAATAGGAATTAAATCTACAAACTTTCAAATGCTTTTGTACAGATATTAAGTTTTATTGCACATTAACTACTTAATAAATTTTTTGCAAAAATCATCTTGTAACTGCTGAGTAGCTAAAGACTCTTGTTTGTTATCAAATTGAGATAGTTTACTGTCAACTATGAACTTAACAATTAAACAATGGTAGTCCTTATTATAAGGGTCTTCCCTATTTTGGATGATTAATTCAGACTTATAACTATAATGATCTTTTTCAGCTTTAATTTCATATATGAGCTTAGAGGATCTAAAATTCCCAGACTTTTTACTTGTAATTGAAAAGCCCATTTCCTGTATACAGTTCAAGCAGTTTGCATAACAGTAAATTAGACTGTAAGTTTCACTTGAGGAGATTGGTCGATCTGAATGTTTATAGGTGTAAGTTTTCTCATCTACTAGCATATTTTTAGCGTTGCTTGTAATCAATCTCGTGGCACAAATGTATTATTGATTAAAAGTTACAATTGCTATTCAATCTGTGATACAAATCACAAACATTAATAATTAATATCATTTACTTTGTGTAAGCTATCTTCAACTTCTGATTTATACAGAGATTGATGAAGCTTAAGCTTGTCAAACATCTAAATACACTTTCAAGCTAAATTTAATTTATTACTTGAGTATTTTACGGCTAATTTGCTTTTCATAGTTATTTAGAAGCTATTTTTTATAGCTTTTTAATTTACTACTAATTACAGCATAATTAGCTTGATAAGTAATACGCTTCTCTTTAGCTATAGATCCTACAAATGTTTCTTGAGGAATAAGATTTAATAGATTAATTGACTGTTTCAACCTTGATTGAGCTTTTAACCATACTTCTATAGAATGAGGAGGATTTTGAACAATAACAGCAGCTTCATATGCTGAATCTTGAGCAGTTTTTAAGTTATCTGCTGCTTTCTGTTCGATTAAAATTCTTTGACTAATAATAGAATGATTTTCTTTATAAGCAGTAAGTTTATCTTTTACTTTAATATATGTAGGTGAATTTGGAGGAATTACTTCTAATAAATCGATTGCTTCCTGCCATTTAGATTCTACCTGTTGCCAAACCTCTACTGAATGAGGTGGATTCTGAGCAATAATAGAAGCTTCCATAGCTTTTTTTTGTGCAGCGTCTAGGTTATCAGAAAATATTTCATCATTTATATTAATAGTTTCTGAAGTTCCATTATTAGTAGTTTCTGAATTAGATATTACCTGTTCTGGATTATCAGAGCTTTGGGGTAATATTTTTTGAACTTCAATTTCTCCGATTTCATTTTTATTAGTAGCAACTGTTGGTTGATTTTGAAGTTGCTTTAATTTTGAACCAATGATGTTTAAGCTCACAAAACTTGCAAATATTAAAAATACTATTAACTTTAAGTTTTTCTTCAAAAACTCTTGTCTTAGTTGTTTTTTCTCTAACTGTTTCCTTAATTTGGGGTTTTTGAGGCACTCTTCTGCTAAAAGTTTTACCTTGTTATTTTGAGAAATAAGGAAATTAACTTTCTCAAAAAGAGATTGTAGTAATGAGCGTTCTAACTTTTTTTTACTTTCTCTTTTACTTTTATTGAATAAAGCATCTCCCATGTTACCCAAACCATCTCCAAGTAAGTTTTGACCTACTTCTGAAGCAAAATCTGATATAACAGGAATTGGTTTAGTAAATGCTATTACTTTAAATCCTAATGCAAATTTACCAAATCCAGTAGCAAATTTCCCAGTACGATCAACAGTATTACTAACATTCTCAACTACATTTTCAACTACATTCTCAACTATATTTCTAGATTCAAGTTTTTTAATTTCAGTAATTATCTTATATTTTATATGCATCAACTGATTTTCAATATCAATTAGTTTATTAGCCTGTTGTTTCATCAACTCAAAACTACCAAAAATTAACTTAGGGCTTTCCTGGAGATAATTTCTGTCAATTTGTAATCTATCTATTATCTGATTAAAGATTAATTGTTGGTCTTGAGAAAGTTCCAATAAGTTCTGTTGTTTAACGTCAGACATTTTAAAACCGTAAGTTAGTTAACAGTGGTAATAAAATACAATAGATAAAGAAATTAAAACATTGTAAATTATACTGAAAACTATTCTTTAGTATTTATGAAACACGTATTTTTACGGTTTACACTGTCTTTAAAAGCATCACCATTAAAATTAAGTAAAAGTACCTAGTGTCTATAAGCTCTTTTAAGTGGCATGAAATTGGGTTTAGGTCATCTAGTACCTAAAATGTTTTTAATATGGTTTTATGGCTTTTTATTGTGATAGCCTGGAACCATTGTCATGTGAGGCTTTCAGTCGTTTAGTTGTTCAATCAATTAAATATTCAGCCTTTCTACCTATCAGGACGATCTCTAAAAACCTTGATTTTTCGTTAGTCATCCTTACTTGAATCACTGCTATACCCAAATAAAGCTAACCAGTTACGTAATGAGTATTTATACTTAAGACTTAGTAGTTGTAAGTATTTATCCTTAAAAATTAATTTGAAAATTTTTGAATGATTAATACATCAATTTCTGTTTTGAGTCTATGAAACTGAAAACTTTATTAAATACTGATGTAACCGATTTAACTGATGTGTAACTAAGTATTATTTTCTATAATCTAGTCCTAGTAAGAGTTTCAAAGTTTTGTGTAACTGTAACTGGTGTAACTAATATTTTACTAACGTTTATTTATTTAAATAAGTTTCTATTTTTCAGTTACATGGTTACATGGTTACAAAATAGCTGAAACCCTTTAATGATAAGAGTTCCAGCTTGTAACTGAGTTGTAACTGAACAATTAGCTAGTTACACAAGAGCTAAGTTGGCTAGGATGCCAATATTTACCTGGTTGATCTTTACCTTTAACTCTCGTAGCTTTATCAGGTTTTTCTAATCCCATAGATTCCAAGATAGATGTAACACGAGTCGCATCGGAACGTTTCCAACTCTTAGGTTCTTTACCGATAGCTTGAACTAAAACATCAGATAACGTAAATGGCTCTTGTTGTTCTAATACCCAATTAATTACTAAGTCCTCCCACATATCGGATTCTTGATGATTCATGTTCATAGCATTACTAATCTGCTGTTCAGTTTCATTTAGATAGACAGGATAATTATCTTTATATGCTTTAACTGCTGCTGCCCATATTAAATCTCTATTTTGTTTGATCCACTCAATATCGATCTTTTGGTTAATGTCAATAACCCAGAATCTTCTATTTCCTGTTGGATCTACTAAAAACTGATCTTGATTAGTAGTACCTACAAGAATAAATGAACGTTTTACTGTAATAGGTTTGTCAGCGTAAGGTTTTCTGAATGTATCTTCTTGTTTAGTAATAAAGCTTTTTAATTTACTCATTGAATAAGGTTTGATCGTATCCTCGCATTCTCCTAATTCGAGCATCCATTTACTATTGCAGATCATTAATTCATCTTTACTATAGTTCTGAAGATTAATAGAACTAAAATATTCATTACTAGCTAGTTCTTGAAAGAAGGAAGTTTTAGAAAAACCTTGACTGCCTTTGAGTATTAGTACAGTATCAAATTTGCATCCAGGATCATAAACTCTAGCAACTGCACCTACTAAAGTTGTAGATAGATACTTTGCTTCTAAGTTGTGTGGATCTATATGTAACCCTTTTTCACTTAATTTCTCAAAAACTTTTTGAGAGTCTACATTTGGATGTTTTTTAATACAATCCTCTAAATAATCTTCTAGAGGATTAAAAGGATTATTCTTTGCACATAAGTAAGCTCTTTCATATACATATTTATCGATGTCTAAAAGAATGCTGTGGTTTTCCTCTACTTCTGCTCTAAATTCAGCAATCTTAAAAATTTCATTATCTAGATAAATATCTTTAGTAACGCTATGATATTTTAATCTAGAAGAGAAATGAGTTTCTATAATTTGTTTTGTCTGTTGATACTTGTAGTGATTCATAGCTGATATCATGGAAATGGTTAAAACGCATGAAACACATAAAACACATAAAATTACAACATTTAATAATTCCGTTGAGTATATATTCAACGGTTTTTTTATTTCGGAGTTCGATCTAGAACAGCTTTATATCATCAAAGGATTCTTTCTTAATATGTTCTAGAGCTAGTTTTCTTAGTAATTCCGATAGGCTAATACAAAGTCTTTTAGCAAGTGCTTCTAGGCTTTGATAGTCTTCCTTAGAAAGTTTAGTGGATACTATTTTGTTTAATGGATGATTAACGATTTTTGGCATTTTAATTTAACTTGGAATAATCAGAATAATCGGACACACATAAGGTGAATATGGAAATAGACAACTGAGATTTCTCAGCAGTGTAGTTTCTTATGCAGAATCTCTTTCTTTCCTTTACCTCTCCTGTCCAACAGCCTTGTCAGGGCAATACGTGCTTTCCGTTATCTAGGGATTGAAACCTTCCGGGTCACAACCGTTTACAGGAGCCTCTGGAGGATACGCTTTGAGATTCAGTTGTCAAGGTTCAGGAAGGTAAGCTATGAAGTTTACCTATCTTTAAGTATATCAAAAAAAATATTTTAACTGCAAGTTGTCTATAGATTCTTCATTACATCTATAGTTAGAATTAATTAATATAAATTGAAATTTTGAATGTTTTCAAGAAGGTTTTCTCTCAAACGTTACAAACATCGTTCAGCTATTTCTGTATGCCTAAAACTCTAAAATATTGGCTATTTTGAGTAATAGAAAAGGATAGTAGCGTCTTGTACTATCCTCTCTAGCTTTTAGATATTAGTGAAATTTAGAATTCAGGGACTTGTATTTGTCGGATAGTACCCGCGTAATGCTTCATAATTACTTCCGGCGTATTACCTACCCATTTAGATACCTGTACAACGCTTACACTAGCTTCGAGAGCCATTGTGATGAAAGTATGCCTCGTGTTATATTGAGGGCGATATTCGCTAACTAAACCTTGCTTAACTAATCGTGTAACTACGCCATCGACTTGATTTCCATGTCTGTTTTTGTAACCCTTCCATGCGCGATTTAGGAAATTGTGATCGTCAATTTCTTTACCTTCAGGGCTAGGAAAAACTAATTGTTCAGGATCGCATTTTTCAGGCTTGATACTTTTTAAAAACTCTTGTAATTGACTATTACAAGGAAAAACACGAGGTTTTCCAGTTTTAGTTTCCTTTCTAGTACCTCGAACATAAGCTTCAGCAAAGGTAATCTTTTTACAATCAGGAGAAATATATCCCCATTGTAGTCCAATTGCTTCCGATGTTCGACATCCCGTTAAGAACAAAAACTTAACATAAGAAGTATAATAACTGTAATGAGTGTCGGTCTCAAACGCAGCAATTATTGCATCTCTTTCCTGTTTAGTAAAAGGTTTTATATCTTCTACCTGTTTAGGTATTACCTTGATTTTCTTAGCCATTCCTAAAAAGGGATTAGTAGAGATATGACCATACTCAACCGCCCAATCACAACAAGCTGCAATATTAATTAAGTATTTTCTAGCCGTTTCAGCTTTTAACTTACTGACTAGATAATCTCTGATTTCTAAAGCATTCTCTAGAGATTGTGACGGTAACTTCTGGATATGTGAACCAACAGCCTTATAAGTATTTTTTAGCGTGCTAGTAGAGACACTCTTAGCTTTATATTCAACATATAGCTCCCAAAGCTGCGCTAATGACAAGCCTAGTTTAGGTTTAATTGCTTGTACAACAGTTAGATGATTCTGTATTTTATATTTCTCTAATGAGAGATCCAGATGTCCTGTAGCGATATCTTCCTCAATCTCCCACGCCTTTACTTGGACTCTCTTGCGATTTTCTGGAGTATCCTGCAAACCTGTAGAAATGTATCGGCTATGAGCATCAATAACGCGAGGCAGCCGTAATCGCAGCTTTTCTCGAAATGACTCAATCCCTACTGTCCCTTTAGATGCCTTATTTTTCTGTGTAGCGTTTATCATGGCTATCCTTAGAAAAGTGCTTTACATAGCATGATAGCCAGTTGATAGCCAAAGTGCAAGGAATGTCTAAAAAATTAAGCAGACTTACAAACCTTTAAGTAAGCCTTAATCCTTCTATGTATTGCGTTTGAGCTTTATTTATTGAATGGGCGATACTGGATTTGAACCAGTGACCCCTTCCGTGTGAAGGAAGTGCGCTACCACTGTGCTAATCGCCCCTAGGTTTTTAAGTTTATCACAGGCATTCACAGCCAACAACCCTTCTAGATAAAGGAAGCAGTTATTTGATTCAGCGATCGCTGTCAATCATGTTAAGATTGCCCCACCCATTAAGCGCTGGTAACGATAATCTAACTCAGCTTTTAATAAGGGCGATCGCTCTAAGTTGGCATCTTGTGCCATCACTCTCTCGGCGGCATCCCGCGCGATATTCAAAACTTCCTGATCTTCCACCAAACTCGCCAAGGCAAAATCTGGCACCCCAGACTGGCGAGTTCCCAGCACTTGACCGGGACCGCGCAGCCTCATATCCATCTCGGCAATAAAAAATCCGTCTTGGGATTGTTCTAATACATTGAGCCGGTAACGAGCATCTGCGGTTTTGGTGCTGCTCATTAGAAGGCAGAAAGATTGAGCAGCACCGCGACCAACTCGCCCTCGCAACTGGTGCAACTGGGATAAGCCAAAGCGTTCTGCATTCTCAATCATCATCACCGTCGCATTGGGTACATCCACACCTACTTCAATCACGGTAGTGGAGACAATGATTTGAGTCTGGTTATCGCGGAACCGGGTAATTGCCTCATCTTTTTCCGTTGAACTCATGCGCCCGTGCAGCAATCCGACTTGGAACTGAGGGAAAATACTTTCTGAGAGGCGCTGATGCTCCTCCACTGCCGAACGCACATCCAACTTTTCCGATTCTTCAATCAGGGGCAAGACGATATATGCTTGACGCCCTTGAGCAACTTCGCGACAGATCAAATCGTAGGCATTGGTGCGTTCTTTGCCCGTGAGTACGGTCGTATGAATTGCTTGCCGACCCGGTGGCATCTCATCAATCTGGCTCACATCCAAATCCCCATGAACTGTCAGCGCCAAGGTGCGGGGAATTGGCGTGGCGGTCATGGTTAATACATGAGGTTGTTCGCCTTTTTGCTGCAACAACGCCCGTTGTTCGACTCCAAAGCGGTGTTGTTCGTCAATCACGACTAACCCCAACTTATGAAAATTGACTTTCTCTTGAATCAGAGCATGAGTCCCTACTAATAGAGGCAGTTCGCCTGTTTCTAGATGGGCATGAATTTGGCGGCGTTTGGCAGTTTTGGTGGAACCTGTCAGCAGTTCTACAGGCAAGTACAGAAGATTGAACCAACTGACTAACTTGCGATAGTGCTGTTCTGCCAAAACTTCAGTAGGAGCCATCAGCGCCGCTTGGTAGCCGGATTGAATCGCGGCGAGGATAGCAATGACTGCTACGACAGTTTTACCAGAACCGACATCGCCTTGCACCAACCGATTCATCGGGGTGGATGATTGCAAATCGTTGAGGATGTCGTTGAGTACCCGCTGTTGGGCACCCGTTAATCGAAAGGGCAAGACTTGGTGGAATTGTTCAATCAGCTTCCCTCTGGGAGCCAAGATAGCGCTGGACTGCTTTTGGCGTTGGGCTTGGCGACGGAGGAGGAAACCTAGCTGAAGGTAGAAAAACTCATCGAAGACTAAACGGCGACGGGCGGCTTCCTTGGCGGCGCTGTCGGCAGGAAAATGGATGTTTGCGATCGCATCCGACAACTTCATCAATCCATACCCATCGCGTAAAACCGCGGGTAAAGGATCTTTCAGATGGGTGGCGGCGGGGAGAGCAGCAATGACCGCCTGTCTTACCATATCTGCCGCTACGCCCTCTGTTAGGGGATACACCGGCACGACTCGACCAATGGTGTGGGAGTCAATCGGGTCTCCAGGGTTTGCCAAAACTTCCAGTTGTGGATCGTCCAAAGTCAGACCATATTGACTTTTTTTCACCAAGCCAGAAGCCGCCACGACTGCGCCTTGGGGATATCGATTTTTTATCCCTTCTTGCCAGCCGCGATTGCTGTAGCGAGAACCGGCAAAAAAGCGGCTGAGGCTGATTTGACCCGTGCGATCTTTCAGCACCACCTGCATTATGGTTAATTTCTTGTTTTTTGGGCTACTAAAGCAGGTACAGCGCTTCACCGTTCCTATCAATGTCACCGTTTCACCCGATTCCAGCTCAGAGATATTCACCTGACGCGCATAGTCAATGTGGTCGCGGGGGTAATAAAAGAGGATATCCCGCACCGTATGGAGATCCAGCTTGGCTAAATACCCGCCTTTTCTAACTCCCACATCTGGCAAACTGGTCAGCGGTTGGTCAAGAGAAATCGCTGCGTTGGACTGGACGAGGGGCGTGGTGCGCGGGGCTTGAGTATCGGGGGATGGGGGCGATTTAATTGTCTCTACTTGCTGCTGATTGTCTTCATTTCGCTGATGCGATCGCGATCGCGCTTGCCTCTCCATGACTTGTTGCATCTGATGGAGAAATCGGCGCGTTTCCAAGACCAAGTGTTGTCGCTGGGAGAGGGTGAGGTTCGGGTAACGGGCAAACTGAGACGCCATCTCTTGCCACCGATGTCGCTCTATCAGCGGCAAAAAAGATGGGGTTTTTCCGAACTCCAGACTTAAGAATTCACTGAAACGATATTGTTTCCCCATTAAGTCTGTAAAGCCCCGTTCTGCCTCGACTGAAAGGGCTTTCTGCAATCGCAGCCAATCCGGTGATTCTATTTGCATCTTCTCTCCCCTTTTTTGTTAATTGCTAGTAGCGAATGGCTGATTACCCGCCAATAGCCGTCCTCACCCGGATATTGTCAATCCTCACGACGATTCCCATTATTCTTCAAACCAACAGGCACGCCAAGCCGCTTCTGCCGCAGCCACAGTGCGCTCTCGTTGCTTCTTCTGAAATTCTCGGCGCAGGGTGCTAAGCCGTGCGCTGAGGGTCCGAATCTGGTTGCGTCCTGCCATTACCGTTGAATCAGCAAATTCAATCTCAGATAACCGCAGATGGATGGCGATAATCGGTATTAAAGGAGAGTTTTGTAAAGTCGGGAGATTTGACGTTTCTACCGGCTCATTTTCTATTTGAACCACAAATTTTAAAAGATTGGGGCGTCCCACCACAGGCTCACCAGATGGCTCCGCTCTAACAGCAGCTTCCAGAACAGCTTCCGGAAAGTTTTTCGGTAATATCCCCACTTCCTGTAGTAGACGATTGCTTTGGCAAGAAAGAGCGAGCAAGGTTTCGCTCATGGCGTTTTCCACCGCTTCCTGCCATCGAGCCAAATCCTCTGGGTTGTTTGTCGGGACGTTAGAAAAGGTAAAGCGACTGGTTGAGCGATCGCGATCGCTATTGAGACTTGGGGTGTCGAGAGTGTCTTGTGGTGCTAGCATCTCGATGGCTAAGTCATCAGTCGGGGTAGGGAAATCCTCTTCTGGAGAGGGTTCTTGGGATAGTCCCCCGCGCGATGTTTCAGCAGGACGGCTTCTTTCAAGGTTTCGCAGTTGGGGTTGAGCAAGCCTTGCCTGTTGCTGAAGGTTCTGTTGCAATTGTTGTCGTTCTCTAAGAGACAGACTCAGAAACGCTTCCGGATAGACTTGGGTGCAAAGATAATAACTCGCCACGATCAACTGCTGCCGCATGGCTTGTCCTAAGGCAGTCAGATAATCGTTGTAGGTATCGTGGAATTCTATAGCGATCGCTTTGATTGCTTCTTCCAGCGCTGCCATATCCCGCTCAATTTCCTCTACTCTTCTCGCCATTGCTGCTTACATCTGTCAATCGGGACGGTACGGGCGTACAGATGTACTTCCCTACTTTAGAATACCGATTCCTCGTCATTCGGTCATTCGGTTATTCGTCTATCGGTCAGAAGCAACAGACGAATCCCTATTGACTAACGACTCATAATAACGCGATGTAGAACTAACTTTGAGATCGGCCCTAAACCACTTCCCTGGTATCAAAGAGCCTCTAATCGCCCCTCTCCTTGCCGCCGATACCCTACTCCCCTATAACCTTTGAAATGCCTACCTAAAGAGCTTTAAAGCGATCGCCTTTGTGATAATTTATTCGTGAAACGGTATCCGATAGATAGGCAGTAGTGTCAGGGCGTGGCAAAAAAGCTACCGATTCTCCATTTCCCTCCCTGTCGGTTCGCTGAAATTCACCGATTTAGCCGCCTCTATTCTGATAACGCTGCTTCTCCAATCAACGGCAGCGTCACCGTAAAACTCGTGCCGACTCCGACTTCACTCATCATTGAAATCTCGCCCCCATGTGCCTCCACACACTTTTTGACCATCGCTAATCCCAACCCAGTGCCAGGAATTGTGCCGACGTTTCTAGCACGATTGAAAGGATGAAACAGCCGAGGTTGATCTTCTTTGGGAATACCAATTCCTTGATCTTGAATCTGAAAGATGACTGTTTTCTCGTGGCTTCTTAGTTCAAAACGCACTGTGCCGCCTTCCGGTGAATACTTAATCGCGTTAGCGAGTAAATTATCTAAAATATGCCGCAGTAGGGTTTCATCCCATAACGCCTCTCCCAAGTCCTCTTGACAAGTGAAAATAAGTTGATATTTGTCAAGTGTAAAGAGTTGCAACTCTTCGACCAATTTGTGACAGAATGATTTCAAATCAAGGGGAATCAGTTGGCACTGAAGTTGCCCTGAATCAGCTTTCCCGATAAACGTAATTTCATCTAATAGCTGAGCCAGATTTTTAATTGCTGAACGAATCAGTTTGAGATGAGTATGTTTTTTCTCATCGCTCAGTTTTTGATCGTAGTCTTGGAGCAATCCAGCAGAAAGGAGAATCCTATTCAGAGGATTGCGGAAATCGTGAGAAAGCATAGAAACAAATTCAGATTTAGACTGATTGATTTCTTTGGCTTTCACTAGCTCAGCCGTTCGTTCCTGAACTCGGATTTCTAACGCCTCATTAACTGTTCGTAATGTTTCCGAAACCTGCTTTCGCTCAATTGCATAGCACAAAGAGCGCACTAGCACCTCTACATTAACTTGGCGCTTAACCAGATAATCTTGTGCCCCCTGTCGGACTGCTTCTATCGCTAATTCATCGTCATTCGTATTTGTCAGCACAACAATCGGTAAGCCAGAAGCGTGGCTGTTTAGGGGAGCTAGAGAACACAAACCTTCACTGTCAGGTAGGGTCAGATCCAACAAAATTACATCAAAGCAATCTTCATTGAGTCGATTGAGCGCTTCCCTCAATCGTTTGACATGCACCAGACTAAACTGTTTGAACTTGGCTTGTTTCAGAAGCTCTTGCAGGAATCTGGCTTCTGCCAAGTTATCCTCAATCAACAAGATTTTTATTGAGCTTCCAGGCATAATTTTCTGGGATCTCCCCTCCCCTCCTGTTCCCGCTCGGCAACTGCTTGCATTTTAACAAGATACGAAAATTTCTTGTCATCATTCCGATGGCAGGGTAACAGTTTCCAGCCAAAACTCTTCAATTCCTTTAACAATTTTAAAGAGCTGGCTGAGGTTGCGGGATTTGGTGATGTAGCAATTTACGTGCAAGTCATAGCTGTGGAAAATATCATCTTCATTTTTAGAAGTTGTCAGCACTACTACTGGGATGCGTTTCAGCTTGGGGTCGGCTTTAATTTCCGCCAAGACTTCTCGACCATCCTTCTTCGGCAAGTTCAAATCCAGCAGAATCAGGTCAGGGCGAGGTGCATCAGCATACTCGCCCTCTTGGCGCAAGAAAGCCATCGCATCCACACCATCTCTGACTGTCACGACTTGGTGTGGAAGC
Organism: Trichocoleus sp. ST-U2; assembly: GCF_039961875.1. Taxonomy (NCBI): domain Bacteria; kingdom Bacillati; phylum Cyanobacteriota; class Cyanophyceae; order Leptolyngbyales; family Trichocoleusaceae; genus Trichocoleus; species Trichocoleus sp. ST-U2. The sequence goes on along the minus strand of NZ_JAMPJY010000011.1, from coordinate 104,149 downwards.
GAGCTATTTTTTAAGGCTTCTTGGATTAAGCGGATATCGGCTTTATTGTCCTCGACTAAAAAGATTGTTTTGTGGTTTTCTTCCGTTTCTACGCTCACGATCGCGTCCCCCTACTGGAATCGTAAAGTAGAATGTTGCACCCTGACCTAATTGGGACTCGACCCAGATGCGCCCTCGGTGACACTCAACAATCTTTTTGCAAATTGCTAAACCCATTCCTGTACCTTGATACTCATCCCGCGTATGCAGACGCTGAAAGATAACAAAAATGCGATCGCTAAACTGCGGATCGATGCCAATCCCGTTATCCCGTACTGAGAATAGCCACGCATCCTCTAGTCGAGAAGCTCCTACATGGATTTCTGGCGGTTGCTCGCTGCGGAACTTGATAGCATTGCCAATCAGGTTCTGAAACAGTTGCATCAACTGGGTGCTATCTGCCATAACCGTCGGCAAGGGATCGTGAGCGATCGCAGCTCCCGTTTCCGAGATGCGTCCTCGCAAATTAGCCAAGGCGCGGTCTAAAGCCGTGTCCACCCCTGTCATTTCAAACTCGATAGCCTGCATATCCACCTTAGAGTATGCCAGCACATCATCAATTAGCGTCTGCATTAAGCTGACTCCCTCAACAGTGAAGCCAATGAATTCCTTCGCGTCTTCGTCGAGTTGCTCTAGATAGCGCATCTCCAAAAGTTGCACGTAGTTCGCTACCTGATTGAGTGGCTCTTGCAAGTCATGGGAGGCGACGTAAGCAAACTTTTTCAGCTCAGCATTGGAACGTTCTAAATCTTGAGCTAATTGGGCAAGTTCATCAGCTTGGCGCAGCACAATGTTAATAATTGCCTTTCTGAGTTCAAGTGCAGCTTTAATTTCTACCTGTTTCCAGGGTAAAGACGTTAAGCGAACCGTTTCTTTCCACAGATCAAATGATTTGCGAGGACACAGACGAATATTTCCCTCTGACTGGTTTACTTCAAACGCCTTATTCGGATCGCCACCCCAATTCACGGTTTGAATCACTTCCGGTCGAAACCAAAAAACATAGTTATTCTTAGAAATCGGAATCGCTAATAAGCCACTGGCAACGTTTTTGAAGCTTTCTGCATCTGGATAAATCTGAGGTAAGGAATCGCTATAGAAGACTTCTTCCTCGACGTTATTCTTTAGCCATTGGACTAAAAAGTTGAGTTCTTCTTCTGTGGGAGTCTCACCAACCATCGTGCAATTCCCACCAAAGCACACGGCGGCACCTTTAGCGTTAGCAAGCTCCAGCAGATTCGGCTGGTGTTTAACTAAACCATCAATAAAGTTTTCTTCTTGAGACATATATTCAACCAAGGCTGATTGGATATATGCCAACTTCATGCGATAGCCGTAATCTTCAGTTTCTTCTCTGGTTGAGATTTCTGAAAAGATGACGCGCCCCAAGAATTCGCAAGCTTTTCGCAGCTCATAAGAAACATACTTGGGGGACTGATGATGGCAAGCAATCAGTCCCCAAAGTTTTTGATCTTTCATCAAAGAAATTGTCAGAGAAGCACCCACACCCATATTGTGCAAGTACTGGATATGACAAGGAGACGCGCTTCTGAGAATAGAGTTCGTTAAATCAAGCGGACGCTGATTAACTGGATTAAGAATCGGAAAAAGTTCAGCAGATTGAGAAGTGGCATCCGGGATTAACCTGATCCAATTCGAGGTAAATAACTTTCTAGCTGGTTTAGGAATATCTGATTCTGGGAAGTGGAGACCTAAGTAAGGCTCCATGCTTTCTAGTTTTTCTTCAGCGAGAACAGATCCATGCCCATCGTCATCAAACTTATATAGCATCACCCGGTCAAATCCGGTGACTTTTCGCACCTCTTTCACAATGATTTGACAAAAGTCACCCAGAGTTGATGTTTTTTCTAACTGGTTGATCGAGGCTCTGGCTAGATGATAAAAGCTTAAGAAGGGGATGTTTTCTTGGGAAATCGCAGGTTCTAATTCCAAAATTAAAAATCCATCTGCATTCCGGTGGAAAATGCCATCAAAGACTAAATACTCATCGCCTTTTCTTCTAGCCCAAATCTTGATAGGGTTGATAAAATCAAGATTTTCTTCTAATAGTCCTGCTTTAATTCTGTCTACTTGGAATGGGTCGAGAACTTCTTCTAATTTCTTTTGCAGCATATTTTCGGGGGAGATTCCGAAAACTGTGGATATATTGCTGCTAACTTGTAATATTGTTAACTCAGGTTCTGCGAGAACGAAAATTATTCCGTGAGGCTGAACTTTACTAGCATTATGAATGGGTGCTTCTTTCAAGCTAGTTATATTAATCCCTGGCACTTGTAAATTGATTTCCATTACGATCCTTCCTTTTTTCTGGAACTATCAGAAGTAGATTATCTATAGGATTGAATACCCTAAAAGGATTTCCCGCACCAGCTAAATGTCCCTTTCGTAGCGCTGTATTACTGGCAAATAATCAGCTCGATCCTGAACTCCAAGATACAATGCTTGTCTATTTAGGGGCTGAAAAATTTCGTTACTTTTCTAGTGAGTTTGCACTCCTCAACGGTGTTTCGCAGTGTCCCCTTAATCTGCTCGCGCTCAAAAGTCTAGCACAAGGATCGAGGCAACACTCCTAAGGAGGATGTTAAGAATTCCACCCAAACAAAAAGTTTTTCTGCTTTTAGTGTTTCTGTCTTTATAAAGGGTTTCCAAGGTGTTAATTTGTTGAGATATATAGAATGGGGATATCGTGCCTACAAGCGCTGAAAATCTCTTGAAAATAAAGATAAAAAAAGACAGGTTTCCATCATGGAAACCTGTCCTTCCTAGGGATTCAGCCAGAAAACTTGCTGATTAATTGCCGCCCATTTGAGCTGCAACTTCCTCAGCAAAATTGCTTTCTTTCTTTTCCAGTCCTTCACCGAGAATAAATCGGACGAAGCGACGGACTTGGATGTTTTCACCTAGCGTCGCAATATTTTGCTTGATCAACTCTTCCACCGTGATACTTTGGTCACGAATGTAGGGCTGATCGACCAAGCTCAACTCTTGCAGGCGTTTGTCAATTCGACCCTGAACAATCTTTTCTTTGATGTTCTGTGGCTTGTTGCCTAGGTCATCCCGGCCCATTTCGATTTCTTTTTCCTTCTCAACGATTTGAGCGGGAATGTCGCCAACCTTCACGTATTCAACGTTGGGACAAGCTGCAATCTGCATGGCTATGTTCCGCACCAGAGTTTGGAAGGCTTCGTTGCGGGCGACAAAGTCTGTCTCGCAGTTCACTTCCACCAGGACGCCGACTCGACCTCCGGTATGGATGTAGCTGCCAACCAGTCCTTCTGAGGCTTGGCGATCGCCTTTTTTCCCAGCGCTAACCATTCCCTTTTGACGCAGCCATTCAATGGCTTTGTCCATATCGCCATCGGTTTCTTTTAGCGCTTTTTTGCAGTCCATCATGCCGACACCAGTTTTTTGGCGCAGCTCGTTCACGAGTTTTGCAGATATTTCCGCCATTTCCTCAGTTCCTAACTAAGAATTGATGTTTCTAACGCTGAATTATCCCTCGGTTTCTTCTTCCTCTTCATCAGGAACCGAGTCGATTTCCTCGTATTCGATATCGTCTTCAGCGCCTTCGTAATCTTCGTAATCCTCTTCTGCTTCTGCGTCTAGCTGACCGTGACGACCTTCATAGATAGCGTCTGCCAACTTACCCACTATTAGCTTAATGGAGCGGATAGCATCGTCATTGGCTGGAACGGGAATATCCACTACATCCGGGTCGCAATTTGTATCCAGCAGCGCGACGATGGGAATTCCCAGTTTCTGGCATTCTTGAACTGCATTGTATTCCCGACGCTGATCCACAATCACCACGATGTCGGGAACTTTCCGCATTTGCTTAATACCGCCGAGGTATTTCTGCAATTTGGTCATTTCCCGGCGCAGCATCGAAGCTTCTTTCTTGGGCAGTAAGTCGAGGACTCCGGTTTCTTCCCGGCGTTCCAAATCTTTTAGGCGCTCTACCCGTGTTTTAATTGTCGTCCAGTTGGTGAGCATTCCCCCCAACCAACGTTGGTTGATGTAGTAAGAACCACAACGAGCGGCTTCTTGAGCCACAATTCCTGCGGCTTGACGCTTGGTACCGATGAAGAGAACCTTCTTGCCCTGTTCTGCGGCGGTTCGCATATAGGTGTAGGCATCTTCCATCAGCTGGGCAGTCTGAACCAAGTCGATGATGTGGACGCCATTGCGGGACGTATAGATGTATGGAGCCATTTTTGGGTTCCACCGGCGGGTCTGGTGCCCAAAGTGAACACCCGACTCCATCATCTGAGCCAAAGAAACAACTGACATATTTATTTTCCTTTCGGGTTAATCCTCCATCCAGGCGTATTTCCAGCGGAAACACCCGAAACCCTGAATGTGCGGAATGTACGAATTTAGACAACTCTTCCAGTTTATCAGAGTTATAAGGACTTTGATGGGAAAATTTGCAGGAAAAACATTGAAAAATAGGCTAGCACAGTTGCAGTAGCCGATTTCTAGACATTTGGCAAGGAAAATATTAAAAGATTAGCGATCGCGCAAAATAAATCGCTCGCATCCTTAGCAGTGCAATCATGTAAATTAGGCTTTTTGCCTCGCTTCGGCGTAGGCTGCATAAACACCTTGAACGTTGTACCAATTAAGGAAAATTCGAGCAATTTCTAAGGCTAATTGGGGTTTACCTTGATTAATCAGCCATTGTAAAAAGGGTGCCATTGTGCGCTCGTTGAGTCTGCCACCGATGGAAAGAAGACCCCAGAGGATGCGGTGAAGGAGGGTCATTTGAATCATCATTTTGACATCCCAGGTAGGGTGCTTTTGATAGAATAAAACGCCCATCCGTCCCCGTTGGATTTCTCGATCGATCATGGGGGGAATTTGTTCTAAAGCAAAGGGGGGGTGCCAGTGATAGCCGACTGCGGCTGGACATTTAATCAGTTTTAAACCCAATTGTTTGAGCCTGATGCCGAGTTCTAAATCTTCCCAGCCGTAAAGTTGAAAGCGGGTGTCAAATAATCCAGCTTTTTCGAGCCATTTACGAGCGATCGCTACATTCCCCGTAGCAAAGTAAGCAGCGGAAAAATCCGTGATTTTGTAGGGTTCGGAGGTGGGATTCTCGAAGTTATTGGTATTGATCACCCAACCGTAAGTAAAGAGGCGATCGCTTCCCAGGTTCTTTTCTCCCTCAACTAAGGCGTCGGCGTGTGCTTGGAGAAAATGCTCGGTAACTACTAAGTCGCTATCAATAAAGATAATCGTGTCACCCTGAGCCTGTTCTACTCCCAGATTACGGGCGGCGGCTGGCCCTTGATGGTCTTGCAAGAGCGATCGCACGTGAGGAAATTCAGCGGCGTGTTGGGATAACCACTCCAACGTGCCATCCGTCGAACCATCATCCACCAGCACCACTTCATAGCCGCTGACGACGCTACCAGCACTCAACTGCTGACGTTCCATTGCTCTGAGGCATTTTTCTAGAATCGGCTTGCGGTTATAAGTTGGAATGACAACGCTAAAAAACACGATTTCCCCCGGATGACAACACTTTTAGTATCTCTCAAAGAACTGTAAGCCAATGAACAGAAAGCATTTTCATCTATCCCTTGGTGCCCCAGATGACTATGGCTGTAGATTAATCTGTGCTATTCCTGACAAGACTTGGCATAGATTAGTTGCATAATAAGAACTCGTTGTTTTGCGGAAGTGAGAGATCAATGGGTCGTGCTACCAAAGTTGTGCTGGCATATTCAGGGGGAGTCGATACCTCCGTCTGCATCCCATACCTGAAGGAGGAATGGGGAGTTGAAGAGGTAATTACCCTGGCGGCGGATTTGGGACAGGGAGACGAACTAGAGCCAGTCCGGGAAAAAGCGCTAAAATCGGGTGCTAGCGAATCGCTGGTTGCCGATGCTACAGAAAGTTTTGTCAAAGATTATGCGTTTCCAGCGATTCAAGCGAACGCTCTCTATGAAAATCGCTATCCCCTCCAGACTGCTTTGGCACGTCCGCTGATTGCCAAACTTTTAGTCGAAGCGGCTGAAAAATACGGTGCGGATGCGGTGGCGCATGGCTGCACGGGGAAGGGCAATGACCAAGTTCGGTTTGATGTATCGATTGCAGCGCTGAACCCAGATTTGAAGGTGTTGGCACCAGCGCGGGAATGGGGGATGAGCCGAGAGGAAACCATCGCTTATGGTGAGCGTTATGGGATTCCTTCGCCCGTGAAAAAGAAATCTCCCTACAGTATCGATCGCAATTTATTTGGTCGCAGCATTGAAGCGGGACCCCTAGAAGATCCTTGGACGGAACCGCTAGAAGAAATTTATGCGATGACCAAAGCGATCGCTGACACGCCCAATGAGCCAGAATACGTTGAAATTGGCTTTGAAAAAGGCATCCCGATCTCCCTCAACGGTGAAGCTTTGCCGCCTGTCGCGCTAATTACGAAACTCAACGAAATTGCCGGAAATCACGGCGTTGGGCGGATCGATATGATCGAAAACCGCCTAGTGGGTATCAAATCGCGGGAAATCTATGAAGCCCCGGCTTTAATGGTTTTAATTCATGCCCACCGCGACTTAGAAAGTCTCACCTTAACCGCAGATGTGACCCACTACAAGCGCGGTATCGAAGAAACTTATACTCAGCTAGTTTATAACGGTCTTTGGTATAGTCCGCTCAAAGCCGCCCTGGATGCCTTCATTCAACAAACACAGGAGCGGGTATCGGGAACGGTGCGAGTTAAACTTTTTAAGGGCAACTCGATGACTGTGGGGCGTAAATCTGAGAAGTCCCTTTACAGCCCAACGTTAGCAACTTATGGAGCTGAAGACCAGTTTGACCATAAAGCTGCTGAAGGATTTATCTACGTTTGGGGATTACCGACTCGCGTTTGGTCGCAAAAAGCGAGAGGTTAGTTTGAAAGTTTTGAGTTTTGAGTTTTGAGTTTTGAGTGAGAAAACACATTCTTTTCATTCAAAACTTAATCGCTCATTACTCAAAACTTTTTCTAATCTCCCTCGATTGAACGCTTGGCTTCGCGGGACTCTAGCCACAGAGGAACGGCAATCCAGGCAATCAACAGGAATAACGCGATTAAACCAAATTGAGCGACCCACACAACTAATTGTTCCAGGGGTACCAGTCGCCCTGCGAAAAAGGACAACGTGACCATTACCGATGCCCAAGCAGTCGCCCCAGCTATGTTATAAGCCATAAACTTGAGGAAGGGCATTTGGGCAATTCCAGCGAGAGGACTGGCGACAATTCGCAGCACAGCCAGGAAACGACCGAGAAACACTGTTTTTCCGGCGTTCTCGCTCACTTGTTGCTTGAGTTGTAAGAGTTTTTCTTCGCGGATGCGGAAAAATCCCCCAACTTTCACCAGCAGGGGCCAGCCGCCTTTTCTGCCAATCCAGTAACCGCAAGTACCACCGACAACTGCACCAGCGATCGCACTCCCTAGCACGAACCAGTAACTCAGTTCCTTACTTCCCGCCAAGAAACCCCCGGCGAGAGTAATCGTTTCACCAGGGATGGGAATGCCAAGATTTTCCAGCAAAATCCCCAAAAAAACTGCCCAGTAACCGTAGTGGTGGGCAATTTCTTTGATATTTTCTACAGATACAAACTCTAAAGACATTTATCTGGGTCTTTACATAGATTCATACTTCTATCATAGTGGCTCGATCCGCTCAGGGTGTCAATCAGGGCGGGAAATCTTGAGATTGTTATCGAGACGGCTACGAGCGAGGATTTTGCCCCTAGCACTCAAGGGCGATCGCACTCCTCTTCATCGGCAAATAGGCAGCCCAATATCTTTCTTGAGGAAATAAGGATTAAACAGGCGAGTTTACGTCTTTTTCGATTTGCTGCTTCGCCTTAAAAAACATTTTCAGCAGGTATACCGACGGACAGATGCCAAATTTTAATTTTATTCTTATTAAGACTGTTAAAAAGTAATGCTCGTCAGGACTCAAACCAAAAACCAGTTGTGAGTGAATTTGCAACTGTGGCTGAGTGAGGACTTCTCTAGCTTTACCCTTGAGGAGAGGAACTCTAAGATAGAGGTATTTTGTTTCTAATATTATTTTATGTCTAAAGACTCAATAAAAGTGCTTTTAATTGAGGATGACGAGGATGACTATATTCTGACGCGCGATCTCCTCTCAGAAATTGAGCGAGAAAAGTTTGATCTCGAATGGGTAGATAGTTATGATGCTGCTTTAGAAAAGATTCAGATGCATCAACATGATGTCTATTTAGTGGACTATCGTCTTGGCGCACACAACGGCTTGGAATTGTTACAAGAAGCCATTTCAACTAATTGTAAAGCGCCGATCATCTTGCTGACCGGGCAAGGAGATCGGGAAGTAGACTTTGCAGCAATGAAAGCGGGAGCCGCCGATTACTTAGTTAAGGGGAAGATGGACGCGCCGCTATTAGAGCGGGCGATCCGCTACTCGATCGAGCGAGTCAAAACGTTAGAGGCGCTGCGGGAGAGTGAATCGCGGCTAGAGAATATTCTTGGCTCCCTCGATGACAGCGTATGGTCGGTTTCAGCCATCACTAGGGAGCCGATTTACATCAGTCCGGCGGCGGCGGAAATTTATGGTCGTCCAGTCTCCCAGTTTTTCGAGCGCCCGAACCTCTGGCTGGAGGTGATTCACCCAGAGGATCGAGAACGAATAGAAGCGATGACGCAAGCGTTACTCCAAGTCGGTGCAGCAGACGAAGAGTATCGTATTTTCCGACCGGACGGGGAAGAGCGTTGGATTCGCAATCGCGCTCATCTAGGGCGTGACGCGAATGGGAATGTCATCCGAATCGATGGTTTGGCTGCCGATATTACCAAACGCAAGCAGGCAGAAGAAGCCTTGCGGTCAGCTATGCGCGAAAACAGCCAGCTAGCGGCGGCGATCGCTAACCTGACAACTGGAGTTACAATCACCGATCCAACTTTACCTGACAATCCAATTATCTTTGTTAATCCTGCTTTTACTGCCATCACCGGCTACTCGGCGGCGGAAGTGATGGGTTCTAATTGCCGCTTTCTACAAGGGAAAGATACCGATTTCACTGTTGTGAAAGTGATGCGAGAAGCGATCGCATCAAAGCAACCGATTATGTGTGTAGTCCTGAACTACTGCAAAGATGGGACACCGTTCTGGAATGAACTCGCCATCAACCCAGTTTTTGATAACGAAGGGAAACTCATCAACTTCATCGGGTTGCAGAACGACATCACGGTTCGCAAGCAAACCGAAGAGGCAATTGAACGACTGCGCCACCAAAACGAACTAATTCTCAACTCAGCGGGTGAAGGAATTTATGGTTTGGATATTCATGGAAACGCCACCTTTGTTAATCCAGCTGCTGCGAGAATGCTGGGATGGGAAGTTGAAGAACTCATTGGCAAACCCTTGCATTTTATTTGCCACCATTCAAAAGCCGATGGCGCTCCTTATCCGCGAGAAGCGTGTCCAATTTATGCAGCCTTTAAGGATGGCACAGTTCAACAAATAGAAGAAGAAGTCTTTTGGCGAAAAGACGGTACGAGCTTTCCCGTTGAATACATCAGCACCCCCATTCGAGAAAATGGTCAGTTGGTGGGTGCAGTCGTTACCTTCCAAGATATTACCGAGCGCGTAGGGGCAGCTACCAAGGCCGCCCAGACCCAGGAGGCTTTGCGTGAGAGTCAAGAACGTTATGAACTCGCCGTTTCTGGTGCTAACGACGGACTTTGGGACTGGAATTTAAAAACAAACGAAATTTATTTTTCTCCCCGCTGGAAATCCATGCTGGGCTGCGAGGAGAGCGAAATTAGCAATACGCCTGATGCCTGGTTTGAGCGAGTGCATCCTGAGGATATCGAGCAGTTGAAAGGGCAGATTTCTTTACATCTGGAAGGGCTGACCCCCCATTTTGAGAACGAACATCGCATACTACACAAAGACGGAACATACCGTTGGATGCTAATCCGGGGGATGGCTGTACGAGACACGAATGGGAAAGCCTCTCGCATGGCTGGCTCTCAAACTGACATCACCGAGCGCAAGCAAGTTGAGAAACAACTCCTCCATGATGCTTTTCATGACGTGTTGACAGGCTTACCAAACCGAGCCTTGTTTAGGGATCGGTTGGGACAGGCAATTGAACGGTCAAAACGAACCAGTGACTATTTCTTCGCCGTCCTTTTTCTAGATATTGATCGCTTCAAGGTGATTAATGACAGCTTGGGACACATGATTGGCGATCAATTGCTGGTAGCGATCGCGCAGCGGTTGAAAGCTTGCCTGCGGGGTGGAGATACAGTTGCACGGTTAGGTGGAGATGAGTTCACCATCCTGCTCGACGATGTCAAAAATATCAATAACGCCACTGACATTGCCGAGCGCATCCACTTAGAACTTATGCATCCTTTCAGCCTTAACGAGCAAGAGGTATTCACAACAGCAAGCATCGGCATTGCCATCGGGGGCGGTTCGCAAAGCGCCCCAGCAATCGGATATGACTGTCCGGAAAATCTCCTGCGCGATGCTGACACCGCAATGTATCGTGCCAAATCGATGGGTAGAGCGCGTCACGAAGTCTTTGATACCACCATGCATACCCGCGCGGTGGCACTCTTGCAACTGGAAAACGACTTGCGGCGTGCGATCGAGCGGGATGAATTTCAGCTTCACTATCAACCCATTGTGTCATTGACAACTGGCAGGCTTGACGGGTTCGAGGCGCTTGTACGCTGGCAGCATCCGGAGCGCGGTTTAATCTCTCCAGCGGAATTTATTCCCATTGCCGAAGAAACAGGTTTAATTGTTCCCATTGGGCTGTGGGTACTCTACAATGCATGTTACCAAATGTATGATTGGCAGCAATTTTATCCAGAATTACTATTAACAATCAGTGTTAATCTTTCCAGCAAACAGTTTTTACAACCAGATTTAGTCAAGCAAATCGCTCAAATTTTGCGGGAAACTCGCCTGGATGCCCGAAGTTTGAAGTTAGAAATTACTGAAAGTGCAGTTATGGAAAACGCAGAATCGGCAATCAAAATGCTTTTCCAACTAAAAGCTTTAGGCGTGCATCTGCATATTGATGACTTCGGCACTGGCTATTCATCCTTAAGCTATCTGCATCGGTTTCCCATCGATCAGTTAAAGATTGATCGTTCTTTTATTAGTAGAATTGGGGCGAAAGACGACAGTTTAGAAATTGTCCGTGCTATCGTGACCCTGGCTCATACTTTAGAGTTAAATGTGACAGCAGAAGGGGTGGAAACAGCCGAGCAACTCTCCCAACTGAGAGAAATGGAATGCGAATATGGGCAAGGATATTTTTTCGCTAAACCCTTAACTCAAGAGTCAGCAAAAGAATTAATTGTTACAACACAGCAGCTTACCACCGATTTTAATTATTTTGCCTCAATCTTTGCAAAACCTCAATAATCTTATGTGCGCTGAGTAGATGACTGAAATTTAGTATTGCTTAATGTTAGGTTTTGCCAAGGCGAAACCTAACTAGGAATTCTGCAAAACTATATTTTATAGTGTTGAGTTTTCCGCTTCATTTTCCTTTAGTGGCAATTCAACAATCTCAAACCAGTATTTTCCCAAAGCTTTCATCACAGAAACTAGAGATTCAAATGTGACTGGCTTAGCAATGTACGAGTTTGCGCCTAAACCGTAAGAACGATAGATGTCTTCCTCAGCCTTTGATGTAGTCAGCACGACGACTGGAATAGGTCGCAGTTCGGGATCGGCTTTAATCTCCTGGAGAGCCTCCCGCCCATCCTTTTTAGGCATATTCAGATCCAGCAGAATTAAACCTGGACGGGGCGATTTTCTTAACTGAGTATACTTACCCCGATGGTAAAGATAATCCATCAGATCCTCACCATCTACAACAAAGTGTAGATCGTTAGCGAGTCGGCATTCTTCTAATGCATCCTTTGCTAGCAGCCGATCGTCTTCATCATCGTCAGCCATCAAGATGGTAATTAATTTTCCAGCTTTATTCACAGCGTTTTACTCACACCAAATTCCAGTACTTTCGCATAATTTGCAGTCGCGAAAAAAGGCTTGCTTTCTGAGATTGATCAGCAAAAATCTAAAATTTAAAATTCCAAAATCTATCACCTAGATTGCTTAACAGGTAGCGTGACAATGAATGTCGCCCCCTCCCCTAATATGCTTTTTGCTGTGATAGTACCACCATGACGCTCGACTATTTTACGGCAGATCGCTAAACCAACTCCCGTTCCTTCATACTCGTTACGACCGTGCAGGCGTTGGAAAACTGTGAAGATCCGATCCAGATACTTTTCGTCAAAACCAATGCCATTATCTTCAACCATAATTTGACACATGGGACGAGCTGATAAGTCTTGTGTCCAAAGCTGCTCGTCCTTCTCTAGTAATTGACTCCAAATCTTGACGACGGGTGCTTCTTCCTGACGCCGAAACTTCAGCGCATTGCTAATCAAATTCTGTAATAATTGCCGCATCTGCGACGGATCAGCATCAATTGTTAGCAGCTCGCCAATTTCTACTTGTGCGCCTACCTTCTGGATATGCACCTCCAAATCAGACAAGACCTCTTGTAGCACGTTGGTGATATTGACACGAGTAAAAGGCTGAGCTTTGCTTGTCACCCGCGAGAAGGCTAGGAGGTCATTAATAAGAGTTTGCATCCGTTGCGCCGCTTTTTGCATCCGCTCCAGGTAGTCCTTCCCCTCATTAGTTAGGGATTCTCCGTATTTGAGTTTGAGGCGATCGCCAAAGGCTTGAATTTTCCGCAATGGTTCCTGCAAGTCGTGGGAAGCGACGAAGGCAAAGTCTTGCAATTCCCGGTTGCTTTGTTCCAATTTGAAGGTATAAGCTTTTAATTTTTCCTCTGTTCGCTGTCGTTCGGCAATTTCAGCTTCAAGTTCTGTATTAATGATTAATAATTTTTGAGTACGTTCTTGCACCCGTTCTTCGAGCATTTCGTTGGTGCTTTTGATTTCCCAAAACTTTTGATTAAGGGTCGCAGCCATTGACTTGAAGTTGCGAACTAGAGCGTCCAGTTCTGTCACCGAACTATTAGGCCAATCGATCAATTCTTGCTCTGAAAGTTTATGAGGCAGATTTGTCGTTACTTGCGCTAGTTTTGAGAGGGGGCTAACTAAGCTGCGGCTTAGAAGGGTTGCAAAAATGAGCGCGATCGCTGAAATTAGCATCAAAATCGCTAAACTATTGGTATGAACGCGCTCTATATGGCGGACGTCTGGTGTCGCAGACAATTCTGCAATGAGAGTCCAAGGAAGTTGGCTATCAATCGGAGTCTCTTGCACAAAGAACGAATTGTTCCAACGCACCATGACAAGCCGACTGCCACTTATCGGTAGCCACTGATAAGTCATCGGCGCAATTGGACGAATTTCGCCATCCTTACGACGATCAAATGTTTGCATTGCTACTCGCTCAGACAGAGTACTAGCAATTACAGATTTTCTGCGATCGACGAGAGTAATTTGCAGTCCCCGCTCGTCAACATTTGATTTTAGGAGTTCGTCAATACCGTTCAAATCAAGTTCTGCAATGACTAAACCACGGAAGCGATTATCTCTTAGCACGGGTACGCTGAGAATTACCTTTTGTCCGTTCACTACATCCGATAGAGTAGGTTGCAGAGTATTATTTATTTCCTTAAAGTAGGGTTTAACAGCAAGATTCAATCCAATAGTGGACTCTCCCGCTTCATTCTGTCGTGGTGAAGATGTAATTGCTTTACCTTCGGCATTGACTACATAAATCTCATGGAAATCTGGAAATGTCCGTCTAGCAAATTCTATACTTGACTGCAATGCATCCAATTTGGTAGGCTCATCAGCAGCAATCTGAGCAAATTCTTGAACTGCCTTTAGATGTTGCTGATGCCAAGAACGCATTTCAACAACTAAATCTATAGAAGCCGCCTTGAGTTCTGCATTAGCTGTTGTCTTGATGTTATCAATTACGCGGCGGCTGTCTAAAACCATAAGAATTAGAGTAGGAAAGAAGACAAAAGCTACTAACAAATTAAAAACCGTTTGTTGCAGAGAAAGCGTGCTAACTGCTTGAGGACGACCTAGCCATTTATGAATCGGTAAATGAGTCAGCATCAAGCTAGCAATTAAAGCATTGAAAATCCCGTTTACAGGCTGCTTTAACAAGATAATCAACGCTTGTGTAGTATCTACGTGCAAGATAATGGCATAAAATAGCCAAATGAGAGGCATCCCGATGAACAGCCAGAAAATTCCGTCTAGCAGCACGATATTCTGACGTAGACGATGAAACAATAAACTAACAAAGAATGCTTCAGCGGTAAAGGTAATTACCGTGTAGGGATGATGCCAAATAAAATAGGTACAAATGCCAGAAATGAAGCCTGCAAAAGTACCCCAACCTGTACCGTACAAAAATACTATAATCCAAACGGCAATGCTGCCAAATAGGAAATCTATATCGAAAAATAATGACCAACGGAAATAATTACCTAAATATCCGGCGACGATTAAAATACTTAGTCCAAAAGCGGCTTTGTTTCGGGCGTAAAACGGTGTTATTTTTGGGAGATAAGGACTTAAATTCATAACTACGGCTTGTTTTTCTTGATTGATGTTGAGCCAGATAAATTCTGTTAGAGCCAGTCGCTTTACTCACAAACTGGACTTCTTATTACCTCCCCTTTTTTGAGTGTAGTGGTGAGTGAGGGCGGGGATATAGGTAAGATGATATGTATCTTCGCAAAACTAAAAAGGCATAAGAACTATTAAAGATTCCTAATTATCATGGCTAATATTTCATAAATTAATTCAGATTAATATGCTAATTATTAAGAAATGTGGTTTAGAGCGATCGCTTACCTAATCCCTACTACCATCTCCACCCGTTTCTCACCAGTTCTCTTCATTTTTGCCTACTTGCTAAGGGATCATTGCTGCAAGAAGATAAAAAAGCATTAGTTTATTAATTACTGCAATAACTCTAAAACAGCTCAGATTCTTAGCCAATTGTTACGCGGGTCGTCTGTATTTGAGCAATTATTGACAAGTCAACGATTTCTCTGAGTAAGTTCGACTCTATGCAGTCGCCTGAATTGCCTAAATGCAACAAAACGGCTACTGAGGCAAGCAGTAGCCGTCGCGTTAAAGTTTGTAAAACAGCGTAGCTTAGCGCAATCTGATTTAGATATTTTCAGGTTGGCACTAACTCGCCGGGACGCAACCGCGCCCATTTGCCGGTTTCCCGCTTAAAGCTGAGACAACCCACAACATCCCATTCCATCTCAATCATTTCCCCCTCGGTGCGGATATTGACATTGATGGTGGGTTCAGTGGCTTCAAAATCGGGATCTTCAGTTAGATGAGGCACCTGATGCTGCATTTCTACCGCATGATAGGTGGTGCAGCGGTCTACGTATTGGCAGTTAACACAAATACACATAGGACAGCCTCCAGAGGCTTTTCTGTTAATCTAGCTCAGTCAACACGTCTATTAATTACCTATTGGGTTGATTTTTATTGCAATGTGTCTTTGAGGCGAATAAATTCACAGACACACAAACGCTTGTTCCTGTGCGTGGACTCGGAAAATTATCTAAATGGGGTAAGTATACAGATGCACTTAAACACAGACACCTCTACCCTATCGCCAAAAACTTGGCCTTTTAGCCTGGAATTGCTCCCGGAACCCGCTTATATGGTGGGGGGTGCTGTGCGAGATGCTTTGCTGGGACGCCGCCGCGAGTACCGGGATCTAGATTTTGTCTTACTGGCAGATGCGGTAAAAACAGCGCGGAAGATTGCCAGTCGCTACAAAGCGGGGTTTGTGTTGTTAGATGCCCAGAGACAGATTGCCAGAGTCGTATTTGAGCAAGCAACCGTTGATATTGCCCAAGCCGAAGGGTCAAATTTAGAAATCGATTTGCAGCGGCGCGACTATACAATGAATGCGATCGCTTACAATCCTTACACTGGCGAACTCATCGACCCTCTTAGTGGCTATGCAGATTTGCAACAGGGCATCATTCGGATGGTTTCCCCCAAAAATCTGCAAGATGACCCTTTACGGCTATTAAGAGCGTACCGCCAAGCTGCCCAACTAAATTTTACGATTGAGTCGGATACCCAATCAGCAATTCGGCAACTTGCACCTTTACTGGGGCAAGTATCGGCAGAACGAGTGCAAGCAGAGTTTGCCTATCTCCTTAACACTTCTGAAGGCACTCCTTGGATAATTACTGCCGTTGAGGATGGTTTACTCGCAACTTGGTTTCCCAGTGCCTCAAGTCCCCAACCTCTCCCGAACCTTCCCCTGCAAACGGAGGGAACAATCGCGAGGTTAATAACTCCACCTCTTAGCCCCCTCCCCGTTGACGGGGAGGGGGTTTGGGGGAGAGGTTCCGAAAATGTCTCTACAATCTTGCCAGCAGTTGAACGTTCAGCGGTATTGCTGGGAGAAACATGGCATGAGTTAGCAATCTTTTTATCTAGCTTGGTAGGCGATACCTTAAAAACTTCTTGGTTGGGCATTGCGAAGCTGGCGATATTGTTGTCACCCGTGCCGGAAGCTGCTGAAACCCAATTATTGAATTTAAAATACAGCCGCGCTGAAATTCGCGCCATTACCACTGCACTCAAATTATTGCCGCAGCTGCAACCATCCCAGATGTCTTTAGGAGAGCAGTATTTGTTTTTTCGAGAAGCCGGACAGGTTTTCCCAGTCATCCTCGTTCTGGCTGTAGCCACTGGGATATCTGTCGCAGAATTGACACCCCTCATCAACCGCTATCTGACTCCTGACGACCCTGTTGCTCATCCCGCGCCCCTCATCACCGGCAAAGATTTGATCCAAACTTTCAATCTCCCATCTGGGCCACAAGTTGGTAAATTTCTCACCGCTATCGGACTCGCACGCGCTGAAGGTAAAATCTCTACTCCCGCAGAAGCCATAAAATTAGTTTCGCAACTACTGGAAGAGCCGTAAAACTTTTACAATACTTTTTGAGAATTATTTGGGCGTTATGAGTGGTTTGGTGAAAAATTTGATGTCTTGCAGACTCAAGCAAAAATGTAGGGTGCTAGGAGCAGCACCCTACAGTTCTTGTTGCTAAGGCGATTATTTGTGCCTTATCTTATCTCAGCAACTGTACCTAACGTCCTACTGACGAGTTAGGTTTAGGAGTTCTTTCGGGGACGCCAATAAGTCAACCGCCACGAAGAAAATTTTGCCTTGAGGATCGAGTAAGAACCGCCACGCAATGTTCATGCCAACGCTGGCACCGAACCAAGGAGTTTCTACTTTGCCTGTGACTTTATGCTGGGTATAGCCATCTTCTATGCGCTCAGAGACGCCTTTCTGTGGCATCATCTTGAGTCCCTGACATTCTTCGCGCATATATGCAGAAATCGCTGCACGACCGACAATTGGCTTCTGGAAGGGCGGTTGCAATGCTCCCTTTTCCGCAAATAGAGACACAGCCGCCTCAAAGTCAAATGCGTTCATGTTTTGAATATAGTTCAGCACTGTAGGCTCACTGATGCCATCAATACTGATCTTCGGACGAGAAGCTAGGGCGGTGGGTGCTATATAGGGATCTTCGGGTTTTGCGTAATCGTTGAGAGCCGGATCAAATCCCATGTTGATGACGGTATTCCGCAAAACTGTAATTTGCTGACCCGGATCGAGTTTCTTGATGGTTTCTAGGACTGCTGCGGCTTCAGGCGTCATTTGATATCCCGTTGGGATGGGAGCGACAATACCCTGTGCCATCAACTCTCCTAACTCATACCAAAAACCCAACTTGGTATTGACGCTGAAAGAAGAATAGGAACGGCTGATGGGAGTGTCAGCACGGTTAGCAAGATCCTCCATCACTTTCGTTTGGGCGGCAGCTGGCATCTGCTTAATTTGGGCTAGTAAACCTTCCGCTAGTATCATGCGGGCGGCTCCTGTGGCGGCGCGAGTAATTGAAACACCCATTTCGGTGTAGGCAAACCAGAGTAATGCCAGTTGATCGTCAACGCTGAGCTTATCGAAAGCTTCCGTGGTAGCTGGAACCGCATTAGCAATCTGAGTTCCAGGGAAAATGCCCTGTGCGGACTCAATCGTATAAGTCGTGGATGAAGTCATGGATGCATTATTTAGATTCGTTAAAACTATTAATCCAGAAACTTCTGGGTTACGAATCTTTGTCTCCTGTCTTAAAACATATAACAAAACATTACAAAATGTAAAGTTTTCTTTACATTGGGGGAGACAGAGGTCGCACCATCTAAGGCTGCCAAGAATCGGATTTATCCATACAGGGCCTAGGGTTGATGGCAATTTCCATCCCCCAAATGTTATGAAACGGTTTGTAAATACTGGTGTTTGATGAACGCTCTCGCCTTGAAAATCACTAGCAGCTAATGGCAGACAAGCAGCGATCGCTACTTTGGGCAGTTTGCTCTTTTGCCGTAACAGAGTTGTATTTGGCTGTGTAACGTTAAAACGGGCAATGCTAAGAGATCGCTTCTAAAAAACTTTCGCCGGGTAGCGATCGCTGCTTATCTTAGATAATTTGCCGCCATGCCCTAGCATTTGAGAGTAGCTGCTCAATTAAAGGAGCCTTTGCCTGGACGTAGCCTTCTCGATCTAGCCGGAATTGTACCGCTAACTCGCGCTTCAAAGCATCGTATTGCTTCGCTTTCTCTGGGTGCGCCCTGAGAAAATCGCGGAAGATCAGCTGGTTTTCCCAAACCTGATTTCCTCGTTTCACCAGATGGAGATGGTGAGTGCGGGGCATCCCTTTGCGAAAGAAGTGCCGTCCTGGAACACCCAACTCACCTTGGTAGAGATAGCCGAGTGTTTCGACAGATGTAATCTGATCGACGCTGGGTGGTAACTCCTCCAAGCCTACGAGAATATCAATGATTGGTTTAGCTGCTAATCCTGGCACTGAGGTACTGCCAATATGGTGGATGTCCAAGACAGCATCACCGAGGGCGTGGAGAATTTGGAGTTTTTCCTCCTCAAATTGGATAGGCCAATTGGTATCGTAATCAACCACTTGGATAAAATCTTGCATCGGTTTAAATTAACTCCTTAGCGATCGCTCCTACCGGATATTTGCTGGAGGGCTTCTAAAAAACTTTCCCCCGGCAAGCTTCGCATTTCCATCTGTTGATTAATCTTGACGGCGGCGGCTAATCCAGAATTCATCGCCCCTTCTACCAAGTTTCCCCCGCACCAATCGCCACAACAAATTAGGGGCAATGGTGTCCCAGCGTCCAGCCAATCTTGATGCAAAGGACGACTGGGGAAAGCATAGCGCCAGCGATGAATTTGAAACCATTCGGGAGAATCCAGCCACGGAACGAGTAACTGGGCGGCGCGAGATAACATCTGGCTTGCCGCTGGGTTTAAATCTTCGGCGTCCAGGTAACGGTTTGCAAATTCAGCGGTGCTGTGCAAAACAAAGACTGGTATCTGGGGATTGGGGCGTTTGCTGCTGTCTAAACCAATCCACGCTAAGTCAGAGTCCTGTGTAACATCTAGGTGTAACGGGAAATTTACCGTCTCTGCATTACTTAAATCTTGCTGTCGAGAAGCTGGATAACCCGCCATTACACTGAGACAGGGGTCAAACTCCACAGCGCGTAAACTATCTAGAAATTGAGTTGGTATGGTTTTGGCTAAGGGTTCCAGTAGCATCAAAGCTTGAGGCGCTGGAATTGCCACGACAACAGCTTTAGCAATTAATGGGTCGGCTTTCGGCTCAAAAGTGAAATGCCAAGTTTTCTCATCAGTTGGGGTAATTTCTTGAACCCGTTGATTCAGCCGCATTTCTAAACCTGTGGCGAGGAATTTAGCGATCGCATTCATCCCCATTGGTGCCACATAACGGGGACGGATCGAGGATGAATTCGGCTTTGCTGATTCCCCGCAAATAGTATCCGTCCAGGCTTGAACAATCCCCCAATTTCCTTCAAAATCGCTTTGCTTCACCCGCAAAACATCAATAAACTTCTCAGTTAACTGCCCTTGGGGTTCTAAATAACGCAAGCCATGATCGGCACAAGTCCCCTGCAATCGGCGCGTTGCCACCCTTCCCCCAACGCCACGAGATTTGTCAACGACGACCACTTTATATCCAGCTTGGTGCAACTGTTGAGCAACGGTCAGTCCCGCGATACCCGCACCAATTACGGCGACATCAAACACTACGGATAACCCTCAGTCTTCAAGTATATAGAAGTAGAATAAGGGACAGCACCGAATCTGGGGTCTGGGAGGAATTGAAGTTGGACGAGCTGAGAGCCGCGCTGGAATTAGCCACAGAAGAAGAGTTACAGCAACTGACAGATATTCTATTTCGCCGCAAATTTAACCCCTTAGATTACGTTCAGACACCTGACCCGATCGACATTCAAAGCCAAGATCACGAAGATTGGTTGGATGCGATCGAGCAGAGATTTCGCTTTTTAGCGGCGGATGGAGTGACAGTTTTGCGAGGACGCACGGGTGAAGTCACTTATCGACAAATTTTGATCCAAGTTTGTCGATATCTAAAAATTCCCTATTCTGCAAAACTTTCGACAACTGATTTAGAAGCAGAAGTATTTCTCAATCTGATGGGTCGGGCGTGGAAACAAATGCCTCGACACGAACAGAAAGCGTTAACTGCCAGAGTACAGCGATCGCTAGCAAAGTCTCAACTCTCCGAACCCCTGCCAGTGCAGTTGCAACACGACCCAATGGCTTTACTCGTTAAGGGCGGTAGTGCCCTTGCCGTTAGTTCCATTGTCCAGCCGCTGCTGCTACAACAACTTGCCCGTCAGTTTGCGATTCATTTTGCTAGCTATCAAGTCGCCAAAGAAACTGTTATCCAAGGCAGTGCTGCTGCTGCTGCACAGTTCCAAAATTACGTGGTACTGCAAACAGCTAAGCGTGGGATGGCGATGAGTGCTGCCCGTTATGGTGCCATCCGCAGTGTATTTGCGTTGGTGGGACCTGCGATGTGGGCGTGGTTTTTTGCTGATTTGGGCTGGAGAGCGATCGCGACCAACTACGGTCGGATTATCCCTATTATCGTTGCCTTAGCGCAAATTCGCCTAACTCGTGCCGAATGCTGGGAACCTGCTTAGGAGTTAAAAGTCAAAAGTTAAAAATTAAAAATGAAGAAATCCCCGTTTTTAATTTTTAATTTCCCATTTTTAAGTCGGCATCCCGACCCCAGCTTGCAAGCATCTTGGAACTATGCTCAACTGGGGTTCCTAATTTTTCCCTTGATTCCTATTCTGGGTGCTATTGGAATATTTATCGGATTAGTCGGCACCTGGAGAAAAAAATATCCCACAATTATCCGACGCCCTCTCAATCGCGGATTCGCTATCTTTTGCGCCTGGGTAATTATTTCAGCTAGCTTCGCCCCTTTTCCTTTAGAAGCCTTGCTGGGATTGTTTAATTTCCTCCCCTTTTTCATCTTTTTTGCTGCCTATAGCGAACTCATTCAGACACCAGCACAACTGCGACGGTTAGCTTGGATTTTGGTGCTACCTTCCGTACCCGTGGTGATTCTTGGCTTCGGACAGATATTCATGGGTTGGGCTAGCCCAGCGCTATTGGAAGGTATTGTAGGCTGGGCGCTGCAACCTAAAGGGAATCCCATCGGGCGGATGGCTTCGGTGTTTATGTACGCCAATATTTTGGCAGCCTATCTGCAAATTGTGTTTATTCTGGCGCTGGGATTGTGGATTGAAGAAAGCAAAAAGCGATCGCCCCAATCTCGCCGCTTACGTACCGCCACGCTAGAAAAAAGAGCGGAAGCAAAAGCTAAAACAAAATATATTTTTCCCTTTCCGATTACCTGGCGAATCGGGTTTCTAAGTGTAGCGGTAATTGGAAATGCTGCTGCACTGATTTTGACGAATTCCCGCAATGCTTGGGCGATTGTTGTTCTTAGCTGTCTTGCCTTTGCCTTCTATCAAGGTTGGCGTTGGCTAATCGCAGGAGTGGGGGCGATCGCTACTAGCATCCTCTGGGCAGCTTTTGGCCCTTCACCTGTGCGCGAATGGCTTCGCACGATTGTCCCCTATTACTTTTGGGCGCGACTCACCGACCAAATGTATCCAGATCGACCCGTGGCGTTGTTACGGACAACTCAGTGGCAGTTTGCTTGGTCGATGACTCAGCAACGTCCCTGGACTGGCTGGGGTTTAAGGAATTTTACGCCACTTTACGAGGCACAGATGAAAGTCTGGCTGGGACATCCTCACAGCTTGCTGTTAATGCTAACGGCTGAAACTGGCATCCCCGCAACCATTTTCTTCTGCGGTTTAGTTGGCTGGGTGATGGTTCAAGCTGCCCTACTATTGGCAGAGATGAGACTAATCTCGTCTCCACAAAATAGGTTAATTCTTTTCAGTTATTTAGTCGCTTTTGGTGCCTGTACATTATTTAATGTAGTAGATGTAAGTATATTTGATTTACGGGTGAATACCTTGGGATGGTTGCTATTAGCAGCCATTTGCGGAGCAGTTTATCAAAAGAGAGCGATCGCTACTAATTTTATAGAGAAATCACGATCGTGAATTATAACTATATTACCAGGCAAGAAATAATTATTAACTTTGTCGAAATTGGAACAGAAGTTTGCACCTTGATTGAACAACAAGGAGCTATAGAGACACATCAGTTTATTAGGCAAATATCTAAAACACTTGCAAAAAATTACACAGCAGTTATGGAGTTGGTTAATATTATTACTGATGAACAAGAAATGATAGATAGTTTTAAAATTACCGAAGGTGCACCTAAAATTTATCAATGAATTCAAAGCAAGCTGGGTCAATACAATTGTTATTGGGAAGTTTTTAATCTGTTAGAGGAAAATGAGGTTGTTGTAGGCGATTTAAGGGACGATTTAAGGGATATATATCGATATCTCAAAGAAGGTTTTGTTGCCTTCGAGCGAGGTCACGTTAACTATGCAATCTGGCATTGGAAGTTCCATTTTATTGTTCATTGGGGCGACCATCTAGTGGATGCCCTGCGCGTCCTTCATCGGATAAATAGCAACCATTTAAACACTGATTAGCACCTACCGCAGCACAGGAGAAGGGCGATCGCATCCTTTCCCCATCTCCCTCTATACCCTGCGACGGCAAGCTTTGAACGCAATAACCCCAGGATTATGATTCGGCGGAGCAATGTGGGGGGACCTATGCGATCGCTTAGAATAATTGAAACGCACTCAAAACCCAGGCAGAGTGAAGCTGCGGTGACTCAAAATAGGGAAAATCCGAATAATGAAGGTCGCCGGATGCCGTATCAAACAACCTTGGCGACCAGTCATTACGCTTTGCTAGGGCTGCACCCCTCGGCGTCCCCGATCGAAATTCGACGGGCATATCGAGAATTAAGCAAACACTACCATCCCGATACCACAGAATTACCTGCTAACATAGCAACCGCTAAGTTCCAGCAGCTCAATGAAGCCTATTCCACCCTCAGCAATCCACAACGGCGACTGGCTTATGACCTAAAAATTGGCTATTCCCGCATTAGCGTAATTCAAGCACCGCCAAACTTGAATTCTTCGGTTTCCCAAGCAAAAAAGGCATATTCTTCCTCAGCCTATTTAGATCCAACCGATCGCCCCCTCTCTCCAGGAGAGATTTTTGTCCTATTCATTATGGGTTTAACCTTTGTGGGTTGCCTATTGTTAGCGATCGCCATTGGCTTAACGCGAGGAGAAGCCGCCTTCCAAGTTTCCAGGCTAGAAACCCTGCAACCAGTCGAGCAGCAGGCGACTCCTCATCTTCCTGTTCATCCTCATCATCTATCTAAACCTGTGGCATCTGGGTCGCGCCTTGCCCCACTCATCCCTCAAAACAAGCGAGTTGATTCAATCTACTTGCCGGATGACAGATAATTTGGGACAATCCGCCCCTAACCAAATTAAAACGACCTATGACTCTTCCCACTGCTGATACGCCTCTCTATAACCATCCCTTACCTGATATTGAACAGTGGCTCAAAAAGATGGGATGTCAACAAGACCGAACTCAGCTGCACTGTTGGCACATTGCTAGACCTTTTTGGAAAGCAGAGCTGTCTCTAGATGTGGAGGAGCTAACCGTGCGCTATCTAGAAGCGGGTGAAGGCGGACGAGATATCCTGCGCTCCTTCAAATATTCTCTGACTCGCCAAGATGTAGAAGACGCCGTCTTTGCAGGCCCTTAGAAAGTAGTTTTGAGTTTTGAATCTTAAATTCCAGAAATCAGTCAAAACAGAGACGCGAGCTATCGCGTCTCTACAAATTTACTTATACTTTGCCAATCTTCATACTTTGCCGAAACGGCGATCGCGCTGTTGATAGGCACACAAAGCCCGGTGAAACTCCGCCCGGTCAAAATCAGGCCACAGCGTTTCTGTGATATAGAGTTCCGCATAAGCTAATTGCCACAGCAGGAAGTTCGAGAGGCGCATTTCCCCGCTGGTGCGAATCAGCAGGTCGGGATCGCCAACTTTGGCAGTATAGAGGTGGCGTGAAAACAAAGCTTCATCAATTTCATTAGGCTGTAAAACACCTTCCTGCACCTGAGTTGCGATCGCTCGACAAGCTTGCAGAATTTCCTGGCGTCCCCCATAATTAGTTGCCACAGTAAACTGAATGCTGGCATTGTGCTGAGTTTCAGCCATTGACCGCTCAATTTCTACCTGGAGACTTCGCGGTAAATCGGCTAAATTTCCCATAAAGTTGATTCGCACATTCTCCTGCACCATTTCCCGGAGTTCCTGCCGCAACACCCCCTCAAACAAGGTCATTAAAAAATCAACCTCTTCCAGCGGTCGTTTCCAATTTTCCGTAGAAAACGCATAAGCAGTCAGCGCTGGAATTCCCCAATCCTTACAGCAGCGCAGTAAATCCTTCAGCGCATAGACCCCCCGCCGATGACCCATAATTCGAGGTAGCCCTTGGCGTTTGGCCCATCGACCATTTCCATCCATGATTACTGCCACATGTTTGGGCAGGCGGTCTCGATCGAGGTCAGCAGGCAAATTTTGTAAGACAGTTGATTTTGAAGTCATTTCTTGTCACGAGAACCCGGTGGTGGAAGACGAAGCAAACGCGAAACCAGTGCCTTTCCCCGATCGCTAATCTGACGTCCCAAACTGCGTAGACCGGGGGCGACGGCCCTCTCTTCGCTTGACGTGGAGAATCGCGTCTCTAAGAGTTCTTTCAGTTTACTGCTGGTTAGGGGGCGATTCAGTCCCCCCCTCTCCGCTAAAGAAATAGAGCCGGTTTCTTCAGATACAACGATACATAGGCAATTTTCGACCCGCTCCGTAATTCCCATTGCTGCCCGGTGCCGCGTCCCCAGTTGCCGCGATGCCGTCCGCTCAGAAAGGGGCAAAATCACCCCAGCGGCAACAATGCGGGAGCCACTAATGAATATTGCGCCGTCGTGCAGGAGCGTAGATGTTTGAAAGATAGTTTGTAGGATTTCCTTAGAAACCTCAGCATTTAATTTGACGCCTTGAACGGAAAAATCCCGCTCATCAATTGGCCCGGTCGTTTCCAGTACGATCAAAGCACCCGTGCGGTTTTGGGACAATTCTTTGACCGCATCCACAATTTCATCAATAACACTATCTGCTTTGGGAATCGCTCGTCGGGAGGGTTGCAGCAACTGCATCAGTTCTCCCCTGCCCAATTGTTCGAGAAACCGACGAAATTCTGACTGGAAAATGACAGCCATCGCCACAGCCGAGCCAACTACCAACTTTTCCAGGACAAAACTCAACAGTACCAGCCCCAGGCGATTACTCACGGCTGAGGCTAGCATTAAGACAATCAAACCCCGTACCATCCACAATGTGCGACGCTCCCCGATAAAGAGTAGCACCAGATACGTGAGGATGAGAACTAAAACAATATCAATGCTTTGAAGCAACAAGGTCGAAGTTCCGGGAGGGTCTTGACCGGGACCCAAATTCATTGAACCTTATCAGATTTGCTGAAGTTTGCTGGATACGGGCGAGTTTAAAGGCAGAAGGCAAGAATGTAAAAAGCAAGGAGAGCAGTTAGCTATTGGCTTGAATTATCTGTTTAGAGTCTAAATCTAGTGTACCTGTGGTTACGTCCCAGCTAAACAGTTAATAGCTAATTACTGTTTCTATTTTTTACTTTCTTTTTCCCTTAAAGCTCGATTTTAGCTGAAGCGCCCCCTTGGGTACTAGCGAATTAGGTAGTGAGTCGTAGGATTTTCCGATGACTGACATCTTGCATCAATCGACTATATAGCGTATATAGCGGTTTTCCATTGCGTTCAACACACATGGTAAGAGCGTTTGCGTGAGCTGTGCGCCCCTACATAGCCCTCATGTCAAAGAGCATGAGGGCTATGTATATGTATTCCCCTGCCCTCTCCTTGACGAAAGGGGAGAAAAGCCTCCCTCCTTTGAGTGAGAAGAGACTAAGCGGCAGGGATTTTAGTTGACGCATTGGTGCAAAAAATTTCCAATCTAACTAACTACTAATCGCTCAGGTAGACGATCCTGCCGAATTACATCCTGGTAGGTTTCCCTCTGCAAAATCAGATTAGCTTCTCCTCGACCTACTAAAACCGCTGCTGGACGAGACAGGCGATTGTAATTAGAAGCCATGCTGTAATTGTAGGCACCTGTGCCCATGACGACGAGAATATCTCCCGGCTCAGTTTTCGGCAGCGATGCTTCTTTGATCAGAATGTCTCCAGATTCGCAGTGTTTACCGGCAAGGGTGACAGTTTCTGTCAAGGGTGCCGACATCCGGTTGGCAACAACGGCTCGATACAGGGATTGGTAGGTGATGGGACGGGGATTGTCAGACATTCCGCCATCAACGGATAGGTAGGTGCGGATGTCTGGAACGACCTTTGATGAGCCTACGGTGTAGGCGGTGACGCAGGCAGTCCCAATGAGCGATCGCCCTGGTTCGCACAATAATCTAGGTAAGGGGATTTGTTGAGATTGGCAGGCTGCGGTAATGGCATCGCTGACAGTTTTTACCCACTCGTCAATACTGGGAGGATCGTCTGATTCGGTGTAACGAATTCCTAAGCCACCCCCGACATTTAACTCTTTGACGGGCAGTCCATTGGTGGCTGCTTTTTTAAACCACTCCACTAGAACCCCTGCGAGATCGTGATGGGGTTGGCGCTCAAAAATTTGGGAGCCGATGTGGGCGTGCAACCCGATACAATCCAAAGTTGACTGCTGGCTGATAAAAGCAAAGACTTCCTCTAATTGGTTAGGATCGAAGCCAAATTTGCTATCGAGGTGTCCGGTGCGGATGTATTCGTGAGTGTGGCACTCAATGCCGGGGGTGAACCGCAGCATGATCCGGATTTTGGATTTTGGATGATTAGAGGGGTTAACCTCTGATTCCTTAGGCGCTTGTCCCGATTCCAAAGCCGCGAGGGTGCGTAGCTCTAACCAGTTGTCCACTACAACCGTGCAGCCGGTTTCAACCGCTAGAGTCAGTTCTTCACGGGATTTGTTATTGCCGTGAAAATAAATTTTGTCGGGACTGACGCCAGCTTGCAGCGCCGTGTAGAGTTCGCCGCCAGAGACGACATCGATCCCCAAGCCTTCACTCGCAGCGATCGCGCAAACGGCTAGACAACTCCAGGCTTTAGAAGCATACAGCACCTGAGATTCACCGCCATAATAGCGGCTTAAACCATCCCGATATTGACGACAAGCTGTCCGCAGCGTTTCTTCGTCCAAAATATAAAGGGGCGAACCAAATTGCTGCACGAGTTTCGTAACGTCACAACCCCCAATTTCCAGGCAGTCGCGGCTGTTAACCCCAGATGTCAGGGGCAAAAGTTCCTGATTGGGTGAGCGATCTACACTGACGTGATGATTTGCGTCTGTACAGGTTGTAGGGGTAAGCGGTAAATATTGCCGTCCAGAATTTTGAACCCCGACTGGTTGAGTCGATAACATGATCTAATAGTTGTCCTTGGATGCTTAACAGGCGTGAATGCGTCTTGTTTTTCAGTCTACAATTGAAAACTGTGACTTTTTTGCAACTTCAGCCGCTGACAGCAGAGCAGCTCTTGGCGGTAGTGGAACTAGACCAACTGTGTTTTGGTCAACTCTGGACTCTAGACGGTTACAAGCGGGAGTTAGAAAGTCCCAATAGTGACTTGCTAGTTATAGAAGAATTTAGCGGCAAGGAACGAGAGGTAATCGGTCAATCCACTCAGTACGTGGGGGAAAACGCCGCCCCGACTGCATTGAGTCCGGAAGGAGATCCGCCTCTAGAGCGATCGCTCGTGGGCATCGGATGTCTCTGGGCAATTTTAGAGGAGGCACACATTACGATTTTGGGAGTGCATCCCAACTATCGGGGTCAGGGCTTGGGGCAGGCACTGCTTTATGCCTTGCTCAAAAAAGCCTGGAAGCGCCGGTTGGAGTGGGCAACGCTGGAGGTGAGAGCATCGAATCGACCTGCCCAGTCTCTCTACGAGAAATTTGGGTTTCAGGAAGTTGGTAGGCGTCGGCGCTATTACAAAGATACGGGCGAAGATGCTTTGATTTTGTGGCGTAGCGGTCTTCAAGCACCCGAATTTCCGCAAACCTTAAGCGACTGGCATTCCTCAATTGGCGATCGCTTCCGTTACTCTCATCGGCAGTTCTTGGAAGCCGATGAAGTTAAAGGATAGAAGGTTGACGGTTATAAGGTTCGGTTATAAGGTTGTAGGGGACATAGTGGTTCAACTGGCGTTTTTTGCCAATGTGTCAATTTACTCACTTTTTTGCCCCGTCAATTTTCTAACTTTAGATAGTAGCGAGAGACTAGCGATCGCTGAGTTCTACCAACAAAGTCAGAAAAATCTTGCGGGATAGATTTCATCTATCTTCAATGTGACAGCCGGATAAAAACCCTATGCTAGAATCACCATTACAGGCACGCAGCAGGGGAAACGAAATCCGCCATGTTTGAACGCTTCACAGAAAAAGCCATTAAGGTAATCATGCTGGCCCAGGAAGAAGCTCGTCGCCTGGGACACAACTTCGTCGGTACGGAGCAGATCCTCCTGGGTCTAATTGGAGAAGGAACCGGCGTCGCCGCCAAAGTCCTGAAATCTATGGGCGTCAACCTCAAGGATGCTCGGATTGAGGTGGAAAAAATTATCGGTCGTGGTTCTGGCTTTGTGGCGGTAGAAATTCCGTTCACCCCCAGAGCCAAGCGCGTCCTGGAGTTATCTCTAGAAGAAGCTCGCCAACTAGGGCATAACTACATAGGGACGGAACACCTGCTACTGGGTCTGATCCGAGAAGGAGAAGGGGTTGCTGCCAGAGTGTTGGAAAACCTAGGGGTTGACCTCACGAAAGTGCGGACGCAAGTGATTAGAATGCTGGGAGAGACGGCAGAAGTCTCTGCGGGGCAAAGTAGCGGGCGCACCAAGACCCCGACATTAGATGAGTTTGGCTCTAACCTGACCCAGATGGCATCAGAAGGCAAACTCGATCCAGTCGTCGGTCGGGCGAAAGAAATCGAACGGGTAATTCAAATCCTGGGACGCCGCACGAAGAACAACCCAGTGCTGATTGGGGAACCCGGAGTTGGTAAGACCGCGATCGCGGAAGGGTTGGCGAGTCGCATCGCAAACAACGATGTACCCGACATCCTGGAAGAAAAGCGCGTAGTCACACTAGATATTGGCTTGCTGGTAGCGGGCACCAAATACCGGGGTGAATTTGAAGAGCGCTTGAAAAAAATTATGGATGAAATCCGCAGCGCCGGAAATGTCATCCTGGTAATCGACGAAGTTCACACCCTGATTGGTGCAGGTGCCGCAGAGGGTGCCATCGATGCGGCAAATATCCTGAAACCCGCCTTGGCGAGAGGAGAATTGCAGTGCATCGGCGCAACCACGCTAGATGAGTACCGCAAGCACATCGAACGGGATGCCGCCCTAGAGCGTAGATTCCAGCCGGTGATGGTCGGTGAGCCGACGGTTGCCGAAACGATTGAGATTTTGTACGGGTTGCGCGAACGCTACGAGCAACACCACAAACTGAAAATCTCCGATACAGCCGTAGAAGCTGCTGCCAAGCTTTCAGATCGTTATATTTCCGACCGCTACTTGCCGGATAAAGCGATTGACCTGATTGATGAAGCCGGAAGCCGCGTGCGCCTGCTCAACTCTCAGTTGCCCCCCGCAGCGAAGGAATTGGATAAAGAACTGCGTCAGGTTCTCAAGGATAAGGATGACGCAGTCCGCAGTCAAGACTTCGACCGGGCAGGAGAACTGCGCGATCGCGAAATGGAAATCAAAGCCGAAATTCGCGCGATCGCTCAAAGCAAAAAGACCGAATCCGACAAACGCGATGATGTTTCCCCCGTCGTTACCGAGGAAGACATTGCCCACATTGTCGCCTCTTGGACTGGAGTGCCGGTGAACAAGCTCACCGAATCCGAATCCGAGAAGCTGCTGCACATGGAAGACACACTGCACAATCGGTTGATCGGGCAAGAAGAAGCCGTCAAAGCAGTTTCCAGAGCCATTCGTCGGGCACGGGTCGGCTTAAAGAACCCCAACCGACCGATTGCCAGCTTTGTCTTCTCAGGGCCGACTGGCGTAGGTAAGACGGAACTCGCAAAGTCTTTAGCTACTTACTTCTTCGGTTCGGAAGAAGCGATGATTCGCTTGGATATGTCCGAATACATGGAGCGCCACACGGTTTCCAAACTGATTGGTTCGCCTCCAGGGTATGTCGGTTACAACGAAGGCGGTCAGCTCACCGAAGCAGTGCGTCGTCGTCCTTACACCGTGGTGCTATTCGACGAAATCGAAAAAGCCCACCCGGATGTATTCAATATGCTGCTGCAAATCTTGGAAGACGGTCGCCTGACCGATGCCAAGGGACGCACAGTAGACTTCAAGAACACGCTGTTGATTCTTACCTCCAACATCGGTTCTAAGGTGATTGAAAAAGGTGGAACGGGGCTTGGCTTCTTCGATACCCAAGAGAACGAAGCAGAGGCACAATACACCCGCATTCGCTCGCTGGTGAACGAAGAACTGAAGCAATACTTCCGCCCAGAGTTCTTAAACCGTCTCGATGAGATCATCGTCTTCCGCCAATTGACGAAGGACGAGGTGAAGGAAATCGCCGACATCATGCTCAAAGAGGTGATCGGACGGTTGAGCGAACAGGGAATTATCTTAGAAGTCACGGAACGCTTCAAGGATCGTCTGGTGGAAGAAGGATACAACCCCAGCTATGGTGCCCGTCCGCTGCGTCGCGCCATCATGCGCCTGTTAGAGGATAGCTTGGCTGAAGAAATCCTCAGCGGTCGCGTCTCAGATGGAGACACGGCAATTGTGGATGTCGATGAAACCACGAAGGAAGTGAAAGTGCTGCAAGGTCAGAAGCGAGAATTGCTTCCCCAAGCGGCTGAAAGTTAAAGATTAAAAATTAAAAATGAATTTGTCATGATTCATTTTTAATTTTTAGTGTTATACGGTAGAGAAGCAATAGTTTCTCTACCGTTTTTGTATGTAGCGGGCGTTTGATTAGAGTATTGCCTAATTTCAAGAAAGCTGAAAAATCAACAATAAGCTTCTTGCAAAAATACCGAACTTTTAATTTTCAAACACAGATGAACTCAGATGTAGAAGCGAAGCGGCTTCCCGTTACCCGAAAGATAGGGTAAGCTTTCGGAATGTCTAATGAAAGCAAAAATTCTATTGAAAAAGAGTTCTCTATTTTTAATTTGTAATTGATTACCGTGTCTTACCTTGCCCGCATTCTGGTTTATCCAATCAAATCTCTAGATGGTGTTTCCGTTACTAAAGCAACCATCCTTAAAAGTGGTGCATTACAGTATGACCGAGAGTTTGCTATTTGTGACGATCAAGGTCGATTCGTGAATGCCAAGCGCAATCCGAAAGTTCACTTACTGCGGACTTCTTTTGACATTGATACGGATACTGAGAAGATTACTCGTGTTTGCTTAGAAGTCCAAGGAACAGAACAAACCCACATTTTTCACATCGATCGGGAACGGACTGAACTAGAAGCTTGGTTGAGCGACTATTTCGACTTTCCCGTAAAACTCTGCCAGAACTTAGTCTCTGGCTTTCCAGATGATACCAATGCTTCCGGGCCAACAGTCATCAGTACCGCCACGCTGGAGACAGTTGCCTCCTGGTTCCCTCCCCTGACGGGGGATGAATTGCGGCGACGCCTGCGGGCAAATCTGGAAATTGGGGGCGTCCCGGCATTTTGGGAAGATCGGCTGTTTGGGGCGGAAGAGGACGTGGTGCCGTTTCTGGTGCGAGATGTGCAGATAAATGGGGTCAATCCCTGTCAGCGTTGTGTGGTGCCGACACGAGACTCTCTAATGGGCGAGGTTTACCCTAATTTTCAAAAGTTATTTGTGCAAGCGCGGAAAGAAACTTTGCCCAGTTGGGTAGATTCATCTCGATTCAATCACTTTTACCGACTCTCGGTAAACACGCGCATCCCTGAATCGGAAGCCGGTAATATTTTACAGGTGGGAGACGAAGTGGAAATTCAAACACTTAAAAACTAAAAATTAGAGATTATATGGCAGAGACAGGAAACAAAGATCAACAGCATCCCCTCCAAGGACGCGATCGCCAACTCGTTAACAGCCTCTTAACCGGGGAAATGAATGATTTCAATCTGGCGGAACTCGCCCGTCTACGCATTCGTTATCGTGGCTTTCCAGGGGCAAGGGAGATTCAACAAGACCTAGATACGATTCTCCGCCAGTGGAACTTGACGGAAGATGCCCTCTTTGAAAGAACTCGTCAGATTCATGCCACGAGTGTTGTCTATAAAAGTCGCAGCAAGCGGCAAGATGAAGAAGATTGGAATTAGCGTGCTAGAGCAAATCTCGTTTGGATACAGTATCTTTAAAACCCAAATGTTTTTGCGCGAATGCTTCAGCCCTACATAATTCCAACAGGTGTAGGTGATGCATTGCCTTGTAAGGACGGGGGAATCATTGAAAGCCTCTCTCCTTCCAGGCGAGAGCATGGAACTGAGGCTTGCTAATTCTTATTTTCAGAGTCAGCTAGTGGCTGAATAGATTCTTCCTCCCAGTAAGCAGAAGGTAACGCCTTTCCCATTGGTTCGCGCTGTACAGACTTTAACTGCTTCTTTTGGGCGATGGGTGTCAAGGAAGGCGATGCAAGGGGGAGCAAAGAATTATTCTGCTGTGTTCCGATCCCGGTTCCCTGATTGACTGCTGGCAATCCAGGTTCTAGAACCTCAGCCACTTGAACTTGCTGCTGTAGGTCTTCTGTCGAAGACACCAAATTGCTGAGTCCATTCACCAAATTTCGCAAATTGTTACGGAAAGCTTCATCTCCTGTCAAATCATCCAGGTCAGATGTAATTTTCTGAGCATTTTCAAACGTCATCCGCGCTGAGTCTAAAGTTTGTTGCAATACAACCAAATTCGTTGGACTGTTAAGAGCGGTGGAAAGATCGCGAAAGTTAGCAGATGCTTGCGCTGCATTGATGGACGCCTGCGCCGCATTTGCAGACACGAGTTCTAAGTTACGCCGTAGTTGTCCACCTCCAAACTGGTTGACTTGCCCTGTTAGGTTACTTGCACTCAGGCGCAGCTGTTCGCTGGCTTGGCTAAAGTTGTTCAAGGTACTGACGAGAGTCGAGCGGTTGCCTACGACCAGACTATTCATATTATCGACGAGCCGATTTACCTGGGTGGCAGTCCCGCTATATTGATTCGCAGTCCTAGAAATCTGATTGGCTGCCAAAGCAACTTGATTGCTGGTTTGATTGGCAGCACTCGTCACTGAATTGGCTGCGACTGAGAAGTTTTTAATTTCTTGTTGCACTGAGCGACTCAAACCCGTGAGTTCGCGGGTAAGTTGAGATACCCCAACGGCGGCGACGCTGGTATTTTTAGCAACTGAGTTGAGGTTGGCAAAGAATGCGGGGTCGCTGTAGAGATTGGCGATGCGGGTAGTGCTGCGAAGCAGTTCATCAAAACTGACACCAATTTGACCTTGCAGACGATCCTCGTCACAAACAATCAGGCTAGACTGGCATTGCGGATCGAGCGGATTGGCGACCTTCGCGTCTGGCTGGAAGGGCTTCAGGGGAGTAATGTCAATCGAAGTTTCGCTGAGCAGACCGGATTGATTTGCTTCAACGACGACATCACGGGGAATCAGTAAGTCAGCCGGTGCAATTTCCATCACCACATCGACGCCATTCGAGCCTGGGTTGATGGCAGTAATTTTCCCAACATTGACGCCGCGATAGCGGACGGGTGCGCCAGCTTGCATCCCGCCAGCATTGACAAATTCTGCCACGACTGTGTAGCTACGGCTACCGGGGTTCAGCCCGCGTATCCACAAAATCAGACCCCCAAACAAGAAAAGGGACAGCAGGATTAACAAACCGACGGAGCCTTCTCGAACCGTTCGCGATCGCATCTGTTCTCCTCATACCATTAACAATTAAGAATTAAAAATGCTTACATTAAAAATTCTGCCTTTTTTAATTTTTAATTTTTAATTGATTCTAGCCGATGACGTGAATTGGGCCGGTTACACTTCCACTAAAAAATTGTTGAACGATAGGATTTTGGGTGGTATCAATCTCGCTGACGGCACCTTCCCACTGTACCTGTCCCTGATAGAGAAATATCACTCGGTCAGCAGTGCGGCGAATGGTGCTTTCTTGGTGCGTCACCATGACATAACTGCTACAACTGTCTGGTATTTGCTGCAACTGACGAACTAAATCTTCAATCACTGTGGAAGCAATGGGGTCAAGACCAGCAGTAGGCTCATCATAGAGTAAAACTTCTGGGTTGTCTTGGGGATGGTCTGGATTGGACATAATCGCACGGGCGAAACTCACCCGCTTTCGCATTCCACCCGATAATTGCGAGGGGTAGCGATCGCTAACCCCTGGCAACCCAACCATCTCTAGCTTTTCCTCCACCAATTCTCGTATCCGCCGACGTGACAGTTTAGAACGCTGAAACAGCAGAAAGCCGACATTCTCTTCCACCGTCAGCGAATCGAATAAAGCCGCTTGTTGGAACACCATCCCAATTCCAAGGGGATCTTCGGCATCTTCGATTAAGCCGCGACGTCGCTTTCCCAGGATATAAACTTCACCAGAATCAGGAGCCAGAAGTCCCGCAATAATCCGCAAAATCGTCGATTTACCAGTCCCGGAGGGGCCAATAATTGCCAGCGCATCGTCCCGATAAATTGTCAGATCGACCCCATCTAAGATGACATTGTTGCCAAAGGATTTAGAAATTCCCTTTAGTTCGATGAGTGGCTCTGCCATAGGAAGATTGGGGATTGGTAAAAAGTTTTGAGTTTTGAGTTTTGAATTAAAGAACTCTTTTATAACTCAAAATTCAACGCTCATAAATTAAAACTTTTAATTTTAATTTATGGGCGTTGAATCGAAAAACTCTCTAATCACTCAACACTCAACACACTCTCAGTCCTGATTACCGAACACCCTGACGAACTCCATTCGCTGTAGCTGTGTTGGTTTCTGCTGAGGACGCTTCCAGTCCAAAGACGCGACCAAACACTTTTTCCACCTTGTAGCCGGAATCAATGGACTCCAAGGGGTCTTTGCGGAGCCGGTGACGCAGACACAGGGTGATGACGCGGTGGATATCGTCTACGGTGACTTCAGTGCGTCCTTCTAGGGCAGCGATCGCGCGAGCGGCTCGGTTCGTAACCATATCGCCCCGTAAGCCGTCTACATCCAACTCCGAACAAACTTCGGAGATTTTCACCCGCAAGTCATAGTCCATCGTCACCGAGGACAGGCGTTCTTGAGCGCTGACGAGCTTTTGTTGCAATGCTTGTTGCTGCGGAAGATATTTTTCCAGAAACTTCGGGGGATTTTGGTCAAACTCAGCCCGTTGCTCTACAATTTCCACTCGCAGCGCCGGTTCCTTCACCGTGCGAATTTCTGCGTGCATTCCAAAGCGGTCGAGCAGTTGAGGTCGCAGTTCGCCTTCTTCCGGGTTGCCGGAACCGACTAGCACAAATCTCGCCGGGTGACGGATAGAAATTCCTTCCCGTTCGACGGTGTTCCAGCCGCTTGCCGCTGAGTCGAGCAGCACATCGACTAGGTGGTCGTCAAGTAGGTTGACTTCATCCACATAGAGAATGCCCCGGTTGGCTTTCGCGAGGAGTCCGGGTTCAAAGGCTCTGACTCCTTGGGATAAAGCTTTTTCAATGTCGATAGTGCCGCAGACGCGGTCTTCTGTCGCACCGAGCGGCAGGTCAACCATTGTCACTTTTTTGTGGGCGACGGGAATTTCTTCCTGTTTCGCCAAGCGATCGCGCACGCTGTCGCTCATCAAATCGGGGTCTCTTGGATGACTATTAAACGGGTCATCGGCAACGACTTCGATTTCTGGCAACAGGTCAG
Source organism: Trichocoleus sp. ST-U2 (assembly GCF_039961875.1). Lineage (NCBI taxonomy): Bacteria > Bacillati > Cyanobacteriota > Cyanophyceae > Leptolyngbyales > Trichocoleusaceae > Trichocoleus > Trichocoleus sp. ST-U2. The sequence continues at coordinate 67,613 of NZ_JAMPJY010000011.1, read as the reverse complement.
CCAAAGCCCGGATCGTGGTGGATTTGCCCGTTCCGCGATCGCCCATAATCATCACGCCGCCAATGTAGGGGTCAATCACATTCAGCAGCAAGGCCAGTTTCATCTCTTCCTGACCCACGATAGCAGTGAAAGGAAAAACGACACGGCGTGCCGTAGGGGACGCTGAGGCTGTCGGACTCACAGAATTGTTACCCATCTTATTATTCACCGCCTTTCATTGTGCCACTTTTCGCTTCATCCGAACCGAAAATTCCGAATCCATTGAAGATGAGTGAATTCAGAATTTTGCTAAACGGCATGGGTTCAATTTTTCTGAAGCGATCGCATTTTTTAGGCAAATCTTCGTCTAAAACATTTTTCAAACGATGTCAATCCCCCCTCACCTGTAGCACCCACATCCTGACTACCGCCTGACTACCGGATGATGTTTACGCGGGAGCGCTAGGAAGCCGTTTCAACTCCTGTAGCACCTCTGTAGCTGACTGGTAACGAGTCACAAAGTGGAAGTGCACCATCTTATCCAAAATCTCGGCAAATTCGTCTCGCACTGAGGCAAATTCGCGCCAATTAATGTTGCCGGTGTTCCGGTCAGTTTCCAGCTTACTAGGCGGTATCCCCGTCACTGCCTCCACCCCAATCATGCCCAAGGCGTAGATATCACTGCTGAACCTAGGGTGTCCGTCGTATTGCTCAGCCGGAGTATAACCACGGGTGCCGATAGCAATGGTGCGGTTTTCCTGTTCGCTTTCTTCTTGGGGCTGAATCTGTTTCACGGCACCAAAGTCAATTAAAACTAAGCGACCGTCTTTTTCTCGGCGAATAATATTACTCGGCTTAATATCCCGGTGGATGACTTGGTTTTCATGGATAAATACCAGAATTTCCAGAACCCCGCACAGGATTTCCACCACTTGCGCTTCCGGTAGGCGCTTATCTATCAATAGTTCATCGGTGAGCGGATGACCTTTAATAAATTCTTCAATTAAATAGAATTCTTCGTTTTCTTCAAAATAGGCAAGTAACTGCGGAATCTGAGAATGGTGCCCCAAGCTTTCCAGAATGGCGGCTTCTGTAAAAAATAGCCGTTTTGCCAATTTCAAGAATTTTTCATCCCGAAGCGCAGGCATTAAATGCTTAACCGCACACTGGGGCTTACCGGGTCGCATGGTATCTTCGGCTAAATACGTATGACCAAACCCGCCCGAAGCCAGAGGTCGAAGAATCTTGTAGCGTCCCATCAATAGAGACGGTCGCAGGGAGTCGCCGTACTTTACGGGAGAGGAATCTAATAATCGCTGGCGCTCCAGTCGCTCAGGTTCTGTAATTACATCTAAGCTAGGCTGCCACGGCTGAGTCTCATCATCATCATCATAATCATCGCGATTAGGCAGAACTGATAGGGGAGCTGGCGCGATCGCAGTTGCTACCTCTGCTTCTTCCTCAGTCTGTGGTTCCTGATTCTTCTGTTGGAGAAGTGCTTGCATCTGTGCCAGGTTGAATTGCTGTTCCTGAACCAGAAGCGCGATTTTTTTCTGATTTTGTTCGGCTTGGTGAGCGCTATAAGCCACGACACCAGCAGCCGTTCCCACCAACGCGATCGCAGAGGGAACCACTGGCACCCATCCCGCCTGGGTAAACAGCACCCAACACGACCCAAACAGGACACCCAATGCGGCTCCCTGTCCCAGTAACAAATGCCCTGGATGCCGCAGTCGCAAAGCCATAACGCCGCCAGTTACAGACCAACCCAATACCCACAAAGCTTCTCCCCAATCCGACCAGAACCAAAATAAACGACGCCCATCCAGGACAGCACTGAGCATCTGGCTTACCAGATGGGCATGAGTGACAACTCCAGGCATTTTCCGATTTCCCTTCTGTGCGCCACTGTAGGGAGTATAGAAGGCGTCATCAATACTGGAAGCAGTAACCCCGATGAGAACGATGCGGTCTTTTACCCAGCTAGGGTCAAACTGACCGTTGAGGACTTGACTCATCGTTACCTGGTTAAAAGGACGGTTGGCAGAGCGGTAATTGATGAGGATTTGGTACCCCCGTGCATCCAGACCTTGATATCCTCCATCATTAGGCTCCAGAGGTTTGAAGACAGTGTTGTTCCAACGGAGAGGTGGGGTGTCTGAAGCAACGATTCCTTCTTTTTCCAAGTAACGTTGAACCAGTTGGAAGCTAAAGGAGTTCGGGTTAGGGCAAGGCTTGTGAACGGAGGGAGAGACAAATAACAAACCCCGACGGATAACGCCATCAGAATCAGTCTTTCCGATATCGGCAAAGCCAGCCTGGTCTTCGGCAATTTTGGGTGGTGGAGGAGTGCCGGGGCTTTCCGAGTCTTTGACGGCACACACCGGAACGATGCGGCGATCGCTACTCATCAGCTTGGAGAATGCCGCATGACCTGGTTCTACTGGCAAATCGCGATAAATATCTAGCCCGACAGTACGCGGCTCGTTTGCCAGCAGTTTTGCCAGCATCTGATGCATTCGTTCGTCAGACAGGGGATATTGCTTGTAGGTTTGGATGTCTGCTTCGGTGACAGTGACCACCAAGATCCGGGGATCTGGCTCTTCGGCTGGTCGTAACCGCATCATCTGGTCATAAGCACCTAGTTCCAGCGTCTCCAGCAGACCTTGTTGCCGGACTCCCAGCACTAAGAGGGAGACCACCACACTGACCACCAGTGCTGGTTGTCCCAAGATTAAGGCAGCAGTGCGTCTTAGGTGCGATCGCACTGTATGGAAATTCCCCTTTGAAAGCCGATCTATCACAGGAACGTTGTCAGGTTAGAAAGTAAAAAGCTTAATTAAAAGGTTGGAATGGTTAAAACTTACCGATCTTAACAAGCGATCGCTACGACGTATGGGAATACTTACAGCGTACAAATTTGCTTGCGTTACCCTAGCCCTGCTGTCCGATAACAGCCTGCTTTTGCCACTTCAAGCCTGTATGGCTTTTAGAAATAAATGCCTCCTGTCCCTATTTGCATTCTAGTGTTCGTAACTGACTGTGAGTATCGCTGTGCCGTTTCGATCGATCGGTTATTTTGCTTTAGTCCTTTGTCACTCTAGTCCTTCTCTACCATATTTAAGTCTTGGCGGTAACTTTCTTAAGTGGTTATTTTGCGTGTTCTTTCGCTTGAGGTACATTCATCGCTAGTTTCGGAGTTGGCAGATTCTTTAGCAATTGAGCGTGCGAGGGGAGAGACGGCAAAGTTGGTAGTAGACAGTAGAAAAATAGACTCATTGCTTCTAGTTTTTCCTCTAAAAGAAGGATTTTTCAGCTAAAATCGGTCGCATTGCTAGGAATAACGATAATTTTTGTCTGCTCCTGAATTCGGATTTTTTATTAGACGTTAATCTATACTCTCTTCTGGCTTTGTTGACGGCTAAGCTTTTTACAGTTTCAATTTAATAATTCAGCCAATATTGAAACAAAATTAACAATTAAAAATAATTTCCTTGGAAGTATAAGCGTATTTTATAAAAATAATCTTACCTATTTTGTCCTCATGCAGGCGGATAAAATTCACACTCCTCAATTCTCTTGATTTCAGCGCAAAGCTGGCTTTCTCCCCAATAGTTTGGGGAAGACTGCGAGAAATGGTAGTCAATAGGGCAAGATGCTTTTTTTCGCAGAGTTCTAGCTACTTAAATTGAATGCCACTCACTTAAGAGTTTCCGGTTGGGTTTCGCACAAAGACGAAACCCAACACCTCCCTTAGTTTTTGTTGGGTCACTCTCTCTTGAAGACTCCGTCTACATGACCTCAAACCAACCTACAATGATAGATAAGCTGGGTGAGAGGATTTATTAATCCGTGTCCGATGCTTCAGAGCGAATTAGGTGTACGTTTTGTTCCCAATTAACCCCATCAAAAGGCACAATGCGAAAGCGAGACACCACATCCTCATCCAGACAACGCACGTTGACATCAATAGATTCGGGATGGGAACGGGGACGATAAAAAGGGTGAATCCCACAAATACGGCAGAAGGTGTGCTTAGCAACACCCGTGTTGAAGGTGTAGGTTGTCAATAAGTCTGCACCGCTTAGCAAGGTAAAACGTTCGGACGGCACAATTAGATGTAAAAATCCCTTCTTCCTACAGATGGAACAGTTGCAGTCATCTGCCTTATGTTCGTCAACGATTACCCGAAAGCGGACTGCGCCACAGTGACAGCCGCCTTCGTAGGTAATTGGTTCTTCTGTTTGTGCGCTCATATTAGTCATTCACGGTTAGCAGAGTTTGGTTGATTTCCAGTTCCTAGTCTATTGTTAATGGCTATTTTCTAGCACTTCTCTCGCAAATAATGGTTAAAGTGTAGAGAAAAGCGTGGTTCGCTACTTTTATGACCGCTCTACAACTATAATAAATTAAACATAAATATATATTTCTTTATGAGCTTAAAAGTAAATATTGTTTAGTATAAACAAAAACCAATTTTAAAATCAGTTAGGAAATTCTAACGTAAAAGAGCCATTACTTAGGTTTTCTCAGGAGGTAATGTTTTTTATCGAGCTGCAATGAGTTATTATAATTGCTGGCTCAAATATCTATGATAGACATAGCCTTTTTAGAAAGCGAACGATTGAGTTGGTATAGCATTTAACATTACATAGCCATAACTGAGGCATTCAAACCCATCAAACAACTTGCTATTTAGTCCATTAAATTAGTTTTTTGATAAACAAAGATAAAAAATTTAGTCCCTCTATCTCTATGAAAAAAAAGGGGTAAGAGATTACAAAATGGACGCAAATCACCAGCCAATTGGGCATGACTATTTACAAGGTGAAGGTGCTTCTGGAGAGTTACAACAAACTATTGCAGGTGCAGATGTAGAACGTCCCCAACTTGAGGAAGAACTGCGGAACACGAGAGCTGAACTAGAAGCATACCGAACACTGTACAACAAGACTCCCTGTATTCACTTTACTTTGGATTCAGAAGGAGTCGTTGTTGGGGTTAATCAGTTTGGAGCGGCTCGTCTTGGTTATAGCGTCCAAGAGTTGGTTGGAAAAACAATTTTCAGCACTTTTGCTCCTGACGAGCGAGAAAAGTTAAAAGCTGAGTTTGCTCAGTTTTTGCAACAACCAATTCAAGAAGCATTTGAGTTGAGTTCAGGGATCGAGTCAAACGCTTTGGTTACTAGTTGGGAATTGCGCGCCTGTTGCAAAGACGGCAGCATTTTCTGGGTAAATGTTACCGCTAGCATTGTACAAAGAACGAATACGGATAGAGTTGTCCTCCTGGTTTGCGATGACATAACTGAGCGCAAACAAGCACAGGAACGTCTACATTTACTGGAGCAGGTTCTCCGTGATTGCTGCAATGGCATTGTCCTTACCGACTCCAATCAACCAGATAATCCAATTATTTATATCAATCCAAGTTTTGAGCGTTTAACAGGCTACTCTGCTGAGGAAATCATAGGGTACAACTGCCGCTTCTTGCAGGGCGCTGACACTGCTCAGCCAGCACTTGATGAGCTACGAATGGCGATTAGGGAAGCTAGAGAATGCCATGTCACCTTACGCAACTATCGCAAAGATGGCACCCTTTTCTGGAACGAACTCTATCTTTCCCCAATCGGGAGTCCACAAGGGAATCTAATCGGTTTTGTGGGGATTCAGACTGACATTACCGAGCGCAAACAGGCAGAAGAGGCACTAAGCAAAAGCGAAGCAAAAAATCGCGCTCTTATAAGTGCCATCCCGGATTTGATCTTCCGAATTAGCAAAGATAGCACTTATTTGGACGTCAAAGCAGCTAGAGACTTTGATACGTTCTTACCTGCTCAGGAATTCTTAGGTAAAAAGTTAGACGAGGTTTTGCCTATAGAAGTCGCTGAGAAAGCCAAATACCATGTGGAGCAAGCACTTTCTACGAACGAAATCCAAATCTTCGAGTATCAGCTTCCCAAAAATGGCAATTTGCACGATTACGAGGCGCGGCTTGTTGTCAGTGGGGAAGATGAAGTTTTAGTCATTGTGCGCGATATTAGCGATCGCAAAGCCGCGGAAGAGTCACTAAGACAGCAAACCGAGCGGGAACGACTGCTGAGGGCGATGCTAGAACGCATCCGTCAGTCTTTAAATTTAGACGAGATTCTCAACACGACGGTGTCTGAAGTCCGGCAATTTCTCGCCTCCGATCGAGTGATCGTTTTCCGCTTTCAGCCGGACTGGAGTGGAGTCGTGGTAGTGGAGTCTGTCGCCAACGGTTGGACTCCAATCCTGGGAACAACAATCCACGATCCTTGCTTTGAACAAGTCTATGTCCAGTACCAACAGGGTCGCACTAAAACTATAGAAGATATTTATACAGCCGAGTTGAGTCAGTGTCACATCGATTTACTACATCGGCTTCAAGTTAGAGCCAGCTTGATAGTCCCGATTCTGCAAGGAGAGGAATTGTGGGGACTGCTAATTGCTCATGATTGTTCGCAACCCCGACAGTGGCAACAGTTGGAAATTGATTTGCTTTGTTCATTGGCAACCCAGGTAGCGATCGCAATTCAGCAAGCCGAACTCTACAACCAAATGCAACAGCAAGCTCAGCGCGAGCAAGCATTGAATCGGTCTATTTCTGCAATTCGTAGCTCTCTAGAATTAGAAGTAATTTTTGCCACAGCCACAACGGAAATTGGTCAGCTTTTGCACATCGACCACGTTTCCATCCTGCAATATCTTCCGCAGCGGCTGGTTTGGCTGAATGTGGCACTTTACTATCAAGGTTCCAGTTTGTCGAGCAGGCTGGGTATGGAATTTCCAGATGTAGACAATTTGTTGGGAAGGCAACTCAAGCAGTTACAAGTGGTTTCCATTCACGATACTCAGACTATCGAGGATGAGGGGAATAAGCCTCTAGCAGAGGCTTATCCGGGTGCTTGGTTGTTGGTACCGATACACTTTCAAGGAAACCTCTGGGGAATCTTAACACTATCGATGGAAGGTCGTCCTCGCTACTGGCAAGACTCAGAGGTAGACCTGGTTTGTGCCTTCGCGGCTCAACTGGCGATCGCGATTGGGCAATCCACCCTGTTTAAGCAGGTGCAGCAGCTGAACGCCAATTTAGAACGCCAAGTGCAACAACGCACAACCCAACTGCAAAAAGCGCTTGGCTTTGAAGCCGTGCTAAAACGCATCACCGACAAAGTCCGCGATAGTCTCGACGAAAGCCAGATTTTACAGGTAGCCGTTCGAGAGTTAGCGCTTTCATTTAATATGGGCAGCTGTCATGCTTCGCTCTACAACCTGGAGCAAGAAACTGCCACAATCTGCTACGAGTACGCCACCTCAATGCCTTCCTCGCAGGGTCAAGTGATGCAAATGGCAGACTTCCCGGAAATTTACGCTCCTCTACAACAAGGTAAATGTTTCCAATCTTGTTCAATCAGTCCCGACTTTGTCCGGAGTAAGGTGGCGATGTTGGCTTGCCCGATATTGGACGATCAAGGAGTGCTGGGGGATTTGTGGTTATTCCATCGCCCAGACTATACCTTCAAAAAACTAGAGATTCGGCTGGTGCAACAAGTGGCGAATCAATGCGCGATCGCAATCCGTCAAGCCCGATTTTATCAAGCATCCCTAGCACAAGTAGAGGAACTAGAAAAACTCAATCGGCTCAAAGATGAATTCCTCAGTACCGTTTCTCACGAATTACGTTCGCCCGTATCCAACATGAAAATGGCAGCTCAGATGTTGGAAATCACCCTCAAGCGCGAGGGTGTCTTGGATGCCAAAATACCAAAACCCCCTACAGAGGTCAGCAAAGTCAGTCTCTACTTGCAGATATTGCAGAAGGAATGCAAACGGGAAACCGATTTAATCAACGATTTGCTTGATTTACAACGCCTAGAGGCCGGGACGCGACCCTTGGATTTAGACGTCATCGAACTTCATCTCTGGTTGCCCCAAATTGTAAAACCTTTTCAAGAGCGTGCCCAAAACCGCCAACAAATCTTGCAGGTTGACATCCCCTCTCAATTACCTCGCTTAGTCTCTGATTCATCTAGTCTGGAACGCATCCTCGCAGAGTTGCTCAACAATGCTTGTAAATACACTCCCCCAGGAGAAAAAATTGTCCTTACCGCCGAAGCGAAATCGGGAACCCTTCAATTGAGTGTCAAAAATTCTGGAGCTGAAATTCCTCAGAGCGAACTAACCCGTATTTTTGATAAATTTTACCGAGTTCCCAATGCCGATCCCTGGAAGCAAGGCGGAACTGGCTTGGGACTGGCACTGGTGAAGAAACTGACAGAGCATTTAGGAGGCGAAATCTGGGTTGAGAGTGGATCGGGTCAAACCGGCTTTATCATAGAGCTACCGATTAATTTTGCTTATAGTTAGCTTTCCCCGACGCCTTTCCCAACCCCAAGAGAAACACGAAGGCATCCCATCCCTGCGGTGTGGCAAATCTAGCGATTTTGGTTTGGATGCAATACGGATTAATATCCCGTCCGCAGAAAGGGGTTCAATATCCCCGCTGGGTGAATAGCGAGGGGTTGAGGGCGAAGTTCCAAGTGTATTGCACGCCAGAGTGAGAACCGCTATCAAGTACGGATGTCAATTTGTCGCTTCTTAAATCTCTACAATTTTTTTTTAGCTGGACAACTGACATGATGTGGTTTTGAATGTAAGAGCATATACGAGGTCGTAACAAACGCCCTTCCTATCCCATCTACTTCAGTTGCTAATTTAGTTGCTAAGTTAACCCGATTTGAGTAGGGTGTTAAGTTATGATTCTCGGAGTGCATCAGTTGCGACTATTTGTGGTTCAGTTACCGTTGAAAAGCAAGAGCGATGAGTGAAAAGAGTACAGCATTTCTGGCCGGGGCTGCCTTCGCCGGAATTGCAGCTTTCGTCTTGCTTAGAACTGGCGGGAATCCCAGTCAAGCTAACCTGCCGACTTACCTGCCCTCGCCACCGCAGCCAGGACAACCCTATGGCACGATGCAGCAGCTGCCGCCTCCGCCTCCGACTGCGGCTGGTGTCTCGCCGGATACGACTCCCTATTGCTTACAGCAGCAGAGCGAAACTCAAAGGCTAAAAGATCGGCTCGAACAGCAACAAAGTGAAACCGAGCAGGTGAAAGCCCAGCTGCGGAATCAGCAAATGGTGATTGAGGCTCTGACTACGCAGGCAAAAGCAAATGTCTATCCTCCGCCGGTCAACCCAACCCAAGCCTTGCCTGCTGTTCAAGAGCAACAGCCGTTAAATCCCATGCTGACAGGCATCCTCTGGGCAGTAGGAGGCATGGTTCTCACTGTCATTAGTGGGGTTGTGCTGGCAGCAGCCTTTGCTTTGCTGTCGCAACAGCAGCGTCCTCCCCGGACAGTACAAGTGATTCACCCCATCCAACCCCCCCCGCCAACCTTATCTCACAGACGGCGTTCTGAGTTTCTGCCCCCGCAGCTAGAAGGTAGGCGGAATGACTCCATCGACTACGACAGGTAGACAAACGTTGACCGCTTCTGAGCTATCTAGCAGGATGTTGTGTCATTGCCGCTAGGGTTGAAGTGCGGATAAATCCGAAGCCAGCAGATGGTCAATCAATTCAATTACCCCAGCACCGCGATCGCCCTTCGTGACAAAATCGGCAATCTCTTTGAGCATGGGCAGGGCGTTGGCGACGGCGACGCCACACTCGCACAGGTTCAGCAAGGCGCTATCGTTTTCGGCATCGCCAACGCCTACGGTGTTATGCGGCGATAATCCCAGTTCGCTCAATGCCACGCTTAACCCAGAGGCTTTGTATCTTCCAGGCAATTGAACGCTATAGTTGCTTTGATTTTAATGGGAATAGGCGGCGTTACTGCTCTTACAGGTAGAGATAAGTTAGTTTTATCAATTTAAATTGCCTGACTTAGTTGTTGAATTTCTCTACTGGCGTATTTCAAGGGTTGTTTTTGACAGGTTCTAGCCCGCACTTGTAGTAAGCGATCGCCCAATCTTCTTGCGCCTTCACAATTAAGACGCGCACGGCTGACTCGTCGCTAGCAATGTCTTCATCTATCGGCGATCGCTCATTTTTTCGAGTCGAGTTTTAAACCCAAAACTGCCGAGTGAAGTCAGCATCGCCCCAATGTGCCTGAGAAGCGAATGGATATAGACATCTAACGCAATTGAGCGCGTTAGTTGCCTTTTGCAACGGCACTCTGAATCTAGGGCAGATATCCCGATAAAAAAGTGCCACTTGAGGGACACCTGGCAATACTTTTTCAATCGCTTCAATTCCCTTTAAGTTGGCTGGGTAATAGAGTAGGGTTAAGCCTCAATGAAATATTTTTTAAAATGTCAGCTTGACTTTCTTCTCTAGTCATTACAGCGTCTTGCTTGCGATCGCTTCCCTCGTTCCAGGCAAACTTAAACGAGACGTAATTTCAGCCGCTATGCATCAACGAGTTTGTTTAGTTGATAGCAATCCTTATTCATTCATGAACTAGGATTGCACTAATTACTCCTTTTTGACATTCAATATGATATTTTGAGGCTTTTAAATACCTTGAGAGCGACAAGAGCCGACTTCCTTTGCATCCCTCTTAAGTTCTCTTCGCCAAGGATATTTTTTCAAAGAGGTGCATATCAAACGGAAAATGCTATAAATTCAAACTAAATCTTTAGGATAGAAAAACCAGTCCCTCTTTTTTTTGTCGTCAGCTAAAAGCCTTAATAGATAACAACTATTGGGCTTGCATCCTCCAGCAATGGGTGGATGATTGAAAATTCTCAACATATATTAGGGATATGACAATTCTGTAGCTATCTATGAGCTACTGCATCAATCCCTGCTGCCCCAAACCTAACGATCCAGCCAACGCCAACAACCGTATTTGCCGCAATTGTGGCTCAGAGTTGCTGGTACAAGGGCGCTATCAGGTCATGCGCCTACTGAGTGACAACAGCGGCTTCGGCAATATTTATGAAGCCTACGAGGGCGCAACCCCCAAAATCCTGAAGATCCTCAAAAAAGATCACAACACGAATGCCAGAGTCGTCGAGCTATTTCAGCAAGAAGCCATTGTATTAAGCCAGCTGAATCATCCCGGCATCCCCAAAGTTGAGCCTGATGGATACTTCCAGTTTTATCCCAGAAACAGCCGAGAGCCAGTGTATGGCATCATCATGGAGAAAATTGATGGTCCCAACTTAAAAGAGTGGATGCAACAACAGGGCGATCGCCCTCTCGATCAGCGGCTAGCTCTTGACTGGTTAAAACAGCTCGCTGAGATTTTACATCTTGTCCACCAAAAAAACTATTTCCATCGTGATATTAAACCCGCAAATATCATGATGCGCTCTACAGGGCATCTGGTATTAATTGACTTTGGCACCGCCAGAGAGATGACCTATACTTACCTTGCGGAAGTCGGCGGCGCAGGCAGTGTCACGAGGATTAGTTCTGCTGGCTATACACCTCCAGAGCAAGAAAAAGGTCATGCTGTACCCCAGTCAGATTTCTATGCCTTGGGCAGAACTTTTGTTTATCTGCTGACTGGCAAACTAGCAACAGATCGCGCAATTTATGAACCTTTAACGGATAAATTTAATTGGCGCAATCATGCACCGGGTATTTCACCCTTACTGGCAGATTTTATTGATAAACTGATGGCTCCTACCGCAGGAGCGCGGCACAAAAATACTCAAGAAATTTTAGATGAACTCGCTAAAATTTCACAGTCTTTATCTAGACATAAACCTTCTCCTAATTTTAGTCTGATTGGTATCGGGGCAATTGTTGGGATACTTCCACCTTGGAAGCCTTCATTAGCCCCAACGATCATTGTTAGTAAGAAAAATAAAAATAAATGGTTGGTGGGGGGAGCCGTTGCTTGCTTGGTCGGATTAGGAGGATATGGAATTTGGAAACTATCTTACCAAGACGCGCCCAAAGTTATCGCTTATGAAAATCTTTCGGGAGTTAAAACGCTTCATGGACATGAAAGCCAGGTAAATTCTCTGGCGATTAGCCCGGATGGACAAATTTTAGCTAGTAGCAGTGCCGATAAAACAATTAGAATTTGGAACAAGTCTACAGCCAAAGAGATTCGCCTCATAAAAGGGCATGATAGCTACGTGAATTCTCTAGCGATTAGCCCAGATGGAAATACATTAATAAGTGGCAGCGCCGATAAAACAATTAAAGTTTTAAATGTCTCCACTGGTCAAGAAATCCGTAGATTAAAGGGACATTCTAACCCTATTAATTCTGTTGCGATTAGCTTTGATTGGCAGACTCTAGCCAGTGGCAGCGCCGATAAAACAATTAAAATCTGGGATATTTCAACGGGTAAAGCAATCCGCACGCTTCAGGGTCATTCCCAACCTGTTAATTCCGTTGCAATTAGCCCAGATGGGCAGACTTTAGCCAGTGCTAGTGCCGATAAAACAATTAAAATCTGGGATATTTCTACTGGCAAAGCAATCCGCACACTTCAGGGGCATTCTCAACCTGTTAATTCCGTTGCGATTAGCTCGGATGGGCAGATTTTAGCCAGTGCTAGTGCTGACAAAACGATTAAGATTTGGGATTTAAACACTGGGAAACAAATTCACACCCTCACCCGGCATTCTAACTATGTGAATTCGGTTGTGATTAGCTCAGATGGACAAACTTTAGTCAGTGGCAGTGCGGACAAAACAATTAAAATTTGGAATCTTTCAACGGGTGAAGAAATTCGCACGCTTACCGGGCATTCTAGCTGGGTTAAATGTATTGTGATTAGCCCGGATGGGCAGACGATTGCTACTGGCAGTGGTGACAGTACTATCAAAATTTGGCAGGTGCCGGTCGCAGATGCCCGATAACTCACGGGGGTGTTGGCGGGGGCGGCTATTAGATGTTTATCGGCTTCCTTTGTGCGATCGCGCTACAATCTAGCACTATAGGAACTTGTTAACAGTATTTTATCGATATTTTCCTAGATATAAATTAATTTTTTATAGTTTATCTGTCTTTATATAGATAATTATTCAAAAGTTAAATCATTCTTCATGGTTTAGCGCTAAATCAACTATAGCAGTTCTCACTTGAGTGCAGTATAGACTCGGAACCTCACCCCCAGCCCCTCTCCGTGAACGGAGAGGGGGGAATATTGAGGAATATTGAACCCCTCCCTGTGAACGGGGTGCGGCAGGGGTGGGGTTAAACCGTACTACATCCAATAGAGAATTGCTATAACCTCAGAAATAAATTATGAATATATTTATTTTTATAATAGAAACTGTGTCATCTAGATACTGACCATAGATAGAGTCAAAATTATGAATTTTTAATTAAAATCAACAACATTTTGTAAGCGGAAAACAGGAATGAATTTTCAAACATCGGTATCAACAGCATGGGGGAAAATTCAGGCAATGATCGATGGCCTGATTGTCATGCTGCCTAATATTGTGTTAGCACTAATCGTCTTTGCGCTATTTTTTTTCGCAGCAAGAGCGATTAAGGCAACAGTTAGAAGGCTTACAAGAAGGCATCGGCAGGCTCGGAATCTGGGACTAGTGCTAGGCCGTTTGTCGCAGGGGATTGTTATTTTAGTCGGTCTATTTGTATCATTATCCATCGTCATCCCGACATTCAAGGCAGGAGATTTGGTGCAACTGCTGGGTATCAGTGGGGTAGCAATTGGTTTCGCCTTCCGCGATATTCTCCAGAATTTTCTGGCTGGTATTTTAATTTTGTTGACCGAGCCATTCCAGATCGATGACCAAATCGTATTTAAAGACTTCGAGGGAACGGTTGAAAACATCCAGACGCGAGCTACGACCATTAGAACCTATGATGGTCGTCGCATCGTGATTCCGAATTCTGAGCTGTTCACAAACTCGGTAACGGTGAACACTGCTTTCGAGAATCGCCGCCTTCAGTACGACGTGGGTATTGGTTACGGCGACGACATTGACCGGGCGAAACAACTGATTCTAGAAGCGATCGCTAGCGTCGATGGTGTTTTGGAAGATCCAGCTCCCGACGCCCTTGTAGTGGATCTAGCTGACAGTACGGTGAATATCCGCGCCCGTTGGTGGGTACAGCCGCCGCGACGTGCAGATATTCTCGATAAGCAGGATCAAGTTCTCGCTGCCATTAAGAATAAGCTCACGGCTAACGGCATTGATATGCCCTTCCCGACTCAGCAAATCCTGTTTCACGACCAAACTGAAGAGACAGATGGCGATCGCGCTCGTCAGCGTGAAGGATGGCCCGCTGGGAAACAAGAAGTGCCAAAACCCCGCAGTATCGGCGGTTCCCTCCGGAAGCTAGCAGAAATGCGTGCCCAAAGAGATGGAAATGGCAGCCATAGAGACGAGAACCCCGATCGCCCTCATAGAACCGACAATAATTGATGAGAAATAATTGATGAAAAACATCAAGCTGAGCAAACTGTGGGACTCGCTCCACTCTAGCTACTGGTTTGTGCCAACCCTGATGGCGCTCAGCGCGATCGCCTTGGCATTCGGAATGTTAAGCCTCGATCGAGCAGCCAAATCTGATCCGATAGAGTCGTTGGGCTGGATCTACACCGGCGGGCCAGATGGGGTGAGAACGCTGCTTTCAGCCGTTGCTAGTTCGATGATTACCGTTGCGGGTACTGCCTTCTCGATTACAATTGTTGCCCTCACCCTCGCTTCCTCCCAATTCGGCCCGCGACTGATGCGTAACTTCATGCAGGATACGAGCAATCAAGTCGTCTTGGGCACGTTTATCGGTACGTTCATCTATTGCTTGCTGGTACTGCGAACCGTGCGGGGAGAAGATTACGATGTGTTCGTACCGCAAATCTCCGTCACGATCGGCATGGTGCTAGCGATCGCCAGTATTGGCGTCCTGATTTACTTTATCCATCATGTCTCAACCTCAATGCAGGCATCCCATATCATCAGAGAGGTTGGCAGAGAGTTGGACAATGTCATCGATCGCTTATTTCCGCAGAAGATCGGGCAGGGTAAATCAGCACCAGAGCAGTGGTCGGTGGCGGAAATCCCCGCCGGGTTTGAGGAGGAAGCGACTCCTATCTTGGCGAAAGAAAGCGGTTATCTTCAGGCAATTGATGACGAGCTGTTAATGAAGATCGCCACCTCAAAAAACCTCCTCCTGCGTCTGAAATATCGCCCCGGCAAGTTTATTGTGGAAGGAAGCGAACTGGTGATGATTTGGCCTGGGGAACGGGTGAATAAAAAACTCACCCAGCAGTTCAACCAAGCATTTATTTTTGGCGAACAACGCACTGAACAACAGGATGTAGAATTTCCCATCGATCAGTTAGTTGAAATTGCCGCTCGCGCCCTTTCTCCTGGCATCAACGATCCGTTTACGGCGATTCAGTGTATTAACCAGATGACCGCTGCACTTTGCCGTCTGGCGGAGAAAGATTTTCCCTCGCCCTACCGCTACGACAAAGACAACAACCTGCGAGCGATCGCAAATCCGGTGACGTTTGCAGAGTTAATTGACGCCGCCTTTAACCAGATTCGACAATACAGCAAATCGGATGTAGCAGTGAAAATTCGATTACTCAAAGCGATCGCTCTCATCGCCACCCACACCCGCAACCAGAAAGACCGGGCGGCGCTGCTACGTCATGCCCAAATGATCGAGCGCAGTAGCTGTGAGGAAGTATCGGAGGAATTAGACCGAAAGGATATTGAGGAGCGATATTTGGCAGCGGTGAAAGCGCTAAAGGAGTTTTAAATGACGCTGCTCATATTTAGCTTGAAATTTAGCTTGAAAATAACTTAACTTTCCGATTGCGGCGCTTCCAGAACGCTGACATCAATTAAAGGGGTAACGTTAAACCCTTTGTCAAGTAATTGCCTTTGAATCGTCTGCGTCATGCGAGAGCGAATCTCTTCCGAAGACTCAGTAACACCCGCCTGACGCTGAACATAAACCGTACCCAACAACGTGTTCTGACCTTTGATATTCGAGGAGGTGAACCGAACATTGGCTTCCACCAGTTTCGCCAAACCGCTATCATTCACCACCTTCTGGATTTGGGCAACGGCACGCTGTTCGCGGCTGCTGCGCTGAAGTTCCGGGGAGCTGGAAAACTGCCAAGTCAGCAAGCCCAAGAGCGCTACAGCAGTCGCTGTAAAAGCAGACGGAAATATCCAGCGCTTGCCACGGTTATAGCGGGCACCTTGAGCAGACAGACCATAGGCGCGGAACATCAGGGAGGCGGAGAGATTAATCCCAACCAGTTGTAGCAACAGCACAAAGACGCCGTTTACAGCCATATCCCAGCGACCCATTGCGCTTGCCATCCCCACCATTCCGGCAGGCGGTGCCAGCGAAGCCGCAACCAGCATTCCGACCGCCGCCCCAGAGACGAGGCTACTTCTTTCCGATTGGACAAGATTCAGAGCGCCTGCCGCACCTGCGACCAGTGGCAGCAGCACGGCTACTGCCGAAACCGTACTGGTTGTGTTCATGGAGGATGTCACCACTTCCTGTCGCAGAATCAAGGTGAGTGCCCCAGTGACTAGGATTGTTACCGCCAGGGCTGAAAAGTATCGTAAAAGGCTCCGTCCGAGAAGTTCTCCATCGCCGCGTGCCGTAGCGATCGCTGTATTCATCGCTGGCCCTGCAAACGGTGCAATCAGCATGGCAGCGACGAGAAGATAGCTAGTATTGGTGAACAAGCCGATCCAGACCACCACACCCGCCGCCGCGGCATATCCCAGAAACCCTTTCCACGAGCCAACGCTTTGCAGCCCTGAGAGGAAAATTTCGATGGGACTGCGTGCCTGCACATCTGTTACCTGCTGCGCTGCTTTAAAAGGCGGTGGCTGCAAGGCGATGACTCCACGCGGAAGCAGCGTGACGTGCAATTTTGGCACCGATTGCAACTGTTCGAGTAGTTCCTCAACCTTTCCATTCGCCACGTGGACGATTACCACGTCTAACGATTCATCAGCTCCAGTCGCTTCAAACTGGGAAAGATTTGCTCCGTCACAAGCTTGGGCGATATCCAGAACTGTTTTCCCACACCCACGGGGAACCTGTACAAGTAGTTGGCGCATTGCGGCTGGCTATATTAAGTCTGCGTCCCTTGTACCATCTCGCACAGTATGGAAGTTCGCTCTCTAGCTAGAGGAATATTTCACTACTTTTCTACTAATCTCTGCTGGGGTTTTCTATGCACCTGGATATTTGCCCACAGTCTGACCGCTGTACCCTTGGCTCAGCTTTACGGCAAGCGCTTTCAAAACCGCTGTAGGAGTCATTAAAAATCTTATGAGCAATCTGAGTCCATCTGAAAAACGGGAACTCAAAAAAGAACAAGGTGAGGTTCTGCAACAGTTGGAAGACTGGCTAGAAACACCCATGCTATTGCTCGGCTTTGGGTGGCTGGCGTTGTTGGTCGTCGAACTGATCTGGGGCTTAAATCCCCTGCTGGAAATCATCAGCAACTTCATCTGGATCGTTTTTATCCTAGACTTCGCCTTACGATTGGTTCTGGCTCCTTACAAATTTATCTATCTCAAGCAAAACTGGCTCACAGCCCTCTCCTTACTGTTGCCAGCGTTGCGCGTCTTCCGAATTACCCGCGTGTTTCGCTTACTGAGAGCCAGCCGGGGGCTGCGACTGGTACGTGTCATCAGTTCTCTGAATCGCGGTATGCGATCGCTCCGAGCCAGCATGAGTCGTCGTGGTTTTGGCTACATCATCGCGCTGACGCTGGTGGTGACGCTGGTGGGAGCCGCAGGGATGTATGCTTTTGAAAGCAATACCCCTGATGGGCGCGGACTGAATGACTACGGTGCTGCACTGTGGTGGACAGCAATGATTATGACAACGATGGGATCGGAATACTGGCCTCAGACTCCAGAAGGTCGGGTACTCTGCTTGATCCTATCGTTGTATGCTTTTGCAGTGTTTGGCTATGTAACGGCAACCCTCGCCACCTTCTTTGTCGGACGCGATGCGGAAGACGAACAAGCAGAAGTAGCAGGTGCTAAATCTATCGCCGCGTTGCATGAAGAAATCGTTGCATTGCGGGCTGAGATTCAGGCGCTTTCCCGTCAGAAACCAGAAGCATGATATGAAATTGAATTAATTGCTTCGTTTATAGTTTGTTAGTAATGACTAATTGGGGAAAAGTTTTAAGTCTTGAATTAAAAAACTTTCTTCTAACTCAAAACTCAATACTGCAAACTCTCTTTACCCATGACCCATTTATGAGGAAAAAGCAATGCTGAGTAGCAATTGGCGAGGGTATAGAATCGCCGCTTGGGTTGGACAGTTTTTACTCGCGATCGCGATCGCCGTTGAATTGTATCACCGGAACTGGGTGGGTTCATTTACACTCGCCTGCTTCCTGGCTGCTTCGTTTCTGTTTGTGACCCTGGAAAATCAACTGCCAACGTTGTTTGATTTTCTGTTTGTTATCGCAGCCTTGATCAATGCGGGTGGCTGGGTTTGGGGTTTATTTTACCCACCGGGACCCTACGATGAAATTGCTCATGCCTTTACAACCTTTTCCATAACCCTGGCGCTGAGTTTTCTCGTGTATGAGTCAATGCTGACTCCGTTCCGCTACCACCGACTGCTGTATATCTTAACGATCTCTAGCTTCGGAATCGCCATCGGCGCTCTTTGGGAGATATTTGAATGGGTGGTGCAAGTGATCAATGACCTGGATGACACCATCGTGGATCTGATTATGGACACCATTGGAGCTTTAACGGCAGCACTGGTAAGCGTGTGGGCGCTACAAGAGCGAGTCCATCCAAAATCAACTGTCGAAGATCAATCAGTATCGCCAAAGCGCCGCCGTTAAAAATTTTTAATGAGTTGTAAGCTATGAGTCATTAGTCATCAGCAATAAACCAAAGACCCAGAGGTGGGGGAAATTCTTACTGATTATGCACCCACTTGAGCAGCCCTAGAGCAGTGACAACATTTACAAAGTGACCGGCAATCCCATTAAAATTCGCTAACACCACAAAAACATCAAGCGCCCGAATGATTTTGTAGGGGTCGGTGATTGCCACACCTGGAGGTTGGGATACAGATTTTGCTAGTAAGACTCCCATACTCGCTCCACCACCCAACAGACATAACAAAATCCCCACCAAACCTGTAATTAACGCTAGTCGCAGGACTTGAACGGTATCGGCTTTGGAGGGATGCACAGCCGAATTAGGATTTGCTAAACCTTTAGCGATGCGAGTGTAGCGGAAAGCTAAGAAGACACCGAATAACAGTGCGAAAAGTCCACAAATTGCCCAAAATATACCGACTCCTAGGGCAGGATTTGCTTCATTGGCAAAGTTACGACCAGAGATAGCAAATAATAAAGCGATGCCAGAAGCAACTGCCAATCCTAATTCGACCCAGAAGGCAATCCAGCCTACCAGACGAAAAATATTGGAGATTTTTTGTTTAGTTGGGGAAGGTGAGTGGGTGTCTGAGTGAGTTTGCATATCTGTCTCATGTTGCAAAAAGGAGCTGATACCCCACACCAGAACACTACCTCTACTGGCTCTGGTTATACGCCCACCTAGAGAGAGAACCGATCCCTTGCCTAAAGATGAAAATTTATCGGTCAATCAACTTGTTTAAAACTTGAAGAATCAGAAAAATCGGCTAAGGGGAGGACGCCTTAGTGCCCAAATCCTATCAAGCTAAAGAGCAAGGGCACTGATTTCAGAGCCGCTATTGACGAGTGGCGTGTCTTTTTAGTCAAGATATTCATTCTAAAAAATATTCCCTCTTCTCAACTAAGATGCTGTTGGCAGTTGCAGAGTCTTCGGTATTCAATCCTGATGTACGCTTCCTGTCTGCAATCCTTGCAGTCGGTCTGGCTCTGGTGCATCTCTACTCCGGTAAGCTGCGCTTTCTGGATGCCACCCCTCGCAGTATCTGGCTTTCTATCGGGAGTGGCGTATCTGTCGCCTACATTTTCGTCCATATCCTCCCGGAACTGAGTCAGGCACAGGAGACAGTTAAGGAGACGTTGGACGGGGGGTTTGCCTTTCTGGAACACCACGTTTACCTGGTGGCACTCATAGGCGTCAGCGTGTTTTATGGACTGGAGCGAGCTGCTACACTGTCGCGCCAGCGCAACCAAAAGGCGGGAAATGGAGATGTTACAGAAGCTGGGGTCTTCTGGCCGCACATCGCTTCATTCGCCGTTTACAATGCTTTGATCGGCTACCTGTTAATCCACCCGGAGGAACCGGGTTTTCAAAGTCTTTTTCTGTTTTTCTTCGCAATGGCTTTGCATTTCATGGTCAACGACAACGGCTTGCGCGAACACCATAAGGATGCCTATCACAAGAAGGGGCGCTGGATACTGGCGGCGGCGATTATCGTGGGATGGGTCATTGGGAGCGGAACCGAAATTCACGAGGCAGCGATCGCTGTCTTGTTTGCCTTCCTCGCCGGAGGAGTCGTCCTGAACGTGCTGAAGGAAGAACTCCCGGAAGATCGCGATAGCCGCTTTTGGGCTTTCGCTCTGGGTGCAGGTATCTATGCTGCGCTGCTGCTGGAACTGTGAAGCGGTGCCGATCTTTGTTTGCAACCAAAGCGTCTTTGCAGATCGTGCCGATCCTCAACGCAGATTTCGCGTTAAGCTTTGCCCGTAGTTGGATCGAGGGGGGGAATCAACATGACATCGATGCTGTCCTAAGCCACTACGCGGATGACTTCGAGCTTGGCTTCTCCTTTGATCCCATCGATTGCTGAAGAATCTAGCGGCGTTCTACATGGCAAGGCGGATGTGAGAGCCTACTGGAAGAAAGGGTTAGCGCAAATTCCTGACCTTCATTTTGAACTCAAAGAAGTCCTGACGGGTGTAGATAGCATCACGCTCTATTACTGAGGGCATCGGGCATGGTGGCTGAAATGCTATGGTTTAACGGTACTGGAAAGGTAAAGAAAGCTTGGGTTTGTTAGGCCATTAACATAACAAGGAAGGGTGAGTTGTGAGGCATGGGAATCTCCCATCAACTGATTAATCGATCTCAGGAAAATGTAACCTATCTTGAGATTGGCGATCGCACTCTTGGAGATGAGGTCGAATTCCCAAATGACGATCTCAAAGCAACACAATTGCCGAATGGGCTTTAACGCACAAAGATGGTCGCGCTTATTAAGGTCACTGCCTAACAACCGCGCTGCATCATAACGTTCCGCGATCGCATTTTATCCTTCAACAATAATGCGATCGCTCGATCGAGTCACGTTTGGTTTCACGTTACCTACTGATTCACAAGTAAGGATGTGACAAGCTCAACCCAACCTACAGCGAGGGGCGATCGCACTTGAAAATATACGGAAAAATTCAGCTTATCCTTCAGAAACCGCCTAATATACAGAACAATTCTACCTATCTACTTAATTTAGAATCATATACGGAAAAATTCTGCCTATCCGCCAGAACTAGATGAATAGGCAGAATCTTTCTGTCCATTAATAGTTAGACTGATAAAATCATCTGATTGAATATATAACTAGAGGCATAGCAAGTTTAAAGGTATGAATCTGTAATGCCAAAGGAAGAACTCAAGCCAAGAAAAATTTGTGCTACTCTGCCTGCATTAGGAACTTATACTGTTCCTTTCTACAAAGAATCAGCAAAAATTTTGGCACTATTAGGTGACAAAGAGTTAAATCGGCTATCAAAAATAGCTCATCTGGGTACGGCAGCCACAGTATTTACCGGAATTAATCACTCACGTCTTGAATACATGCTCTTGCAATGTGCAATTATTAATCTTTTGCCAAAATTTAATCTTGGGACAGAACAATTTGCAATAAGTGGGAAAGTCAAACTTGCAGGTGGAAATTCTCAGTTTTCATCGGGCGAAGAACTATTAAAGTGTTGGTCTATTTTTAGCAACATAGGACATACTCAATATACTTATGGAGTTGAGAGAGCTTTGTTTTCTTATTTACGCCGGAACAAAGATTCTAAAAAGTTTTTTTTGTCAATGATTCGTCAAGCTGAGCTTCAAGAATGGAGTAAGAAAGTTATTGAAAACTATCAGGATTCCAACTTTCATTGGATTTTGTCTATTTTGAGAATCTCACAGTATATTCCTCTTGGAAATCGGGATAAAGGATTATTTAATCAGTGTCTAATAAATTTATTATTACCTCTTGAGAACTTGAATTTTAAGTCACATAACGATCGCTACAAAATGTATCGTCTTCGCAAAATTTTTGAGCAAATCAGATTGCTTAGCTTGGTTACACTTGATTCTTATTATTCTCATCACCCTGTGAGGTATCAAATTTCTACAGCAATCATGGATCTAGAGAATCTATTTTTAGACCAGGAAACAGGCTTTGAGAACCTTTTAATTCAGACCGCTAGTTGGTTAGCTGATGAATTATATATGCATCCTAATTCGGCAGCTACTCTTCGCTACTATGAAATTCAATCGTCGCAGAAGTTTAATAAATATTATGAAAAATTCTTTAAATCAGTAGATGAATTTAAAGGGTTTATGAGCAACTTTATGAATGATGGCTTTGGTCAACCTTCAAATAATCATCTAAAGATATTTTTAAGAGTATCTCTGTCAGAAAAACAAGCTGCAATCTTTCGTAATAAGGATACTTATGATATTAGAAATATTTTAGAAAAACAGATAACAAAACCTAGAAAAACTCGAATATCTGTTCTTAAAAATCCCTTTTCTAAAAATCTTCATATTGATTTATTTTACGATTACTATGAGTCTAGTCCTTATGATATAGGACAGTTATGTTGTGGATTTTATAAGTGGTTTATTCGGACAATTAAAGTACACGCTGCTTCAAGCCTTGAAGAATCTTTTTCAAAGGAGATAATAAAAAAATTTCCACCACGCTTTAAAGAAGAGTTTAGACTTATGATTTTAAGGCAGAATATGGAGGAATTCCAAAATATTTTCTCTCAGATGTTGAGCAGCGTCATAAAGTATTTGATTCCTGAAGATTCAATAGGATCTATAGTTGAATTTATACCATCGTCAAAATTGAAACAGCCTTTCCTAACCAGACTAAAAGATGATGATTTACAGTTTGACAATATCAAAATTAATCTTGAAAACTCTATTGTTGACAATCCTTTTAAGCTACATGCTGATCGTATTCAGGAACTAAAAGCAATTAAGCACGTCGTACAATATTCTCGTTTTCCCTTATTAATAGTATGTGCCGATAAATTTATTCTAAGAAATTCGGGGGGAAGACATGTTGCTGAATGGGATGGAATTATACTTGAAATTTCACAACAAAAGGCTTGTTTAAATATTATTGAAGCCAAGAACAAGGGTACGGATCATCAAAACGAGAAAGAGGCATTTGATCAATTAGCCAAGTGCAGGAATTTTATTAAATTGAAACACAAAAGCATGGAAACTAACAGAGTTAGAATTCCTGCTTTAGGAGCAAAGCTAAAAATTAGCTTGTGTTAGTAATTTGGAAATGCGAAGTTTTGTTTTTGAGTACTGCTATGAAAATCAGTCTAACACGACATTGGAGCCAACCGATGAGAGGTAATCGGTGAGCGCCACAAGTTGTCTGCGACGGCTCAACTTTACCGTTAGATCGCTTGTATGCAACATAAGCTACAGGTTGTAATCAAATAAAGACCAATCATTAGAGGTTTTAATTGGAACTTCTAGAGATTGCAGGTACAACCAAGACTTGGAGAGTGAAGTGTGACTGCTAGATTCACAGTTTGAAATCTAATTTCGCGATCGCATTCCCGTGTGCCGAAGGCATCGCATTCTATCCTTCAACTTACTCCTGAGAAGAGAGGAAAGTTTTAGAACTCACAGCTAAAACCCAATCAAATTGTCTACCAATTTGAAGCATCTGAATTTTTTCGCGTTACAGCTACGGGATGCTGGGAATTTAGGCGGCTAACAATCACAGGAGATTTGTTGTGAGGTCTCGAAGACTGCAATCATTGTTTTGCGATCGCTCGTTCGTTCTCCGCTTTTTGAGCATCGCCCTTGTCGTTTCAGTCTTGCTGTTCAGCGCTAAGGCAAGCTTATTTGAGACTTCTGCGATCGCGCAAATCCCAATGCAGCCTACGCCATCGAATCTCTGTAGCACTTTGGCTCAGAGCGATTTTTCACCCGTACCTGCTCGCTCCTGATGTCTTTGTGCAACGCCAAACAAAAATTGGGGTCGTTCTAGAAAATATCCTAGAATTCCCCCAATTTTTAGAACGCTCAATGAGCAATTAGCGAATTATGCGATCGCTGCCATCTTCACATCGTTATTCGCCAGAACCTCTTGCAGTTCCTCAGCGTCTACCGTTTCCTTTTCAATGAGCATTTGAGCCAATTGATCCAGGATGTGGCGGTTATTCACCAGCACTGCTTTGGCACGATGGTAAGCTTGATCCACCAAATTGTGGACTTCATCATCAATCGTCGCCGCAGTTGCTTCCGAGAAATCCCGCTCGGCGGCAATGTCGCGTCCCAAGAACATATTGCCTTGCTGACGACCTAAAGCAACTTGTCCCAAGCGATCGCTCATGCCAAACCGCATCACCATTTGACGCGCCACACGAGCCACCTGCTGCAAGTCATTCGAGGCACCCGTTGTTACTTCTTCTTCACCGAAGATGATTTCTTCAGCAAGCCGACCGCCCAAGGCGACTGCCATCTGATTTTGCAGATAAGAGCGGCTGTACAAACCAGAATCCATCCGGTCTTCACTCGGTGTAAACCAAGTCAAACCACCCGCACGACCGCGAGGGATGATGCTGATCTTTTGCACCGGGTCATAATCTGGCATCAATGCACCAACGAGAGCGTGACCCGCTTCGTGATAAGCCACCAAGGTTTTGCGCTTTTCGCTCATCACCCGGTCTTTCTTCTCTGGGCCAGCTAGCACCCGGTCGATGGCATCATTGATTTCATCCATCGAGATTTCGGTCAGGTTGCGACGAGCCGCCAGAATCGCTGCTTCGTTCAGCAAGTTGGAGAGGTCAGCACCCGTGAAACCAGGGGTACGACGAGCGATCTTCTCAAGATCCACATCCTTCGCCAGCGTTTTGCCACGGGCGTGAACGTTGAGAATCTCCAAGCGACCGGCATAGTCGGGACGATCCACGACCACCTGACGGTCAAAGCGACCCGGACGCAGCAGTGCTGCATCAAGTACATCTGGGCGGTTCGTAGCAGCGATGATAATAATTCCCGTGTTGCCCTCGAAACCGTCCATCTCGGTCAGCAACTGGTTGAGGGTTTGCTCCCGCTCATCGTTACCGCCGCCTAAACCTGCACCCCGCTGACGCCCCACGGCATCAATTTCATCGATAAATACGATACAGGGAGCATTTGCCTTGGCTTGTTCAAACAGGTCGCGCACGCGAGATGCACCGACACCGACGAACATTTCTACAAACTCAGAACCAGAGATAGAGAAGAAAGGCACACCTGCTTCCCCAGCAACTGCACGAGCGAGCAGCGTTTTACCCGTTCCCGGAGGTCCAACTAGCAGCACGCCTTTGGGAATTTTTGCTCCAATGGCGGTGAAGCGGTCGGCGTTCTTGAGGAAGTCAACGACTTCATTCAGCTCTAGCTTGGCTTGGTCAATGCCAGCGACATCCCCAAAAGTTACTTGGGTTTGTGGCTCCATTTGAACTCTGGCTTTGGATTTGCCAAAGTTCATCGCTTGAGAGCCTGGGCCACTCTGAGCGCGTCGTAGCAAGAAGAACAATCCAACCAGAAGCAGAACGGGGAAGAAGAGACTGCTCAAGGCGCGGAACCAGAAGCTGTCATCGCTCTGGGGCAAAACTGAAATGTCTACACCCTTGGTGGACAGAATGCTAATCAGGTCTGGGTCATTAGGCAGGTTAACGACGATCTTGCTGCCGTCTTGTGCTGTAACAAGCGCCTTAGTGCGGTCGGCACTAAGACCAACTCTTTCAATCCGACCGTCTTGAACTTCCTGAATCAGCTTGCTGTATTTCCAGGTTTCCCGACTTTGGGGTTGTTTGTCTAAAAATGCTGTTCCTAAGGCGATTACAACTATTGCTAGCAGCGCATACAGCCCTGCATTTCTCCACCGTTTGTTCACCGAGTTTCCTCCTAAGCTCTAGGATATGGGGACGCTTTGAATTTTTATTTGTATTAACTTATGTTAACCCGTCTCAGAATTCCTTGACACGGTTGGTTCATAGAAACCTTCAACAACGTCATCTATCTTCATCGTAACCGTCGCCACAAAAACAACCATCCTAGCCGGAACAATCTACTCCCACACCCTAGAAATGGGGCTACACAACATAGTCCCCCACCCTAGAAGGGTGGGACTGGGACTACACAGACAAAGCCTGCCTACGCAGGCTTTGTCTCCTAGCCTGTAAAGACAGGGTTCGTTTGTGGAGTCGCGACTTCAGTCGTCGAGCTTTTTACGCTCAGGGGGAAGCTTGATGGGTTTGGTAGCGCTGAAATAAGCTCTGCAATTGCTCTAGGCTGCTGTGTAACGGGTCAAACGTTAAAGTACCTTCTTGGCAAAGAACGGTATGGATCGGAACGACTTGCACCACGCAATTACTATAAGCAAGAACTGACAATCCTTTCACAAAGTCAGCATCCCAAGGTACTTGCCCAGGGGTTAGATTCTGACTTGCCAGCCAGTTGATCAGTTGCGATCGCGCGATTCCCGGCAAAATTCCAGCATATAGAGGCGGCGTCCACCACTTACCATCCCGCCATCCCCAAAGATTGCCCGTACTGGTTTCTAACCAATTTCCCTTATCATCGACCAAAATTGCTTCTGTCGCTCCCATCTGCTGAGCTTTTCCCCATGCCAGCCAAGCAGGCAGGTAGTTCCCCGTTTTATGTTCGGGAATTGAGCGGCAAAATAACGGCTCTGCCGCTAGCCAACTTTTAACACCATATTTTTGTCTTTCTGTCAAATCATCGGGAAAAAACCGCCCGCTAATCCACTCTCGCCCATCGGGAAATAGAGTAATTCTGAGAACGGGGAAGTGTGGGATTAACGCTTCTGCTTGTTGCCGTAATTGTTCCCAGTCTGGCTGCTGCCAGTCAAACGTTTGCACGCTGCAACAGAGGCGATCGCAATGTCCCTTCCAGTTAGTCAGTGGGCTATCCAACGACTGCTCGTAAACCCGCAGCGTTGTAAACACTTTCGCTCCATAAAGCAATCCCGGATCGTCAATCGCTAATTCCAGGGTTCCCGACTCAATCAGGTTGCCGTTATACCAGTACATCTCATCACCTTTGGGTGAATACAATATACTTCAAAATACTACAAGAAGGCGACTAACGCTACACAAACGTCCTTTTGTACGTGCAACGCGAGACTTTTGAAACCCGCTTCGGTCGGGTTGAGTCTGTATAGATGCGAATCCTCTTCCCCCTTTTTACAGGCTGTATAGTGACTTTTTATTGGACGTGGAGACAGATCAGATTAGTGTCGTTAAAGAGGAAAAGCTAAACCTAGCTTGCTTTTTCCGCTCAATCTAAATTGGCAATGCTGATGGTCAAATGCTAGATCGTTGAGTAATCTTTCTCTGTAATCCTGCAATCGGGAAAGTTTTGCTCAGTGACACGAAATTGTCTCGACGCCATTTAATTTGGCACTGTACATCAACGTTGAAGAGGTGACTGATGAGCAAAGATGTCCTGAGTTTCCAGAATAGTTTCAACTCAGGTGGGAAGGAGCTATTAAACCGAAATTTATTAATAATTGACGTGATTAGGTCGATTCCATCTTCATGACGATGAACCTTGTGTCAAAAAAAGCTAATAATACAAATTACTTATTGTTATGACTTTTAATAACTCTACCAGGACTGACAAAAGAAATTCCTTGGTTGGATGCAGCACTAATCATAACGGCTTCAACGACAGGCTCAGAAACTTTCTTTTTAGCTATCCACTCAACAATAAAGTTAGCTCCTAACCCCCCAGTGGTGTCAGTTCTCGCTACAACAAAATCTGTAGAAGCTAGAGAACCAAGTTCCACAGGGCGATCTAAATAGTGCTTGATTAATTTTCCCTCTGTATCATAGTAGCGCACTGAAGTGACAATGATGGGATTGCTCAAATCCGTATTGCGAATACTAAGAGTGGCTGATAAATATAAAACTTCCTTCTGGTTTTCGTAATAAATATGAGAATAGATAGGGACATAGATAGTTTGCCCCATCGCTATCTTACTATTTTCATCCAACGTTACCACCCTAAGTTGGGGTTGAGTCACTTGACCCATATTAGATTGTGGCTTCTGTGGAATCCCCGGTAAACTGCAAGAGGCAAGGACAATGAGTGCTAGGGTCGAAGAAAAATACAAATAAAGCTTCATTAGAGGTAATTGTTAGATTATTAGAGATAATTGTTAGATTTTACTAACTGTGATTAATTTTCGATGCTACCCGGTACCCTGGCTTTTAAAGTCAGGGTATTTTTTATATTTTGGTTCCAATTGGGGCTAAAAAATTTTGCCTTACAAACGACTGTTTGTGTACAGTGCCAAGTTAAATGATGTCGAGACAATTTCGGGTCACTGAGCAAAACTTTCCTGATTGCAGGATTACACAGAAAGATTAGTCAATAAGCTAGCATTTGACTATCAGCGTTGCCAAATTAGATTGAGCCGAAAAAGCAAGCCAGGCTAAGCTTTGACTCTTTAACGACACTAATATGTCTCCACGTCAAATAAAAAGTCGCTGTACAACTACTGGCGATAGCTATACTTCAAGATGCTACAAAAAAGCGACAAGCGCTACACAAACGTCCTTTGGTACGAGCAACGCGAAACTTTTGAAACCCGCTTCGGTCGGGTTTAGTCTGTATAAATGCGAATTCTTTTCGCCCTTTTTACAAGCATTGGGATGCTCCCGATCAAAACGACCATTCATGGTTTGGATCGTTTAGTGCTGCTTTGACAGAAGCTAAGTTGGCAATATCTTTAAAAGGGCTTGACTTTGCTATTTCCGTAATTGAGTTCAAGGCTAGAGCTAATTGCTCGTTATTGCCTGTTGTAATTGCTAGATCGACGACACCGAACAAAGCGCGAAAGTTTTCTGCACGTTCATCAAACGAACGGTCAAGGTATGCCATTAGCACGTCGCGCTGGGCATTAATATTGGCTATTGTTTCTTTTTCCCAAGCTTCGATTTCACAGCGCTTAGTCTGTTCCTGCTCTGCAATAATCTTGTATTCGGTATAGCCTGAGACAATTTGCTGTAAGCATTCAGAGACGATTTGCGGTAAGCATTCAGATGGATTTAGCATTCAGAGACGATTTGCGGTAAGCATTCAGATGGATTTATTGCCTTGTTTAATGCAACAGCGATTTTTTGGACTGACATAGCTAGTTTTCTCCAAGGGCACAGTACTTCGCTCTGATAGATGCAGTCGCAGGATTCAGATGCCCTTCCTTATCTAAGACAGGGGTTTTCATGATTTCTGCAAGTGCCGTGACTAGAAGTGCTACCTGTTGAAATTTGCCAGAATCTCTGTTTTTGTCAAATAATGATTGAGATTCAAGTTCGTTCAGACTCAAAACAGCGCGGTTGTTAAGAGATTCAAGCAAATTCCTTAACTCATTAATTCGCCGTTTGACTTGTTGCATAAAGTCTTTTGCAGCCTTAATCTTTGCAATCGCACTGTTGACTTGAGCTTCGTACTCCCGTGCCTTTGTCAAAGCTTTCTCACCCTCACCAGCCAGCACAAAACCACCAATCAGGACAGCTGGGCCAACAGTGATACCACCAAGCACAATAGAACCAAGAGCCATACCTCCGCCACCAGCCGCCAGCGATCCGCCGCCTAGCCATGCTAAAGTCGCATTCCAAGCAGCGGCACCACTAAGACCCCCTATAAGTGTTCCGGTACTTGCAACTCCCACAGAAGTAGCAAGACCCATTGCACCGCCGTATCCTGCTGCTGCTGCCCCAACAGCCTTAGCGCCGCCGATGAAAAATTCCTGAGCCTCAATCGCTGCAGTTTTATACTCCTGGAGTTGTTGAATTGAAATTCCTTCCAACCCCTCCAAAAATTCCTTTTCACTTTTTTTATTCCGCTGACCAATACGCTCAATAAAAGCAACAAAGCGTCCAATTGTACGCATCATGATATGAAGCTGAAGTTGACCATACTCTTCTGCTAGCTTGTTAGTAGCTTCCCAGTCTGCTTTCAACTCACTGACAGCTTGTTCATAACGTTTTTGGGCACGTTCACCAATTTCCTTGGCTTCATTCATGTTGCCAATGCCTTCAGCCGCTTTGACTCCACCGAAAGCGGCAGTCGCTAAAGCAACTGCACCTAAAATAATCGGTATAACAAAGATCATAAAACACTCCTAAACTTAGGTTTTCGGACGCTAAGATATTTCCTGATAAGAATTTAGATTGGCGACAGGAATTTAATTCAGCAACATCAAAACCATAAGAATAAACACAGAACTATGCCATCCGAATAAACACTGGCATTTCTTGCAGAGGATTATGTTGGAAATGTGAAGATGTCAGTAATGAGCACCGGGGCATCATAAAACCCAAAAATTTACTGCATAAATGCGCGATCGCAATTGCATCTGTCTGACAACGCGATCGCATCCCCAACTAGGAAACTACATTCAAAGAATTTCTAGCCAAGCTAGCGATTGTCGCAGCGAATGCCGCTGCCTCGACAGGCTTCGTGACGTGCTGCTGGAAGCCTGCCAAAATCGCACGCTCGCAATCCTCGCTTCTGGCATACGCCGTCAGTGCTACCGCTGAAATCTGTCCTCCTTGCTCTGGCGTCATTGCTCTAATTTTGCCGATCAACGTGTAGCCATCCTCATCGGGCATCCCAATGTCGCTCACTAAGACATCTGGTTTTACCTGTTGCAGCGCCTCAAGTGCCTCCTGTACCGATGCTACTGCTGTTACCCTCGCTCCATACTGTTCAAGCGCGATCGCGAGAAAATCTCGGCTATCAGCCTCGTCATCTACAACCAACACCTGTAACCCTTCTAGTACAGTGCTGAAGCTCGATGAAGGCTGTGTACTAAGTGGGGCTTCTAGCTCAGGCTTGAGTCCTTTCAACTCAGTCTTCATCATCAGCGGCAGTTTCACCGTAAAGATTGCCCCTTGCCCCTCCCCAGGGCTGTCAACACAGACAGTTCCGCCGTGTAGTTCGGTGAGGTGACGAACAATTGCCAAACCCAAACCAAGCCCTGTTTGCGATCGCGTGCTGGTACTATCAGCTTGACGGAAGCGCTCGAAGACATAGGGCAGAAAGTCAGCCTCGATTCCTTTGCCTGTATCGCTCACCTCAATCTGGGCATAAGAATCAGTGCAATCGAGCTTGATTTCCACTCGTCCCCCGGAGGGTGTGAACTTGATCCCATTCGAGAGCAAGTTCCAGATAATCTGCTGCAAGCGGTTTGGATCGCCGACAACCAAACCAACGGCGGGATCGAGTACCGATTCCAGTCGAATGCTTTTAGCTGCTGCGGCTAGATGCACCGTCTCTATCGCCGCTTGAACAATTGAGATCAGATTAACCGGGCACACATTCAAGGAAAGTTTGCCTCGAATCATCCGCGACACATCCAGAAGATCCTCAATCAACTCTGCCTGTAACTTAGCGTTGCGCTCAATGGTTTCCAGGGCGCGAGCAGTCGTTGCTGCATTCAACTTCTGAGTGCGAAGCATCCCCGACCATCCGATAATTGGGTTGAGGGGCGATCGCAATTCGTGAGAAAGTACCGCCAAAAACTCGTCTTTCATACGGTTCGCCGCCTCTGCCTCGGCGCGTGCCGCTTGTTCGCTAGCCAACAGTCGGGCACGTTCTTCCTCCGCTCGCTTGCGCTCCAGTTCTGCCGTCGCACGGGTGGCAAAGATTGTCAGCAGCGATTCTGCCAGATGGGTATACTCCAACGGTTTTCGAGCCATCACCCCCACTAATCCCAACACTCTCCCTGTGGAGCCTAAAAGCGGAGTTGCGATATAGCTATCAACGTCCATCTCGGCAAGCAAAAGATTACCAGGAAATTGCGCTTGGAGATTGCGGGGATAGCAGCATAGCTTTCCTTGCTGAATCACCTGTTTGCAAGGTGTATTCAGCAGTGAATACTCAATATTGTCTGCAATCTCATGCTGGGCATAGAGAGCAATCGTGCTGACTTTATCTTCGTCTTTCCCCGCTAGTTCCCCAATAAAAGCGAAATCAACATCCAATGCCTTGGTGAGGTGTTGCGCCAGGGAGTAGAAAAACGCCTCCCCTGTCGCTGCCGAAACTCCCTTCGTCACCTCAATGAGGGCAGCATCCATCTGGGCAATTTTGTGTGCAGCCAGCCGCAACTCTAGCTCATCAACCACCATCGCCGCTAGGTCGGCAAGGGTTGCTCGCTGTTCTTCACTTAATTCATGGCGCGGCTTGCTATCTACAAGACAAAGGGTGCCAAGATTAAAGCCATCCTTCGCAATTAGGGGGGCACCTGCATAGAAGCGAATCCCCGGTTCGCTAATTGCATAGGGCTTACAAGCGAAGCGGGGGTCATTTCTGGTATCTGCAACGACGAAAACATCCTTAGACAAAATCGCGAAGCTACACATTGTTGCTTCACGATTAATTTCGCGGGTGTCAAAGCCGTAGCAGGATTTAAACCAGGCTCGAAATTGGTCAACTAAAGAAACTAGGGCAATGGGTACGTCAAAAAGCCGAGCCGCCAGAGCCGTAATGCGGTCGAAGCTTTCTTCGGGAGGTGTATCGAGAATGTTGTAGCGACGCAGTGCCTCTAGGCGTTCTATTTCGTTAGGCGGCAGGGGAACAGTGGTCAAAGTACCTCCAGAAGACACTTCTTAAATATGGCTTGGGGCAGCTAAGATAGCTTTGCGTGCCTGTCAAAGAGCGCTATATTTTATAATTATTTAAATTTTAGGGTAATCTCAAGCAAAACCCAATAATTTACCACAATCCGGGTAAACACTACTGCAATTGTTAATACTTTTAGCAATTCCGAAGCGCGATCGCGATTGAAGCCGTCTAACAATGCGATCGCTTACCGGCTCCTAACCGCAATGGAACATTGCTGACACAATCGACGCCTAAACAGACAAGACTGTTTCAGAGACATTTGCTGACTATGCTACAACCTAAAAGAATTCTCAGGGATAAATCAAGTATTATCTTTTGGATGTAATTCAGCGTCTGAGTCAAAGTTAGAGGTTAAAGTTGAATGGATAAAAAGAAATGGCAGTGGTTTCAAGTTACCTTCCAGTTAAAAGGCTCGGTCATTCCAGCAGTCTTGCCTAGAACCCTTCTTTGTGGGTTATTTGGCTTAATTATTTCTGTTCTTTACCATTTTAAATTAGCTGTATCTTTGCCAATTTTAGCTAGCTTAATTCCTAATATTGTTTTAGGTTTATTACTGGTTTTTCGGACGAATACAGCTTACGAGCGGTTCTGGGAAGGGCGGAAATGTTGGGGTAGTATAGTAAACACTGTCCGTAACCTGGCTCGTCAAATTTGGGTTTCGGTTGACGAAAATGAACCGAAAGATAGAGAGTCTAAAATAGCTGCTTTACGGCTTCTAGTAGCTTTTTCAGTAGCGACTAAATTGCATCTAAGATCGGAGCCAGTCAACAGCGAACTCGAAGATTTGATGTCTGCGTCTCGCTACTTTAAGTTAAAGACAATGAACAATCCACCGCTTGAAGTTGCGTTTTGGATTGGAGATTATTTACAAGAACAACATGGTCGAAATCGCCTGAATGTTTATCAAATGAATTCTCTGCAAAACTTGATTAATATACTGGTAGACAATTTAGGAGCTTGCGAACGAATTCTCAAAACTCCAATTCCAATGGCTTATGTAATCCATCTCAAGCAGTTACTGTTAATCTATTGTCTATCTTTACCGTTTCAAATGGTTGGACAGTTGCATTGGTGGACTGGGCTAACGGTTGCTTTAATTAGCTTTACATTGTTTGGAATTGAAGAAATTGGGATTGAAATTGAGAATCCTTTTGGGCACGATGCCAATGACCTTCCTTTGGATGCGATTTGTGCCACGATGCGGCGCAATATCGAAGATTTAATTTCTCTAGCCCCTAGTGTTAGGGATTGGAAGACCACAAAAATTGATAAAGCAGGATAGGAAAAAAGCCTGCTCGCGATCGCAGAAGACGAATCCGATTTTACTGGATGTCTACAACAGAAACAAATATTCCTACTCGCCTTCAAAAGTGATAGGGAGATTCATTGTGGAGCATCCTCAAGGGAAATTGGGTCGCGCGATCGCTTCAATGTTGCTTAAGATACATGACGATTTTGAGAAGGTTGGTATCATGTTTAAGAAATTAAACTCTGCCCAAAAGGAAATCTTCAATGAATGGTGCATGGCTCATAAAATTTAGTGTAGTTTTATACTTTATAACAGCGGCTGCACTTCTGGCAGAATTGATAAATTTTCATCCATTTTCAGGTGCCCCAGTAGTGACTAGCGAAGAGCAAGTACAACCGATTGCTGTAGATTATCAACTTTGAAGGGTGACGCTCCAGGGAAATGCCATTAGAGAGGATGGTTATATATAAAGTTTTACAAAAAAGATGCGTTTCACTACCCACTCTGAGTTAGCGATCGCAACTTGATTCCATCATTCTTCTCTGGAACCAGGTAATAATACTTAGTACAGTTACCTTGCAGATTTCTGCAATAAAACCGTAAAACAGGCGAAAGAAATTCGCTGTTGTAGATTGGCACGTATCGGGATGCTCCCAAAGGAAAAGCGATCGCTTTAAACGAAAAGCGATCGCTTTTTTCTCACCTCAAGGAGTCATTAAACCAAAGCGGCTTGCTTCAACTGTATCCCGTCAGGTAACTTCCCGCTACGCAACCATTCATCCATTTCTGAAGGAATATTAGCGGATTTGAGTTGTTCCCGCAGTTCAGCGCCTTCCAAAACTTCTTTTTGCAAAAGCATCTGTGCCAGCTCTTCCAGTAAATCCCGATTCTTGTCTAAGATTTCTAAAGCCATGTGGTGCGCTGCATCAATCGTTTCCTTCACTTGGCGGTCAATCTGCTCAGCCACCACGGGACTCACTGAACGACGCGGATTGCTGTAACCCTCGATGAACTGTTGCTGCGGCTTCTCAAACGCCACGGGTCCCAATTCATCGCTCATACCGTAGAGAGTAATCGCCCGTTCCGCCAAATCCGTTGCCTTTTGGATGTCATCACTCGCACCCGTAGACACCTTTCCAAAGATTAACTCTTCCGATGAGCGTCCACCTAAGAGAGTGGCGATTCGACCGCGAATTTCATCTTCTACCATCAAAAAGCGGTCTTCCTCTGGCATCTGGAGCGTGTAGCCTAGGGCACCGACGCCACGGGGGACGATAGAGATTTTCTCGACTTTACCAGCTCCCGGCATCAAAGCCGCGATAATCGCATGACCGACTTCGTGATAAGCGACAGTCTTTTTCTCAACATCATTCAGAACGCGGGATCTGCGCTCCAATCCAGTGACAACACGCTCAATTGCTTCGTTGAAGTCTGCCATCATCACAGCGTCGCGGTTCTGACGTGCTGCCAGTAGCGCCGCTTCATTCACCAGGTTGGCTAAATCGGCACCGGCAAACCCAGGTGTGCGACCCGCGATCGCTACCAAGTCTACATCATCTGCTAACTTGACATTTCGGGAATGGACGCCAAGAATGGCTTCTCTACCCACTTTATCCGGGCGGTCTACCACCACTTGCCGGTCAAAACGACCCGGACGCCGCAGAGCTGGATCTAGCACTTCTGGGCGGTTGGTGGCGGCGACGATAATCACCCCGGTATTCCCATCAAAACCATCCATTTCGGTGAGCAACTGGTTAAGGGTTTGTTCGCGCTCATCGTTTCCACCGACAAAGCCTCCAGCACCGCCGCGAGATTTACCTAGCGCGTCTAGTTCGTCGATGAAGACGATGCAAGGGGCTTGTTTTTTGGCTTGTTCAAATAAGTCGCGGACTCGTGCAGCGCCGACACCGACGAATAGCTCGATGAATTCGGAGCCAGAGATACTGAAGAAAGGAACGCCCGCTTCACCCGCGATCGCTTTTGCTAAGAGTGTCTTTCCAGTTCCCGGAGGTCCCACCAGCAGCACGCCTTTGGGAATTTTTGCTCCCAATCGGGTGTACTTCCCGGCATTTTTCAAGAAATCCACAATCTCTAGCAGTTCTAACTTGGCTTCATCGACACCCGCCACATCACTAAACTTGATGCCGGTGCTGCCTTCTGAGTAAATCCGTGCCTTGCTTTTCCCAACCGTCAGCGCTGCGCCACCTGCGCCTCCACCCCGGTTCATCAACCATCCCCAAATTCCAAAGAAAATCAGGGGAGGAACAACCCAACTGAGGAGGGTTCCAATCCAGCCATTGTTGTTGGGTGCAGGTGCAGCAAACTTTACGTTATGTTCGCGCAGGATCTTGGGTAGATCCAGATCGATTGCCACTGGCGTGGTGACGAATACCTGATCTGGTGCGGCTTGCTCTCCCGTGGCATCGGATTTAAGCGCATACTCGATCCGGTCATTGCTCACAACTGCCTGCTCAACTTTACCGCTTTCTACCTGATTGATAAAGTCGCTGTAGGGTACCTGCGGCAATTGAGAGCCAAAACTCGGAATGATAAAGTTTAGCAGTAGAAGGATAGTGAACAAAATCAGGAAGCTGCCGCCAAACTGCTTTGTTCTAGAGGCTTTGGGCGATCGCTTATTATTATTTTCAACAGGCATTGTAGATACGAACCTCTTAAAAGTTATAAAGTTTGAAAGGTTGCTTTCAGATGTCTACTGAGTGAAAGCTAAATGTACTCTTGGCTTTAGTAAGCTTTTAGAGCATCGAAATTGGTAACAGGGTGAGGCTCTAAAAGCTATTGTAAAAAAGGGGATGCGATCGCCTGGGTTCGGTGTCTACCCCTACAAGCATCCGTATAGCCGTACTTTAGTCTTTGTTTATTAAGTTGTATGACAACTCAGGCTGGATTCATTCTTAAAGTGCTAGTCGCCTCAGCGGCACTGTCAATCTTGATTAAGTACGGTGGTCCCTATTTATCAATTCCAGCATCCCCAGCCCTAGTGCTGATGGTTGTGTTTCTGCCAACGCTGATTATGGCCGTGACCTTCTGGCAGCGATCGCGACAATATCGCCAACTGGACTAAGTTGTATTTTAAGTATCAATGAATACTTATCTGAGTAGAGCGGCTTACATAAAAACACTGAAACAGTTGACGCTTGGCAGCTATTCAAACCTTACTTTCAACCCATGCGAAAGTTGCCAAAATCGGCTAATCTAGCTGCATTAAACGGCAATTACAGCCTATGTCAGCTCGGAGTCAACACCTGTGAATCTAGGTCAGTGGATTGGCTTATTCGTCTTAGTCGTTTCTCTTTATGTTTTGTGGCAAATTCGGCAGGTGTTGCTGTTGGTGTTTGCCGCCGTTGTGTTGGCGACTGCCTTAAACCGATTGGCGCGGCGGCTGCAACGATCGGGAATGAAACATGGCATCGCGATCCTGGCGTCGATTGTCTTATTATTAGCTCTGATTGTTGGGTTTTTTTGGCTGATTGTGCCGCCCTTTACCGTCCAGTTTCAAGAACTCACAGAACGGGTTCCTAGAGGGTTTGAGCGCTTGAATCTTTGGGTAGATCGCCTCAGAACGGGTCTTCCTAGCCAGCTGACACCGTACCTACCCGATGTGGAGAGCATAAGCCAACAAGTACAGCCCTTAATCAATCGGCTATTGGGCAGTTCGGTCGCCTTTTTCTCCAGCTCTTTAGGGATTATCCTCAACGTTTTGCTGGTGCTGGTTTTAACCGGAATGTTCTTAGCAAATCCCCAAGCTTACCGCAAGGGATTTGTGCGGCTATTTCCTTCTTTTTATCGGCGGCGCGTGGATGGGATTTTGGACCAATGCGAGGTGTCATTAGGGCGATGGCTTGGAGGCGCTCTCATCAGCATGAGTGTAGTTGCGCTGATGAGTATGATTGGCTTGTCGGTTTTGCGAATCCCGTCACCGCTGGCTCAAGGGATTTTGGCAGGGGTGCTAAATTTGATTCCCAATCTTGGCCCGACGATTAGTGTCATTCCACCAATGGCGATCGCGCTGTTGGAGGCTCCTTGGAAATGCTTGGCTGTGTTCGGTCTTTACTTTTTTATTCAGCAGGTTGAAAGCAATTTCTTAACACCCTACGTTATGGCTCAACAGGTGTCGCTGTTGCCAGCCGTAACGTTACTTGCTCAAGTATTTTTCGCCACATTCTTTGGATTTTTAGGGTTGGTCTTGGCGTTACCGCTAACCGTTGTTGGTCAGATTTGGTTCAAAGAAGTCTTATTCAAAGATGTTCTCGATCAATGGCGCAGTCAGCGCGAAGCAGATTTTGATCCAGAGGGTATAGCAACGTCTCATGAAGCTGCTGAATTTGAGCGAGAAACTGTGGTGTTGCCGGAAGGGAAGTCATCCATTAATGACAAGCCTAATCTTGATAACGAGAATCAGGCGAATGTTAATGATGTGACTGGTAAAGGGAAGAAGTAGCGATAAGTAGCGATCGCTATTCTCAGTAACCTCCGATGAGAGAATAATAAGACTTTCTCCAATTGCCCTCTTGGAATACGACAACACTTGCAAGTATCTCGCTGAGAACTACCCAGATGAATTTGCCAAGTGGCTACTGTCATCTGAAGCTTCAGACATCCAGGTAATCAACACCGAACTCAGTCTGGAACCGATTCGCGCCGATTCTGTCATCTTCCTGCAAGTCGCTAACCAAATCTTGCACCTGGAATTTCAAACCTCGGCGCAATCAACTCCTCCCCTCGACTTCCGGATGCTCGACTACTACACGCGACTGAAGCGGCAATATGGGTGTGAAATTGTGCAGATAGCAATCTTTTTGCAAGCCACTACCTCAGAACTCGTCTTTCGACAGCAGTACACAGACACAAACACCAGACATCAGTATCGAGTCATCCGTCTGTGGGAAGAAGATCCCACTCCGCTGCTCGCAAATCCAGCTCTCCTACCACTGGCAACCTTAGCTCGTAGTGATTCACCCAGAGCTTTATTAGAGCAAGTCGCCGCTGGGGTCGCTAGAGGATCGAGAAAACCACCGAGCGACAGAATATCCTCGCTTGTGCAGGGGTTCTTGCTGGTTTGCGGTTTAAAAAAGATTTGATCCAACAACTATTCCGAGAGGCAATTATGCAGGAATCTGTTATCTATCAAGACATCCTCCAAAAGGGCGAGCAACGAGGTCTGCAACAAGGAGAGGTGGCGCTAATTTTGCGGCTGCTCAGGCTACGATTTGGTGACATCAATCCCGAACTGCAAGAACAGATTCGCGGTTTATCGATTCCTCAATTAGAGGGATTGGCGGAAGCGCTGCTGGATTTCTCCAGCCAAACTGATTTAGTTAGTTACTTGGCGGCGATAGACTCATCGGCAATCTGAACAGCAACACATACCGTTAACCTCCCAAAAGCGTCGCCCCACGAGGCATCGCAATAGTGGAAACTAGGGATGAGCAAAAGTCCGACCCTTCAACCTTCCCTATGCGAACCCTTGCCGAAATTAACGACAAAATCAGCCACCAGCGTGCAGTGGTGTGGACAATAGAAGAATTAAAAGCACGGGTGGCAGAAGTGGGAGTCACCCAAGCTGCAAAGCAAGTAGATGTCATTACTACTGGCACTTTTGAGCCGATGGAGTCTTCGGGGGCGATTATTAACCTGGGACACACCGATCCCCCAATTAAAATTCGCTCCTGTTGGTTAGATGGGGTTTTAGCCTACTCTGGCTTTGGGGCAGTGGATCTGTATCTGGGAGCAACCCAGATGGTGGAATATCGGAGTACGGGCGAACCCCTAGACGGCGAGGAATCTAGAGAACGCGGCGGCGGTCATGTGATTGAAGATTTAATTGCTGGGAAAACGGTGCAACTACGCGCCATTGGGCAAGGGACGGACTGCTACCCTCGTGCTTCCTTTGAGACAACCATCACCCGCGACACGATTAACCAGTTTTATCTATATAATCCCCGCAATCTATACCAAAATTTTATCGTCGGGGTGAATGGAGGCGATCGCCCGCTTTATACTTACCTCGGCCCGCTGCAACCCCGCCTCGCGAATGCCGTCTACTCAAACGCTGGGGCAATTTCTCCCCTCCTGAACGATCCAGACCTGCAAACGATCGGCATTGGCACTCGGATTTTCTTAGGCGGTGGCGTTGGCTATGTAGCGTGGGAAGGCACCCAACACTTCCCCTTACAAAAGCGGTTGCCAAATCGAACGCCTGTTGGTCCGGCGGCTACCCTTGCCTTAATGGGAGACGCCAAACAAATGAATTCTCGGTGGGTGCGCGGTTGTTACTTCAAAAATTATGGCCCTTCTATGATGCTAGGCGTTGGCATCCCGCTGCCCGTTTTACAAGAGCAAGTCGTCGCCAATTGTGCCGTGCAAGACAAGGAGATTGTTGCGCCGGTTGTCGATTTCTCGATTCCTCGGCGCGTCCGTCCCACTTTTGGTCTTGTGAGTTACGCCCAGCTCAAGACGGGACGCATCACAATAGAGGGCAAACCCGTGCGGGTTGCCCCCTTAGTCAGCCTATTCTTTTCTAATCAAGTAGCGCTGGAGTTGAAGCAATGGATTGAGGCGGGGACATTTACCCTCACCGAACCTGTTGCCCCCATTCCAATGGATCGCTCATTTTTACCCCAAGACCGATGGGGTTCTCAAATTTCCCTAGATTAGTCATTCGTCATTAGTCATTTGTTATTTGGCTGTAACTCATCACAGTGACTCATGACTAACCGCCAGTTTATTCTGGCGGCGGGGAAGAGCGCTTAACTGGCTTTGGCAAGGGTTCCTTGCGTTTGGGGGATGGGGGCGCGATCGCTGCGGGTCTTTCTCCGCTTGGACGCACGGGACGCTCTCGGCTTCCTCCTCCTGGCTTTCTGCTGGGAGGACGCCCACCTCCACCTCCTCGGAATGGCTTCTTGCCCGGAATCTTTCTAGGAGGCAGGCGACCAATATCCTGGCTCTCCTGAATTACCAGGGAGTTCCCCTGTCGCTGCACCTGCAAATCCATGAAATGACCGACTGCTTTGTCTTGGACAACACCATTGAGTTTCAACTTGAAAAACTTAGGCGTGTCTTCCTGCTTGCGGGGAGACTGCTTAATCTTGACGATGATGCCTTCTTCTTCTTCTCGCGACTGAAAAATCACTTCCCCACGAATCGAAAAATAGCCATCATTCGCCGCCGATTCGCTTTGAATATCCGTGGGTTCGGACGATTGGGCTGTTTCCGCTTCTGGGTCAGACGACGGCTGGTTCAGCCTTTCCGGCTCCCAAACGCCCACAATCTGGACGTGCAAGTTGCCGTCTTCTTGTCGCATCCGGGGATAGACAACCCATAAATGTTCCTGCTCTAAGTTCAGGTGATTTTTGACTAAACTCATCACCCGACCTAATAGCACGGCATCGATGGCTGTTCCATCGCTTGCCAGCAGCATTCCTCGCGTAAATTGCTCGTCGGAGGACGTGTACTTACCCTTTACTAGGCCAATGGCCCGGTATTGCATGGGTTCGCTAGGGGGAGGAATGGGTTGCTGTCGTGTGACAGCAGGATTCTCTTCAGTTGTTTGTTCCAAATCGCTGTTTGACGCTGTATCCGCTGGCGTTGGCGGACTGGATAGGGGTGGTGGTTCTGGCTTAGGATTGCCAGAAGACTGGGATAATTCGGAGAACCGATTCACAGAAGGACTCATAATACTCCTCGCGGCGGAGACACATCCCCTTGGGGGGAGTCAGTCAGCTCATTGTACTGAATGCGGTGATACGACTGGTAGATCCGTAATGTTTTTGCACTCAGCAAAAACACTTACACCTTATCAAGTTCGGTTCGATGCTGCCACTATTTTAAAATGTGGAGACAGTGATGCGGTTTGCCAAGTGTGACAGTGGAAAATAAGATTGTGTTTGATAATGGCAATAGAGTTCAGAGCAGTCGTGTGTCCCAAAAGCGCAATCGCTGGTTTATTAATCTAGTCCTAGGGCTAGGCGTGTTAATCTTTGTCGGATTATCCATCATTCCGTTGGTGGGTATTGTTTTTGACGGCAAAGAGCCTACTACTGGGGCAACCCCAACACCGACTCAGACGGCAGGGGTAGCTAATCAGGCGGAACTGGAAGCGCAAGCGAAAGGTTACGAACTGGTTTTGCAGCGAGAACCGCAGAATCAAACGGCGCTGCGAGGGTTGTTAGAAGCACGGCTAAAAATGCGCGATATCAAAGGCGCGATCGCACCTTTGGACAAACTGGCAAAGCTGAATCCCGATCAAAGCGAGTACGCAGTTTTACTTGCACAAGCTAAACAGCAAACAGGAGATCGCGAAGGGGCTGCCCAAACTTATCGCTCGATTTTGACTTCTAAACCGGGAGATATGAACGCCCTGCAAGGTCTTGTGAGTCTCTTGGTACAACAAAACCGTCCGGAAGCAGCGATTGGCTTGCTGCAAGACACGTTGAAAACTGCTCCCCAAGTGAATCAAGTTCAACCTGGTAGCGTCGATGTCACTTCGGTGCAGTTGGAGTTGGGCAAGGTTTACGTTGAGCAAAAGCGCTATCCGGAAGCGATCGCTATCTACGATGACGCCATCAAAGGCAATCGACAGGATTTTCGTCCGGTGCTAGCGAAGGCACTAGTGCTGCGAGAACAAGGCAAAATCGCCGAAGCTAAACCCCTATTCAATACGGCGATCGCTCTAGCTCCAGCTAGAGTCAAAGACCAAATTAAACAACTGGCGGCTGACGCACCCGCACCCACGGCTGCGCCCACGACTGCGCCCACGACTTCACCTACGACTTCGCCTTCTGTATCTCCCAGCCCTACGCCTTAACCTGGGTCTTAAGAATTAAAAATGCTTTCATCAAA
The DNA here is from genome assembly GCF_039961875.1 of Trichocoleus sp. ST-U2. Taxonomy (NCBI): domain Bacteria; kingdom Bacillati; phylum Cyanobacteriota; class Cyanophyceae; order Leptolyngbyales; family Trichocoleusaceae; genus Trichocoleus; species Trichocoleus sp. ST-U2. The sequence goes on along the minus strand of NZ_JAMPJY010000011.1, from coordinate 24,692 downwards.
AAACAGAATTTTTAATGCAGGCATTTTTAATTTTTAATTTCCTTCCAATAAGGCGATCGCTCCAAACAGCAAAAACAAGCCGCCCCCAATTGCTGTAATTAATCGCTCGGAAATTCGTCCGGCGATCATCCGACCCCCCAGAACAGCGATCGCTGCACAAATACTATGCCCCGCAATAGCCCCAGCCGTAACCCCTACAGCCGACTGGGACGCAGCTAGAGCAATTGTGGCAATCTGAGTGCGATCGCCCCACTCTGCTACAAATGTCAGCATAAAGGCTTCGAGGACAATCGCCCAAGGAGTTTTCTTTTTTGGCATTTTCGACTCAGCTTCTTTAACCGTGGCGATCGCTTCTTCGGCTTCTTCACAGTCTGGTCCTGCTGGCATCTGGCTTGCTTCGTACAATAACTTCACCCCGAAGCCAACAAAAAAAATAATTTCTGCAATATGAAGATAATGCTTGGGGAGTAGAGACGCCACTTGTCCCAAGAGAACCGACAGAACCGTCATTGCTGCCAATGCCGCCACAACTCCTGCAAATACCAGTCGTCGGGAGTGGCGCATTGCCAGAATTACCGCAATGAAAAAGGTTTTATCGCCTAATTCGGAAAAAGTGATGAATAATAAACCGGCAGTAAAAGCTGTCAGCATCCTCTCAAGCTCCTCAGAATGTTCTACCTATCGCATCTGAGTGAGCTTTCTGGAGGGTACATGGGACTTCACCAGCAGCTCACATCGGATGTGAACTCGGTGAAGGTCTCGCTCCCAAGGTTTGAAACTATTAGTTCAGCGACTAGGCGCTTATTTTTAGTTTCTTTCGCTTGTCACCTGAACCAGGCTCATCGCCAGTATGTTGATTCAGATGGGCTAGCATCATTCTTCGCTAGCAGCTACTCCCCTTCATTGTTAAGTAATTATACATCTAACTGTGGGTAGAAGAAATTAATAAATCTACATAAATTTGTTTGGGGAGTGTCATGGCAGGCGATCGCAATATATCCCCCATTCGCAGCCAGCACGCCTGTGGGCAGGTGGAAAGTCGGCAGGTTATGAACTTGCAAACTTTCCACCTAATCACTTAATACTTCCGTTCCTTTGGCTCAAACATAGTAATGTTTACCGGGCGATCGCGCAAATCGATCCCGGCTGGAGAATAGAAAGCCATCGTGTGCTTGAGGAAATTCTCATCGTCACGCTCAGGATAATCTTCGCGGTAATGAGCGCCTCGACTTTCTTGACGGTTGAGCGCCGATGTCAGAATCATTTGTCCGACAATAATCAAACTGCGGAGTTCCAGCGCCTCGATGACTTCAGTATTCCAGAGTTTACCTTTGTCATCCAGGTAAATATCCTGGGATTGCTGCTGAATCTGTTGCAGCTTGTTCAAACCTTCGCGCATCAATTCCTCGCTGCGGAAGACACCGCAATACTCAGTCATGCAGTCTTGGAAGGCTTGACGCACTTGGTTAATCCGGTACTGACCCGATTGTTCTAGTTGCGCTTGGATTTTGCAGTGAGCTTCTAGCAGATAGGGTTGCTCATCCAGTTCTGGCAGCTTGCGGTTTTGGACAAATTGCGCGATCGTTGCCCCCGTTTTTCTGCCATAAACCACACACTCCAACAGGGAATTACTGCCCAATCGATTTGCCCCGTGAACCGAGACACAAGCAGCTTCTCCAGCGGCAAAGAAAGCGTCAATTAAACCATCTGGGCCACTTTTCACCTGACCGCTGGTATTGACGGGGATGCCGCCCATTGAATAGTGAGCCGTAGGGCGCACGGGCATCGGTTGATCTACGGCGTCGATGCTGAGTAATCGGTGAGCTTCTTCCCAAGCAAAGGGAACCCGACTCATAATTTTTTCTCGCCCCATGTGGCGCAAGTCGAGATAGACAAAGGGACCACCGGCGCTGCCATTGGGATGAACGCCCCTTCCGGCGCGAATTTCTCGCGCGATCGCTCGTGAAGTAATATCGCGGGGAGCGAGTTCCATGCGACTGGGGGCATAAGTCGCCATAAAGCGATCGCCCTCAGCGTTGATCAAATACGCGCCTTCACCCCGCACAGCTTCCGAAATCAGCACTCCCACCGGATACAAGCCCGTCGGGTGAAACTGCACAAACTCCATATCTTCCAACGGCACCCCGGCGAGGGCAGACATCGCCAACCCATCCCCCGTCGAGGCGTAGTCATTCGAGGTGGTGTTAAATACCCTGCCATAGCCGCCCGTGGCGAACATCACCGCCTTCGCCCGCACAACCTCAATTCGCCCATCCAGAATCTGGTACATCACCACACCCTTCGCCTGGGCGTCTTCCAGAATCAGCTGCATCACGTACCACTCATCGTAGATGCGGACGCCGTGACGCCGGAGATTATTCACCAGTTCGTGCAGAATCGCGTGACCCGTCTTATCCGCTGCATAGCAAGTGCGCCGGTGAGAATGTCCCCCAAAAGCTCGCTGGGCAATCCGACCATCCGGCAATCGGGAAAACAATACTCCCATGTGTTCCAGGTCGATGATCGTGTCTGGAGCCTCGCGGGTGAGGATTTCCACCGCATCCTGATCCGCCAGGTAGTCAGATCCCTTTACGGTGTCAAAAGCGTGGTCTTTCCAAGTGTCTTCAGGGTCTACATTCTTCAGCGTTGCCGCCATACCCCCCTGCGCGGCGACCGAATGGGAACGAATCGGGTGAGTTTTGGCAATCAGCGCCACATCTAAGCTGGGTTCTGTGCGGGCAATCTCTAAGGCGGCGCGACACCCCGCTAATCCACCTCCCACAATCACGACATCGTGTTCAAGCATCTTTAAGATCCGCTCTTTGGAATTCTTACATCCATGCTGACGCAAATAAAAACTTCCCCACCACAAAGCGGGGAAGTTCTTCATAAATTTCTTTTTAGTCCTAATACCTGTTTTGGCGTCTCAGTCCTCAGTCCTCAGTCCTTAGCCCTCAGTTCTCAGTGTTGACCAAAGACTGATGGCTCTTCAACTAGTCACTTGGGCAGGGTTTTGGTTGGGTAAACTGCCACCAACGGTCTCAGTGGTGTCCTGGATATCCATTGCAGAAACCTCAATGTGGTTAAACAACGTGGTCACGAAGGCAAAGAGCAAGAAGGGCAAAGACAGCACTAGGATGAGTCCGACAGTCATTAGGGCGTAAATTTGCCGAGTGGTACTCCACAGCGCTAGTGCAGAGGCGAGACTAATGAAGATGACAATCAGCCAAACGATGATTTGCCCATAGATATCGCCAAAGGAGAGAGTACAGACGAAGCGATACTTTTGCATTTTATCCATGACGTTTCCCTTGCAACATTCCTTTAAAGTTCTAGGTTAAGGTTCTGACACGGGCTTGGCAGATTTCTAAATCTTTTTACAAGAGTTGCAATATAGCTTTACAATCTACCCCAGTGTGCCGAACGGTTGCTACTCACTGCGTTCCAGCCATAGCGATCGCTCTCGAATTTAAAATCATTATCCTTCCTAGCCGCATTCTAAGAATGATTATCGGAAGGTGATTCTTCTTTTTATAGCAAGAAAGCCCAGCTTTGAGTGTTTTAGCGCCGCAGCGACTCCGATTGAGCATTTTGTCGGTAATTTTCTAGCTAATTTTCAGCGATCGCTCTCTTGACAAATGAACTCTCGTTTAATTTATTAATTTTCTATATTGACGCCAGAGACCTTTTTTACCACAACAATTACGTAGAAAAACCTATCAATCGTTAAACATTGATATTCATTTCCAGTTGGCATACGTAATATTACGGCGATCGCTATGCGAATTGAGTATGTTTTCTAGAAAAATTACAGTTGTCGTGGCTATGGGCTGGGATTAAAAATTTTAATTACTAAACATAATTTTCTAGAATTTTGGCTTCTCAGCTTCTCTCGTCGAGAAAAAATGTAAAGGTTAATTGTATGTTTTTATACTCTACAAGTTTACAAAGTTGAGCGAAAATTAGGAACACGTAGTAGGAGCTATATGCTGCAATTTTTGCAGATTTTTTTGGATTCAAACTCTTTTATTCCACATGGACATTGTTACTTGTGGAAACCAGAGTTAGTAGGGCTGCATATCATATCAGATGTGCTAATCGCTCTTGCCTATTACTCTATTCCTATCACACTCTTTTACTTCGTTCACCAGCGAAAAGATTTACCCTATGCAGGGATATTTCTATTATTTGGAACCTTTATTATTTCCTGTGGTACCACTCATCTCATAGAAGTGTGGACGCTTTGGCATCCGATTTATGGGATAGCTGGTTTTATGAAAGCGCTAACTGCTGGAATATCAGTCTATACAGCAGCAAGCTTAGTGCCCTTAATTCCCAAAGCTCTAGCATTACCTAGCCCAGCTCAATTAGAGATAGCTAACCGCAAACTTGAAACCGAAATGATTGAGCGCAGGCACATTGAGGAAGAACTGCGAAAGTCGCAACAAATGCTGCAATTGGTAATGGATAACATCCCCCAATTTATCTTTTGGAAAGACAGAAGTTCAGTCTATTTGGGGTGCAATTGGAATTTTGCACAGCTAGTAGGGGTTGGCAAGCCAGAAAATATTGTTGGAAAAACCGACTACGATTTGTTGTTCACAGAAAAAACGGGCTTATTGCGGGATAGCGAACGGCGAATTATGGAAACAAATACGCCAGAATATCACAGCATTGAATCGGCTCTTAAGGCGGATGGTAAACCGTCTTGGATAGACAGTAACAAAGTTCCACTCCATGATGGTGAAGAAAACGTGGTCGGCATCCTTTGCACTTTTGAAGATATTACCGAACGGAAAGCTGCTGAAGAAGAGTTACGTAAGAGCCGAGAACGGTTTGATTTAGCAGTTCAAGGTTCTAAAGATGGATTATGGGATTGGGATATAGCAACCAACGAGACCTATTTTTCACCTCAATGGAAGAAGATGCTGGGCTATGAAGAGCATGAGTTGCCCAATCAGATTGAAGAGTGGGAAAAACGATTGCATCCCGATGACCGCGATCGCGCGATCGCGACCGTCCAAGCTTATCTCATGAATAGCCAAGCTTCTAATTACGAATTACAGCATCGCTTGCAGCACAAAGATGGCTCTTATCGGTGGATTTTAGCGCGGGGAGCAGCGCTGCGAGATGACAATGGCAAAGCGATTCGGATGGCGGGATCGCACACGGACATCACCCAGCGCCAGCGAGCCGAGGAAACTGCGAAAAAAGCCAAAGAAGAACTAGAATTCAGCTACAGCCTTGTGTGTGCGGTGATTGAAGGCACCCCGGATGCTATTTATGTGAAGGATCTTCAGGGTCGCTATTTGATGATCAACTCAGCGGGTGCGAATGTTTTTGGCAGACCGGAAGGGAAAATTATTGGCAAGGATGATACCGAATTACTGCCCCCAGACTTGGCATATCCAGTCATGGAGACTGACAGCCAAATCATGACGACGGGCGTGACTCAAGTTGTCGAGGAAACGATACTCACCACAGGGATTACCCGGACATTTCTTTCCACAAAAAGCGTCTACCGCGACCCCAAAGGAAAGGTTATCGGTTTAGTTGGCGTAGCGCGGGAAATCACCCAGCGCAAACAAGCAGAGGAAGCACTCAAGAAAGCCAAAGAAGAACTAGAAATCCGCGTTGAGGAGCGTACCTGCGAATTAAGAGCTGCCATTGGGCAATTGCAAAGCGAAATTGCCAACCGGGAAGAGGCAGAGGCGGCGCTGAAGGCGAGTGAGCAAAGATACCGCCATTTGGTCGAGACTTCCCAGGATTTGATTTGGTCGGTGGATAGACAGGGGCGATTTACATTTGTGAACTCTGCGGTTAAACAAATGCATGGATACGATCCCCAAGAAATGATCGGGCGTTTGTTCACCGATTTCCAGCCACCGGAACAAGTGGAGCAGAACTGGCAGATACATCTGCGCCTGCTGGAGGGTGAGCCGTATTTCCAATACGAGACGGTGCATCTGCGTAAAGATGGAACGCCGATTCAGATGAGCTTCAACGCGATCGCATCTAAGGACGACGCCGGAAACATCCTCGGCACCACGGGCACTGCGAGGAACATCACAAGTGCCAAACAGGCTGAAGCCGCTCTGAGGGAGAGCGAACAGCAGCTTCAAGCAATTCTGGCTTACTCTCCAGCCGCTATCTACGTCAAGGATATTCAAGGTCGTAATATTTTGATGAACCGGAAGTGTGCCAACTTGCTCAACGTGGATGCAAAGGCAGTCAAAGGGAAGACAGAGTTCGAGTACTTACCTTATGAGGTCGCTGAGGCATTGCAAACCAACGATCAAAAGGTACTTGCGGCAGGGATTCCTTTAGAAAGTGAGGAAGTGATTCCTCAAGACGACGGCTTACACACCTACATTTCGATGAAGTTTCCGCTTTACGACGACAATGGTATGCCTTATGCAGTTTGCGGCATTTCCACCGACATCACCGAACGCAAACAGGCTGAAGTCGCTCTGCAACTATCGGAAACTCGATTCAGACAACTCGCTCAGCAGGAAGAACTACTCAACCGTCTAGCTAACCAGATCCGGAACACCCTCGATCTAGATACGATTCTAGAAACCGCCGTCGGGGCGATCCAAAGGCGGATGGGGATTGAGTCATGCACCTTCGCTTGGTATCGCCCCCATTCCTCACCCCCCGGATGGGAGGTTGTTAAGGAAGCGAGAACTTCCACCGAAGCGAACTGGCTTGGCTTCTATCCGGTGGGATTTTTTCCAAAGTTTGAGGAAAAAATGCTGAATTTAGAAATGTTCCGCCTGGATGAAGTGCAAACTCCGGACGATCCAGTCATTCCGCAAACATTACTCGTTGCAGGCACTCGGTCAGCGCTGGCGCTGCCAATACAGACACCGAGTGGCGAACTGGGTGCCTTGGCTTGTCATCGCCGGAACCAAGTGCAACCTTGGACGGACAGCGAGGTGGAATTACTCTCGGCGGTTGTCAACCAGCTAGCGATCGCGATTAACCAAGCCGAACTTTACAACCAGCAGCTTGATGCCGCTAGCACTGCCCAAACTAAAGCCGCTCAGCTTGAACACGCCTTGCGCGAACTGAAGCAAACTCAAGCTCAACTGATTCAAAGTGAAAAAATGTCCTCTTTAGGACAGTTGGTTGCGGGGGTTGCTCACGAAATTAACAATCCCGTTAACTTCATCTCCGGCAATCTCTCTTACGCTAATGCATACGCTCTCGATTTACTACGCCTGCTTCAGCTCTACCAGGAACACTATCCCCAGCCACCCGCCGCCATTCAAGCTCAGGCGGAAGAAATCGACCTGGTTTTCCTACTCGAAGACCTGCCTAAAATCCTATCTTCTATGAAGGTAGGAGCTGACCGCATCCGCGAAATAGTCCTGAGTTTACGAAACTTCTCTCGTCTTGATGAGGCAGAGATGAAGACTGTCGATATTCATGAAGGCATCGATAGCACGCTGCTAATCCTGCAAAATCGTCTGAAAGCCAAACCGGATCGTTCGGGTATTCAGATCGTCAAAGAATATGGCAACCTACCCAAAGTTGAATGCTATGCGGGACAGATTAATCAAGTATTTATGAATATTTTGACGAATGCGATTGATGCCCTCGAAGCAGTTCATTGCTCGCCGTTCGCCGTTCGCGGCAATAAACTATCAACGATGAACCCCGAAGAATCTCCAACAATTTGGATTCGGACTTCTACGGTGCAACCCAATCAAGTCAGGATTCAGATTGCTGACAATGGCCCAGGAATGACGGAGGAAGTCAGCAGTCGGTTATTCGATCCGTTTTTTACAACTAAGCCGGTCGGTTCTGGGACAGGTTTGGGGATGTCAATTAGCTACCAAATTGTAGATAAGCATAACGGTCAACTGAAGTGTATTTCAGCACCGGGACAGGGTGCAGAGTTCTTAATTGAGATTCCAATTGAGCAACAAAAAAGTCAATTACTGGTGAATCAAGAAGTATAAAATGTTAATTTCTGCTGTATAGGACATTGCACACCCCCAAAAAATAAGAGCGATCGCTGTTTGCATCAATCTCTTAGCTTTTAGAGTGGATGCTATTTGGACTATAGCGTTATCATAAAAAACATTCAATTGTCATAACTCAGTCGGATTTGTCTTCCCGTGCAAAGTAACTTTAACAGAGATTCTGACTCTAGTCCTGCTATACAAGATAGCGATCCGGGTTTGCGAGCATTTGCTAACCGTCTTGCCAATAGTATCGAGCGAGATGTTTTAGTTCAAAAGACGACCGACGAGCTAAGAGATTTGCTTCAAGTCGATCGCGTCGTTTTATATTACTTTTATCGCCAATGGAAAGGGCAGGTTACGTTTGAGTCCTTGAGGTCTAGAGAATACTCGATCTTCGGCTCAACAGGCCCCGATGATTGTTTTAATGATGAATATGCTGCCTTGTACCAAGCAGGAAGGGTACGAGCGATCGCAGATATTGAATTAGAACCGATTAACCCTTGCCACCGCGATTTTCTCCGCACGATGAAGGTACGCGCTAATTTAGTGGTGCCAATTCTCAATTCTGTTCGGTTGTGGGGATTGCTAGTTGCTCATAATTGTCAGGATGCTCGTACCTGGACATCATCGGATCTTGAAGCAATGCAAAAAGCAGCAGAAACTTTGGCAACGGCTCCTTCAATCCGAGATAGCTAAGTTGTGCTATTTCTTCAATGATTCGTGAAGGCGAAATCCCCGATTTCGAGCGAGAAACCGGGGATATAAACCACTGGTATCTCAAAACTCATATCGGATTCTTATAAAAGTAACTGTAAAGGGGATTGCTTTACCTAATTTTAGGCAATTTATGCTTGCAAAATGGTGGGGTAACAACTTTTTAGAATGATTGAGCGATCGCGCTCATTGCCTACTCGATAAATCGCCAGGTAAATTCCCTCTATTTCAGCTTAAATTCATCAAACTTTACCACCTCTGAGTCCAGTTTTCGCGTATCAAAACGGTAACTGCTCACCGTACCCGTTCCCGTGTCGAAGATGCTAAATGCCGTAATCTCATTACTCGCCACATACGGTAATGGCTTCCCATCTTCACCCATTAGCGGCGCAATGGTTGGTACTACTGCCTCTAACCCATTTGGATCGCCCGTTACGATATCATTCTCTTGATACTCTTCTGGTACAGGTCGCTTCTTTTCGCCCAGCGCCGCACCGTAGGAGTTGCCGACATTCGAGGTTTCTAAAAAGTGCATCCCGGTAGAACTGACAAAGCGATTCCACAGGTGCGAGTGCCCATAAAATACTAACTGCACATTAGCAGCCTCTAGCAACGGCTCCACATCTCGGATAATGTAATCTGCTTCTCTAGGGTACTTGTAACGCACCGATTTAATATTGCCATTCGCATCTCGGTCGATTGTCTGCACCGGATCGGTATAAGGAGGGACAATGTTATCCCCCAGTGAATGTGGTGGGTGATGAAACATCACAACTTTATACTTTGCTTGCTTAAACTCCGGGCTATTCAGTTCTTTTTCGAGCCAGGTGTATTGTTCGCTACCCTTGGCAATTGGCTCAAAGATGTGCTGCCCATATCCCCACTTTTCCGGGTTATTTAAGTGTTGTTCTCGTTCGCGGTATCTTCCCTTTGTCTTCTCCTCTAATCCCCAGTAACGCCACGCATTGGTCGCGTAAAGCACCACCAACCGCACATCACCAAATGTGACGGCATAATATTTTTTTCCACCCTCCCTACTTTCGGGTAAAGTAAAAATTTCTTCGTAAGTATCGGTATTAAAAGAATTATCTTTTAACGGTTGAAGAGACGCCAAATTGCGCTTCGTGTCCTCACCGGGGTTTAGTTGCTCTGCCTTTTTTTCCTCTGCCTTTTGTGCATAAATTTTCTGAGCAGCCCAACGAGGATAGGAGTCATCGAACTGATCGTTTAAGCTACTTTCCATCGAGAAGCGTCCCATCACCTCATGATTGCCAATCGCTGCAAACATGGGGGCGTTTTGAATTATCTGTCCGCCCCGATAAACCGTCTTGACACCGTTGTGTTCAAGTTCATTGTGTTCAAGTTCGTAGTTGCTGCGACCTTGGAGGCAAGGAAAGAAGGCACCCCCCCGATTATCATCAAACCACTCGGAGGCACGGTCGGGAATGTTGACTAAGTCACCGACAAAGAAGACAGCGTCTACTTGCCCGACGGTCTCAACGACCTTCTGAAGATTGGCAGATGTCATCGGCTTGAGCTGGTGGTCGGAAGTCAGCAAAATTTTCAGTGATGTGCCCGGTGTGGGTTTGGGGGCGAGCGTGAATACCTTACTGCTAACGCTCGTACCATCTTCCCGCAGGCTAGTGACGCGATAAGAAACTCGCGTGCCAGGAGTTAACCCAGTCACCTCTGCTTCGTGCCGCCAGATGTCTCGGCTGGTCGGCTGCTGGTAAATCTGACCGTCTTGAGTCTGATTTCCTACCCGCGATTGACTATCCTCACGAGTGCGGCTGAGTTTGGTGGTACTGGCGACGACACTGCGAGCGAGATTCTCACCGTAGGCGACACGATGCTCACCAGCAAACTCAGTAAACCACACGACTCGCACGCTTGTTTCGGTCGGCAGTTGTAGAAAGGGATCGGTTAGCAGCTGGGGTTGAGATGTCATAACTGGCTGCTTAGTTAATAGGACAATTATTAGGGTAAGCGATGTCACAACCAGAAAAATAGCTGCCGTCAGCAGAGAGCGGCTGGTTAAACGTCTGAGCATAAGCGATCGCTCCACAGCAATAACCGCGATACAGGCTCCCTACACATTAAGCCATGAGCTTCTATGACTTAGCTTCTATGACAATGATGAGCGATTTTTTATCTCCCTCAGGAGAACTCGCCCCTTTCAACTTAACGGATTCTGCCGGACTAATCGGAGTGGCGGGATTCGAACCCACGACCTCAGCTACCCCAAAGCTGCGCGCTACCAACCTGCGCTACACCCCGGCACAGTCTTATATTCTATATCAGCTTTTTTAAAGCTGTCAAGATGCAATCAGAAAACCTTTAACATTTGAGCCGCTTGCATCAAACCCGGTACTGCTGCCTCATTCCAGCTACCCTCACCCCGCCGTCCCGTGTGGAGAATGAAGCGAAGGCTGTAAGCATGGGGGTAGCCCTCCACTTCCATCCAAAGTAAGTCGCTTTCAGTTTCGCAGGCGATTTTCTCCTCATCCATCAACTCAGTCGCGATCTGGCTCATACTTTCTACCAATTGCGCCAGCAAGCGACAAAACTCATTTAACTCTGCCTCTGTCAGCTCTATCGCCCAATCATCCCCACCAACTAACCCTTTAAACTCACTCGTGTTAGGGTTCCAGCCAATGCGCCAGCCAACTCCACTTTTGATGAGACGTTCCATAAAAGTCATTAAAAATCAAAAACTAAAGCGCTTTTCTTACATTTTTAGTTTTTAATTTTTCATTACTTGAGTAACTGAGCATCTCCTGGCTGAGGCAGTGCTAGCCCTCCACTGGGTTTGGGTGCTGCCTGTGGCTGAGGTGAAGCGCTGGGAGAAGGTACGGGTGCCTGCTGCTGAGAATTGGGAGTGAATAGACTCACGAGGACTTGAACTAAGGCGTCTCGTTGCGCTCGATTCAGACGTTCAATGACCGCGCGATCGCTCTGCATGGGATTTTTCTGCAACGTATCATAACCCGGATATAGCGACTCCTGGATTAGTTCGTTTGCGCCCAGATAGTCCGCCAAGGTCAGTTTCCAGTCCAGCCGATAATTGGGCGGACGTGATTTTACATAAACGTGATACCGGATGATGCGCCCCACTAGGGTATTTTCCGATGCCTGCTTGCCAGTTTCCTTGCTGATGTATTGATTTTCTAGCGGCAAATCCGGTAGGCGTTGATAAACTTGCCGCCAGACATCCTGAGTTCCGTACATCTGGGCAATCGCAGGCTGTTCGGAAAGATGAAAAAGCGAGGATGAAGGATTAAAGATGCTTCCCCAAGGAAATAAAAACAGCGCCGTTAGAGAGGCAACGGCAAAACGTAGCATTCGCTTGGGAAATTTTCTGGTTTGTCGCTTCATCTTGCTTGTTGTTTTTTATCTAATCGCCAATAATTTCCGGTTGCGTTAGCTCATCGGACATTTCCAGAATCGCCCGCAGCACTGGCTTCATCATCGGATCGTCAACATTATCAAAGTCTTCATAGCGACGGCGCTTAGCGCGATTCGCTACTTGAACGGTAATCCGGTAGCGATTGGAGGCAGCACTCACCAGCTCTTCAGCCCGGAGTAAAACTTCGGTTGTATCAAACTTGAAACGCTTTTGCATCACGTTGGATTAGTTGTTAATTGTTGTTCGTGAGTAGCGGCGCACAGTCGCGCGACCCTCCTGTCACCTTGCACCCTTCAGTCTAGCAGGAGTCCCCAATTTTTGTGGCTGTTAGCACCGCCCGGAGATTCACTGAAGAATTTCTTTCAAGACAAAGAATCGTTTAATATTATGTAGATTCTTATCAATCTATCTATATCATTCTGAAAATAAGTTCGGGATTACAGTCCATGCAAACCCTTGTCCCTCCTACGATTAAGCCGTTTCCTGAAAGCGATCGCCATCCTCTGAAGCTTGTAGCACTGGGAGACAGTCTTGTTTATGGATTCGGCGATCCGGAAGGTGGCGGGTGGGTAGAGCGGCTGCGGCGTCGCTGGATGCTGCCGGATAGTCCGGGACACGTTCTCTACAATTTGGGTGTCCGGGGTGACGGCATCAGCCAAGTGCAACAGCGGTTAGAGCAGGAGTTTCGCCATCGCGGTGAGCTGAGAAATCGCGTACCCGATGCAATTATTCTATCAGTCGGGGTCAATGATTCGGCTCGGTTGGCTCGACCGACTGGGCGGAATTTTACCGACTTTGAAGTTTTCAAAGCAGAAATGGATTTGTTGCTGGAGCGATGTACTCAGAGCGCAACTGCAACGCTAACCCAAAGATTCTGTCCGGTACTCTTTGTGGGGATGGTGCCAGTAGATGAAGCGAAAATGCCATTTCTCGACTGTTTTTACTACAATCACGCCGATCAATATCGCTATAAAGAAGCAACGCGGCTAGCGTGTCAGTCGCGACAGATTCCTTATCTGGATATTTTCGAGCTGTGGATGAATCGGGGTGAAGATTGGTGGCGATCGCATCTTACCGAAGACGGACTCCACCCAAATGTCGCAGGCTATCAGGCATTACTCCAAGATGTCCTTAACTGGGAGCCTATGCAACAATTGGCGAACGACCGTTTAGCGACAGCCTAAGCTGTCTCGCGTAGAAACACCCGTTACTGGGTTCACACCTTCTGCTCGCTGACAGAGCTGAGATACTTCGTAGCGGTCAATTAGCGCATCCGTAAAATCTGCGCCCGTAATGATGGTGTCGTAGAAGCGAGTCCGCGTCAACGTCGCTTCCGTTAAAATCGCGTTGGTTAAATTAGCCTCGTCCAACGTTACTCGGTCTACCAAAGCCCCAGTCAGGTTTGCTCCTTCCAGATTTGCTTTTAATAACACGCCCTTGGTCAGAATCGCATTGGTAAGGTCAGCTCCCTGGAAGTTTGTTCCTCGCATTTCAGCCGCGACAAATACACCACCGACTAAATCAGCATTCGAGAAATCTCGATTTTCCAAATTAATATTGGTGTAATTAATTGTCCCTGCCTGAGCCAAAGCAGGAGTAGCACTCAACATCACCCACAGCCATGCCAAAGCTAATAGCAAGATACCGCTAAGCACGCGCACCACAAAACTTTTAATAGCTTTTGAAGTTAAAGGTTGCATAGGATTAATCAAAAATTTAAAAAGCAAGTTATTCTTTTTAAGGTTCTCCAGCTTCGTCTGCAATCAAAGATAAAAATAAGGCAGCTTTTCAATTTTTTATTGTACATTTTTCATTGTATCGAGCCAGTCTTCACCCACTCGTAGGGTAATCTCAGATTCCAAATCACCGATAGAAGCCGCTTCAATATGACCGACGCCCAGCACTCTTTTCAAAGCCGCTGCTTTTGTTAAATCGCCTTGCTGCACAATAATTTGAGTTTGGCGTTCGCGGTCGGGCCAATCATTGACAACATAAACATTTACAAATCCCTTCGCCGCCAGATATTCAGAAACACGATAAGCGATACCAGGCTGCTCGGTGGCATTTTGGATTGCGATTCTCAGGGTGCTAAGAGAACGGCTTTCCTCTACAGAGGCAAGAGTCGTTTCTTGCCCAAAATATTGGCGCATGATGCGATCTCTCCCCTCGGAATCCAGAATCCAATAGCTGGCAATGTACTCCTGGGGGTCGCTGAATCGACCGGGCAACAACACCATTTTGAAATCATCTTGCTCCAAGTTGATGCCAAAATTTGCCAGCGCTAGGGTTTCTTCTAAGCTGAGATTCGTGTCAACGTACTTCCACATCACCCGGATCAGTTGAGGCAAGCGAGGCAATACGGCTGGGTTCGTCAGACGCTGCCGCAACGACTTGAGAAGGGCTTGCTGTCGCTGCACCCGACCAATATCGCCGTTCTTGTCATTCCGGAACCGCGCAAACTGTTCTGCTTGGTCGCCATTGAGAGTTTGCCAGCCTGGGGAAAGATCGATTTTGAGTTTTTGGGTTTCGTCTACATAGGACATTGGGCGAGGAACAAATACCTCAATGCCGCCCACCAAATCCACCAACTCCCGAAAGGCGTCGGTGGTCACTCGCACGTATCGATCGATCTGCACGTTGTTTAAGGTGCGGCTGACAACTCGTGCAGATAAGGCTGCGCCCCCGTTGACATTTGCCTGGTTGATCTTGTTAAAACCAACGCCTGGAATTTCCACTCGCGTATCTCGTGGAATGGAAAGCATTTTCACAGAATGGTCGATCGGGTCTAACCGCAACAGCAGCATCGTATCGCTGTTGCCAGTGAAATTATCCGGCGAATTATCTGGTGAGTTGTGGAGGCGGTCAATTCCCATAACCAGGATATTGACGGGTCGCGCCAGACGGTACTGAAAACCTCTACCCCATCCCTCAGTCGCGGTCTTTTCTCCTGGAGTCTGGGAGGCAACGATCGGCGACAAAGGGGTAATCAGTGCTAAAGTTGCTCCCACTGTGGCAGAAACTGTTGCTGTGATGATAAAGACAGCGATCCATAACAAGCGCCGCCCCAAGTTGTTTTTTTGGGGCGAAACCTCATTTGCCACATCGCTTGTCTGCGATTGGGGTGAGGTGTCGGAATCGTCATCAACGGCATCTGTACGGGGTGCCTGCTGATTGCTAGAACCTTTAGACGTTTCGTGGTCTGGACTGGTTTGAGACTGTTTGATACCTTCTTCCACGTTTACCTCATCACCACAACCGCAGACTATATGTATCTTTCTGGAGACTTATTTCCAAGGTGGATTATAACTTTAGGTTCTCCATCTCCCAAAGGAAATGACATTGCAGCGGTGCCTTAAGCTTGTTTCTACAGGTTGGTTTCTACAGAAATTTGGGAGAAGTTGCACGAGGCGTTTGATCGGGAGCAAGCACAAAGGTTAAACAGCGATCGCGATCGCGTCAAGGTTAACATAGAGCCGAAAAGAATCGCTAAAGCCAAAAATGAACCAATCGCTAATACCTGTCATTCTCGCCGGTGGTAAAGGGGAACGCTTCTGGCCTCTCAGCCGCAAGCACCGACCCAAGCAGTTTTTAAGTTTGGATGGCAGCGGTAAGAGTTTACTGCAAGCAACTGCCGACCGGCTGTTATCTCTGGCTGGAGGCTGGGAGAAGCTATGGGTCGTTACTTCGGCTTTGCTGGCAGATGGGGTGAAAGAACAACTGCCCCAGCTACCCGTGGAAAATTTGCTCGTTGAACCAGAAGGACGCGATACTGCCCCAGCGGTCGCCTGGACAACGCTGGAAATTGCTAAGCGGTATGGAGAAAACGCTGTTGTGGGCTTTTTCCCCGCCGACCATTGGATTGCAGACGAGAAGGCTTTTCAACAAACGCTGGAAGCCGGTGCTACTTTGGCAGCAACTCAGCCATCGATTGTGACATTGGGGATTAAGCCGAATTATCCATCTACGGGCTACGGTTACATTGAGCAAGGAGAAGAAACTGGCAAGGTTGGGGAGTTTCCCACCTACCGCGTCAGCCGATTCACCGAAAAACCCGACCGCCCGACGGCAGAGGAGTTTTTGGCAACGGGTCGATTCAGCTGGAATAGCGGAATGTTCATCTTCCAAGCTGGGGTCGTGCTAGATGAACTTCGCACTTACGCGCCGGAAATGATGGATCTTCTCGAAGAAAAAGGGGTTGCAGCTTACTCTCAGATGCCGAAGAAGAGTATCGACTATGCGCTGATGGAGAAGACTCAGCTGGCTTATGTGCTGCCAGTGTCCTTCGGGTGGGACGATTTGGGAGATTGGAACGCCATCGAACGGTTGCTGAAAGGCGATAAGCCCAATGTAGAACTGGCGACTCACGTGGGAATGGATACCCAAGGGGCGATTCTCTACGCCGAGGGTGAGGATGAGGTAATCGTGACGATTGGGATGGAGGATGTGGTGATTGTACGCGATCGCAATGTCACGCTGATTGTCCAAAAAGACCGCACCCAAGAAATCAAAAAGGTTCTTGAGTTGCTACGAACCGATCCGAAGCTTGAAAAGTTGCTGTAATCTACCCTCCAACGGAAGGCAGAAGTTGGAAGTATGAAGTATTAATAAGAGGGATGATGGCTAATGGCGAATTGCGAATTGTTCAAGACCCATTAGCCAGACTTCCATGATTCCATTAGCTATCCCTTAAAACCCGTGTTTTCCTTAACCCAAACCACTTCTCGCCAAAGAGAAATCCTTGAGGTCGTCTTCCGCAACGGTTGGGACTACATGAGACGGCTCTTGACCGGCGGCAAAGCTGATGAACCGAGGCTGCCGACTCCCGCCGTCCTTCGCAACATCTTAGTGGATTTGGGTCCCGTCTATGTCAAGCTGGGGCAACTGCTCTCGACTCGCCCTGACTTACTCTCGGCGGACTACATTGAAAAACTGTCAACGCTTCAATCTGAGGTACCGCCCGTGCCTTGGTCAGAAGTTGAAGTGGTGATTCGGAAGCAATTGGATCGTCCGATGGAGGAAGTTTTCAGCACCATCAACCCGGTGGCGGTTGCTGCTGGTTCAATTGCTCAGACGCATCGCGCCACCTTAGCCGATGGGCGGGAAGTGGCTCTGAAGGTGCAGCGACCGGGAATTGATGCGATTATCTCTCAAGATATTTCCATCATTAAAGGTTTAGCCGATTTAGTTGCTCGCACCGATATTGGGCCAGATATCGATATTGTCGCTTTAGCGAACGAATTTTCTAATGCTTTGCTGGCTGAGCTTGATTTTACCCAAGAAGCTAATTTCACCAACCAGCTACGCCGCAATTTATCGACCAGCCGCTGGTTTGACCCGAAGCAGGTGGTGATTCCGGAAATTATTTGGCAGTTAACCACCCAAAAGCTATTGGTACTGGAATGGCTAGATGGGGTACCGTTGCTAGAGGCAAATTTCGAGCAAATCAACGACGGTAAAAGCCCCAGCGACCAGCGGCGAGACATCACTCGGCTACTGTGTCGCGTTTTCTTTCAACAGTTGTATCTTGACGGCTTCTTTCACGCTGACCCGCATCCAGGCAATATTTTTTATCTGAGAGATGGTCGCGTAGCGCTGCTTGACTTTGGGATGATCGGGCGACTAGACCCCCGGACTCAGCAGATTTTAACGGAGATGCTGTTAGCGATCGCAAATATTGATGCCCGTCGCTGTAGTCAGTTGACTTTGCAATTAGCTGAATCGGCTCAACCAGCAAATTTAGCAAAGTTAGAAAGTGACTTTGAAAAGCTGTTGCGAAAGTATTACAACCTGAGTCTGTCACAAATCAATTTGAGTCAAGTTTTTTATGAAGTGTTGCAAGTCGCCCGCGACAATAAAATCCGGTTGCCTAGCAATATGGGATTATATTCAAAAACGCTAGCAAATTTAGAGGGAACAGGGCATTTATTTGACCCAGACTTAAATCTCATCGAGGAAATTAAGCCTTTGATGACCGATTTATTCCGGCGTCAATTATTCGGGGATGACCCGTTACAAGCTTTGCTGAGAACAGCTTTAGATATTAAAAGTTTGTCTTTGGAATCTCCCCGCCAAGTGGAGTTGCTGCTCGAAAGAATCACTTCTGAAACGTTGAAGTGGAATATCAAGATGCCAGACATCGTTCCATTTCGTCGCAGTTTGGAGAACTCTGCTAACCGCCTTTCCTTTAGTGTTGTCGTGGGTTCCCTAATTATCGGAGCGGCGATTATCTCCAGCAATGCTCAAACAGGAGGGGGGCTATCTTTATTAAGCAATGGTTTATTTGCTGCTGCTAGCTTCCTGGGTTTGTGGCTAATTGTAAGCATCCTACGTTCTGGGCGTTTGAAGTGATAGAGTTACTGTTGTCTGGGAAGTAAACTTTTTTTATCACGAATCAAGCTTAATAGGGCAATCCTATTTAAGGTATGAGAGCCTAACAGTTTTAAATCCCCGAATTCTTGAAGAATCCGGGGATTTCGCATTTCGGAATTATATAGAACTGCTAGATCAAGGCTATCTGCTCACCGATGTTTACAAACAGCCTCTAAAAGTCGGAGAATGGGCTATTAATTTAAAGTCACATACTTCTATTGATCAAAATAAAAGGCTCTCCTCTTTTGCTCGGCATCTTTCTGGTGTCGCTGACGCTACGCATCCTGGCAATTACCGTTCCCATCAATTCTGATGAAGTGCTGTGGATGACTCGCGGTAGCACCTTTATACAGAACTTGCTGGAGGGAGATTTAACTGGCACCTATCGCCGTCATCATCCAGGCGTCACCAATATGTGGGTGATTGGCAGCAGTATGTTAGCGAATTGTCGGTTGCAAAAGCACTTCCCAAGTTTGCTAGGTCTGAATCAGCCACTAGACCTGGATGCCTGTTTCAACCAAGTTCAGTTCCCCATCCTCTTCTACGTGCTGCCGCGCTTGCTACAGGGTGCGATCGCTTCAGCGTGTATGGTAAGTTTTTATATCCTCACGAAGCGGCTGTTGGGGCAATCCGTCGCGCTATGCTCTCTTAGCCTACTGCTACTAGAACCCTTCTTTTTAGCTTATCAGCGCTACCTCACTACTGACGCGCTGATGGCGGATTTTAGTATTTTGGCGTTGCTGCTGTTTTTACTTTACTTGCGGAGCGATTTGCTAAGCGCATCAGCGCCGCTACGCGATCGCTACCGCTATCGTCGCCAGTTGCTTGTCGCCTCTGGGGTATTTATGGGACTGGCGACAGCGACAAAAGTGACAGCTTTATTTATCTTGCCTGCTGTTGCCCTCTGGATCGTGCTAATTGAGTCGGGAATCTGGCGAACCCGCTTTCCTCAAAGGGGTTGGAAGCGGCAGTTGGCGGATTTCAGGTGGTGGGGATTGAGCATTTTAGGGACAATCGTTCTAATTTGGCCTGCGATGTGGGTGTCCCCCTCCTATGTTGTGGCGCAGATTTATAAAGGTCTGTTGAAAGAGTCAGCCAGAGGCGTACTTTTCTTTTTAGGGCAAATCACTGATTCGCCGGGACTACTTTTTTATCCGCTAGTGCTGGCGTATCGTCTCTCTCCCGTGCTGCAAGTGGGGTTTCTGGTATTTTTAGCGATATTGCTAATCCCCAAGCTGCGGCGTCACCAAAAGAAGATGCCGGAAGTAACAGCACTCGCTTTAATTCCCTTGTGCGTGCTGCTGATCCTCTCAGTCAGCGACAGTAAGATTGACCGTTACATTAACCTTTTCTTGCCAGTGCTAGCACTGCTATCTGCGGTTGGCTGGCTAGAAATGATGATTTGGGTCGGACGCGGCGCGGAGGCACTGCGGCGTCGCTTCGGTAAATGGGGAATCAACCGAGGCGTAACCACAGCGATCGCGCTTTTCGGATTACAACTTATCGTCCTTGTACCTTACTATCCTTATTACCTAAGCTATTACAACCCTTTGCTGGGCGGTTCGCGTGCTGCCAAACATATATTTATGATGGGTCAAGGCGAGGGTCTGGACTTAGCCGCTAAATGGTTGAACCAGTCACCGAATGCGAAAGAAATCAAAGTCGCCAGTTGGTATAGTTCCTCATTTGCCGCCTATTTTCACGGTCAAACTTTACCGATCGAAAAAGATATCCTGCCCGATCCCCAGCCTTGGACGACAGCGAATCGCGTGGTATTGTACTACAACCAATTCCAGCGTCAGTTGCCAGAACCAAAAGCGATCGCTTACTTTGCCCCTCAGCAACCGTTATATGCGGCACGATTGCACGATATTGACTATGCACGAGTGTATCCTGGCCCGGTGCCTTTACTGGAGGATTTAGAACGCATTCAGGTTCCGCTTTCTTTGTCTTTTGGCAAGCAGGTACAATTGCTCGGTTATGACCTGAATACTTCTAAACTCTTGCCCGATGAAGCGCTGGTAGTGACATTCTACTGGAAATTTTTAGCACCGATGCCCCCTGATATGACCATTAACATCAGTCTGCGCGACACGCAAGGAAACCTGCAAAACCGTTCCGATGCACGTCCGCTGGATGGTTATTTTTTCACAGATCAAGTAACTTCAGGGACAGTCTTACGGGATGTCCATAAACTTACAGTTACACCCGGTACACCACCTAATCGCTACCGTCTTGAGGTAGGGTGGTATTCGCCCAGCAACGGACAAGCATTGGAAGTCCGTGATGCGGTCGGAAATTCCCCAGGAACCCAAGCAATCATTGGTGAGGTCGAGGTAATAAGGTCAGATACATAATATAAACGCTTGACTAATTTCACCTATTACATAAAAACCTACATAAGGTTTGTCTGCTAGCTATTTAATTGGGAGCATCTCTCTTGTGAAAATTTATATAACCCATCCTCAGCTAGGATTTCTCCCTTTCTCCTTTCTCCCTCCCCGTAAACGGGGAGGGTTAGGGTGGGGTTCCGAAGTGCAATTACTTTTTAAAATGTATTAAAAATATCCTCTCCATTTACCATTAGCTTCTCATTAATTATTGATTTTAGGCGAGCGCCGCCTATAAAATTGAAGATTTTATTAAACATGACCCATTTAAAGAATATCTTTTTTCATTTACTCATACTATTTCTCTATGTTGGCTTCGTACTTGCCATCAGACCAGTTCAACAAGCCTTTGAATTTGATTATGACGAGGGATTAAATTTAATAAAAGCGCTTTTATACTCCCAAGGCTTTTCTCTATATACGCAGATATGGAACGATCAACCACCTCTATTCACCGTCTTTTTATCCTACTGGTTTAATATATTTGGATATTCAGTTTTTGCGGCACGGGTGTTGGTTATACTCTTTTCAGCACTTCTAATCTGGTCTTTTTATCAAATTATACGCTTCTCTTTAGGAAGAATACCTGCCTTTGTCGCTACAGTATTACTCTTCACTTCATGGTTATTTCTTAGACTCAGCATTTCCGTGATGATTGGGATTCCCTCTTTATCTCTGGCAATGCTCTCTGTTTATTTGCTAACTCTCTACAAACGGCAGCGTCGTAAACATTTCATTATTTTATCAGGAGCCGTTTTAGCAGTATCTTTGCAAACGAAACTATTTACTATATTTCTGGTTCCTTTAATGATTTTTTATCTGCTGGATTTTAAACTCCGAGAACCGGAGGGAAGTAAATCAAAAAACTTCTTTCCGTCCTCTGTTTTATCTCCTCTGCTTTTATGGTTAATTTTTATTGCAGTTATCTATCTAGGAGTTAGCTTAATTTTTCAAGCTTTTAATTATGAACAGCTAGTTCAAGCACACTTGGGAGAGAAAGTTCAAGGTCAATCAACAACCTTTAATAATATTGAAAATTTACCTTACTTTCTTTATCAAGACTATGACTATGTATTTTTGGCATTCATTGGTAGTCTAGCAATTTTATTTAAAAAACAAAGAGAGGGGATTTTTCCTATAACATGGCTAGTGACTGCTAGCCTAATTCTCCTCAAGCATAAACCTGTTTGGTATCACTACTATCCTTTACTGGCGATTCCCATCTGCTGGTTAGCTGGCTATGGAGTTGCTTTAGTAATTAATTTTTTTCCAGAAGGGTGGAATTCTAATCCAAAATCTTTAAACTTCAAAAAGCTAATTTTTCCCCTCTTAGCCACAGCACTTTTGATTGTCTCTATGATTGCGATTCCTGCTAAGCCTAAAGGAAGACCACCCAAAAGTCTTGAAGTTATGAATCTAGTGTTGAAACACAAGGATTCCACTCAATGGATATTCACGGATCGTCCCATATACGCTTTTTATGCGGGTTTGCCGGTTCCTCCAGAACTTGCCGTTATGTCAGATAAACGATTTAAATCGGGAAATTTGACTTTCGATGATATTATTGCTGTTTTGAAAAAGTATCGTCCCGAACAAATTGTCTTGGGAAGATGGATTGAAACATTTAAGAGTAACAGTCAATTCAACACTTACATCGACGAAAATTACTCAAAGACTTATCAAGATGACAAAGGGACGGTAGAACATTATTTATTAAAGAAATCTTCCAGTTAGGGAAATTGCGACTGTGGCTCGAAAAGAGATGATAGTGGATTCTCAAACGCAGCGCTACCGTATTTAATGACTGGGACTTTGCCATAAAGCGAGATATCTGCGAACCACTCCGGCTTATTTTGCAAGTCAATCTCGATCAGTTTAAACTCTACACCTTTCTCAAGCAGCGCCAACCGCGTTCGATGGGCATAGGGACACACGCTTGCGCTGTAGATTTCTACTTCAGCCATGACTTTATCGTTTGCTAGTTATAGCTTGATTGTCACTTTTTCAGCTGAGTTTGTGGGTGGTTGGAGACGATGCGATCACTCCTTTGAATTGGTGGTGTGTGCCCTAGAGCTTTATCTACTTTCTGTAGCATGATTGTCTATCTGCATGTTACGATTTTTGTAACTCAGATACACCCAGTACCTGCTTAAAAAATTATGCGTCTTAAATCCATCTTTGTTCGCTTCTACAAATCGTTCAATTACGACTATATTAGGAAGCTCGACCCCAGAGTAAAGCCTAAACCTTGGGAGATGATGGATGGGATGTGGTACCCGTATGTTCAAGTTCCGATTGATCCCAAAGTAACAACAATTGTAGGGGCAAACGAGTCTGGCAAGTCTCACCTGCTAAGTGCTATTGAAAAAGCAATCTCTGGTGAAAAAATTAAACGTGAAGACTTCTGCCGCTATTCACAATTTTTTACAGTTAAGCAGGGTGAGTTAAAGTTTCCTGATTTCGGCTCTGAATGGTCAGATTTATCTGAAGAAGACCAAAAAAAAGTTCGCTCTGTTTCTGAAATACCAGAAGCAACTATCTTTGATCGTTTTTTTATATTTAGGAATAACAAAGATTATTTGACTCTATATTTACCTGATACAGAAGATAAGTACACTGTCTACAAAGCAGGAAACAACAAGAATAATGTAGAAAGTTTTCCTTCAATTCTACCACACCCCTTCAGGATTGAAGCAGATATTGCTCTTCCAGATAGTGTACCGATTAAAAAAATAATTGAGCGCATAAAAAAACCAGAGGGAACAAAAACAGAGGGGACAAAATATGAGTTTTTGGAACGATCTCAAAGAAAGAAAATTCGTGAACTGTTAGAGACTTTGCATAAAAACTCGGATTCGTTTATAAAACAACAATCATTAGTTAACCAGGTAGATTCTGAATTTAGTAAAACTATAACATCACTCATTACTGCTTTAAAAAGCTCTGCAATGAGTGAGCAAGAGTCTGAGAAACGAGAAAAAGAATTTGACCTAGCTTACAAGCTAATTTGTAAAGTTGCCAAAGTTGACACTGAGGTTCTGTCTAATCTTGCTGATTCCATGCTGGAGGGAAAAGGGGGATATACTGAGGGTCTTTTGAAAATGATCAATAATCACCTAGCAGAAAGCCTTAACTTTCCTAGTTGGTGGGTTCAAGACCGTCAGTTCTGCTTGCTATTGTCAGCTAGAGATCATGACCTAGTTTTCACAATCCGTGACCGAACTGGAACTCAGTATTCATTTGCAGAACGTAGCAGCGGACTCAAATATTTTCTGAGCTACTACATTCAGTATCGTGCTCATGAGCCACATGACACAACTCCTGAAATCCTTTTGATGGATGAACCAGATGCTTACTTATCTAGTCAAGCTCAACAGGATCTGTTGAAAATATTTGAGGCTTTCGCAAATCCTCAAGATGCTAGGCATCCAGTTCAGGTAGTCTATGTTACTCACTCTCCTTTTCTGATTGACAAGAATCACTCTCAACGGATCAGAGTTCTAGAGAAAGGTGTGGAGGAAGAGGGAACAAGGGTTGTTAAAGATGCCGCAAAAAATCACTACGAGCCGCTCAGATCGGCTTTTGGGGCTTTTGTAGGAGAAACAGCGTTTATCGGCAACTGTAACTTAATGGTAGAAGGTCCCGCTGACCAGATACTAATTGCGGGAGCGGCAACATACCTGCGCTCTCGCAATGTATCCAAACGAGAAATGTTGGATTTAAACAATAAACTTAATCGGAAATAAGAGGTTGTAGAGAAAAGTGGGATCGTTTCTATTCCTTTCACCCTAAGCTGTCACCAGCTAGCGATAGCTGAGACGGAAGTTGTGCAATCCACAA